>CAMUZS010000001.1 GCA_947165285.1 uncultured Mycoplasmatota bacterium
TTAATAATTTGGTTATAACCCATGGAGATTACGACCACATGGGCGAAGCGATTAACTTAGTTAATAATTTTAAGGTTGAGAAAGTAATTTTTAATTGTGGAGAGTTTAATGATTTAGAAAAAAAATTAATTAAAGTATTAGATAAAAAGAAAATAAAATATCATTCATGCATTAAAGAATTAAATATAGATAAGAATAAATTATATTTCTTACAGACTAAAGATTATGATAATGAAAATGATAATAGTAATGTTATTTATACAGAACTTGATGGTTATAAATTTATGTTTATGGGAGATGCAAGTGTTACTACTGAAAAAGAAATATTAGATAAATATAATCTTACTAATATTGATGTACTTAAAGTAGGACATCATGGTTCTAAGACAAGTAGTGGTAAAAAATTTATAAATGAGATTAATCCTAGATATTCTATTATTAGTGTTGGCAAAAATAATAGATATGGACATCCAAATAAAGAAGTATTAAATAACTTGGAACAGTCTAAAATATATAGAACTGACAAGCAAGGAAGTATTATGTTTAAGATAAAAAATAATAAATTGAAAATAGAATCATGTACACCATAGAAAGGAGTAAATATGAACTATTATGATGAGATAAAAAATAAAATAATAGATAATGAAGTATATTCAAAAGTAAAAGACTATTCAAAAGAAAGACACAAAGTTATAACATATTTTGAAATCGGTAAATTATTGGATGAAGCTGGTGGAAAATATGGAGACAATATTATAGATGAATACTCTAAAAAGTTAGTGGTTGAGGTTGGTAAAAAATATAATCGAAGAACATTATTCAGAATGAAACAATTTTATAATGTATTCAAAAAAGAAAAAGTGTCCACATTGTGGACACAATTAACATGGAGTCATTTAAGATTATTATTTAATTTAGAAGTTGATTCCATGAATTACTATATTCAGACTATCATAAATAAACATTTATCAGTTAGAGAATTAGAATTTAAAATTAAATCAAATGAATACGAAAGATTACCAAAATATACAGAACAGATAAAGATGGAAGTATTATGTTTAAGATTAAAAATAATAAATTAAAAATTGAGACATGTAGTCCATAGAAAATTGGTCGATATAGTCGAAAAAATTTGTGATGAGTGATATAATACTTATTGAGGTGTTATTAATGGTTTATATTATAGTTAGTAATTCTTTTCATATTTTAAATGAGGAAATAAATAAAATATTTAAAAAAATGGATGATGTTGAAATAATAGATTATCAAAATACTACATTAGATGAAATAATAAATATATGTAGTTATTCTTCTTTATTTAGTGATGAAAAAAATATTATAGTTAAAAATTGTAATTTTTTAAATACTAAGAATAATGATAAAACAGATATTTTAGAAAAGTATATTGAAAATCCTAATCCATTAACTAATATAATATTTACTTTTAATGATAAAGTAGATGAAAGAAAAAAAGTAGTAAAGTTAATTAAAGATCAAGGTAATTATATTTATATTAAACCACTTAATTATAAAGATATTAATTCTAGATTAATTGAAACTGCTAAAAAAAATAAATATAAATTAAATAGTAATGATGCTTCTTATATTACAATGTCATCTTTAAATAATTATGATATTGCAAGTAATGAATTAGAAAAGGTATTTTTATATTATAATGAACCATGTGAAATCAAAAGAGATGATTTAGAGAATATAATATCTCATAGTTTAGATGATAATAATTTTAAGTTTGTTGATGCTGTGATACAAAGAAATTTTAAAGAAGCTATGAAATTAATTAAGAATTTTAAATTATTTAAAATTGAACCAATTTCATTAGTTTATCTTTTAAGTAGGGAATATAGATTAATGATGTTAACTAAAAATATGTTGGAAAATGGATATTCTAATATAAAGATTGCTAAGGAGCTATCTTTACAAGATTGGCAATTAGAAAAAATAATAAATAATTCATATAATTATTCAAATATGGAATTAGAAGATAAAATAATTGATTTATGTGAGTTAGATTATAAATTGAAAACATCATTTATGGATAAATATTTAGGATTAGAAATGTTTGTTTTAAAGGGTTAAATTAACCCTTTATTTATTTTTAAATAAATGATAAAATATCTTTTCGTAAGAGGGGATATTTATGAATAATAATATCTTTAAAGATATTGATTTGTTATCTAATGATAGTTTTGTTAAATTAAAAAATAAGATATTAGATAATATTAATAATTATAATATTGAATTTAGGGATGATATTAATATACATAAAGATATAACATTTGGTGTAGAATTAGAGTTTGAGAAATCTAATAATGAAAAAATTGATAATGAATTATTAGATTTAGGTATTTTAAATAAATGGTATACAACAATTGATAATTCTTTAGATGATGGTGCTGAGATTAGTTCTCCAATTTTAAAAGATTATAAGAGTAATTGGATATTACTTAAAAATGTGTGTGCAATTATTAAAAAAAATGCAATAGTTGATAATAGTTGTGGTGGACATATTCATATTGGTTCACATATACTTGGTGATAATATTAATTATTGGAAAAATTTTTTGAAAATATGGGCAGCTTATGAAAATATTATTTATAGATTTGGATCAGATGGAAAAATGATAAGACCAAATATTTTTAAATTTGCTTGTCCAGTTGCTAATTATTTATGGTATTTTGTTAATAGTGATAAATCATTAAGTGAAATTTTAAAAATGCTTTCTTTTGATAAAAATCAAGGTATTAGTTTTCAAAATGTTAATATTTATAAATGTGAAAAGTACAAAAGAAATAATACTTTAGAATTTAGAAGCCCAAATGGAACTTTAGATGTTATAACATGGCAAAATAACGTTAATTTTTTTATAAAATTACTTTTATATTGTAAGAGTGTAAAATTTGATGATGAACTAGTAAATAAAAGATATAATTTAAAAAAAGATAAATATAATTTGTTAAATCCTAAGGTATATAAATCATTAATGTTTTATAATGATATATATATTAATGAAGCACTAGAATTAAGTGATTTAATATTTGATAATAATTTAGATAAATTAAATTTTGTTAAGCAATATATAAAAAAATAATTGTTTGACATATAAATATTATTTTAGTAAAATAATCACGTTTTGAAAGGAATATTATTATGAATAGAGAATATGTTCAAGTATCTGATAAAATTGTTTTAAGAACTGACAAAGGATTAAAAACAATGAATAATTATAATAATTTAAATGATATATTAATAATTCAAAATAAAATAGAAAAAAATGATAATTTGTTAGATGAATTATCTATTAGTAATGAAAAAACTAAAGATGAGGCATCTATATATAATAGTATTCGTAAAATATTATATGGTACACCAATATATTCTATTGTATTTAATGTAGTTACTATATCATTAACTCATCCTTATAATGAAATATATGATAAATCTACTTCTTTAAAATCTACAGTTATTTATGGTGTTACAAGTATTATTGGATATTTAATTGCTACAAATTATTATAAAAAATATTGTAATAGTAAAAATAATATTTCTATTAACGAAAGAAAAATAGAAGATCTTATTTTAAAAAATGAATTATTAAATGAAATCCTTGATAATTTAAGAAAGACTAGAGTAGTTGATAATACTGTAATTGATAATCAAAGATATTGTAATTTAGAACAATATGAAGAAGAAAATAATTATAAATATAATAATTTAATTAATAATTATAAAAAAATATTAAAAAAGGAGAATTAATCTCCTTTTATTTTTTGAGTATTTTTAAAATTTAATTTAACATATTTACTTAATTCTTCAATTCCTTTTTCATTTAAAATTTCTTTAGCAAGTTCATCTACTTTAGATCCTGCACCTAAAATAACTTCTTTTTGGAGTTCATCACTTATTTTTTTTATTTCTCTTAAAAATACAAATCTTGAAATAATGGATGCTGCTGCAACAGACATTACTTGATCTTCAGCTTTAGTTAAAAAGGTAACGTTGGTAATTTTTTCTTTAGCATCGCTAATATAATTATAAAAATTTTTAGGACTACAAAATTCATCTATAACAATTTTTTCGTAATTATAATTATCTTTTTTTATTAGATTAATTAATACTTTATTATGAAGCACAGCTTTTATTTTATTCATATTTAAATCTTCTTTTTTTAAAGAATTATAGGATGTATTATTTAAAATAAAAGTAACATATGGTATTTTTTTAGCAATTTGTGGTGCTATTTTTTTTATAATATCATCTGTTATTTTTTTGGAATCTTTAACTCCTAAATCTTCTAAAAAACTAATATTTTCTTTAGAAACATATGTTGCTGTAACAACTATTGGTCCAAAATAATCACCTGT
The DNA here is from genome assembly GCA_947165285.1 of uncultured Mycoplasmatota bacterium. Lineage (GTDB taxonomy): Bacteria > Bacillota_I > Bacilli_A > RF39 > UBA660 > RUG12834. The sequence continues at coordinate 4,383 of CAMUZS010000001.1, forward strand.
TCCAACTTCATCTGATCCAATAGTGGAGTAATTAAATGTTAATTTGTGATCTTTATCTTTTTTTTCTTTTTTTTCTTTATCTTTTTTAGATGTATTTTCAATAGTTATATTATTTAAATGTTTTTCTTGATCTATCCAAAGTTGAGCTTCTATATCTGCTGAAATTCCTTGGAACATTGCTTTTCCTGAATTATATAATGTTACTACAACATCAGCAGAATCTGCTTGAAATACAGCATAATCGGGTGTTTTATCTCTTTTATAATCTTTATAATATTCAATCATCATTTGAGCTACGTTTGGACTTACTTTAAATACTCTTACCATATATATTCACCTATAATAATTTTACTATAAAATACTTTTATTTTCAATTGATTTAATATATAATATTTATAGTATAGGGAGATGTTTATATGAATGGTTTTAATATGATAGATTTAATTGTAATTGCTGTTATGATACTTGGAACTTTAATAGGTTATAAAAAAGGATTAATAAAAGGTATTATTACTACTTTTGGAGTTATTATTTGTTTGATAATTGCTTGGGTATTAAAAAATTCTTTATCTGAATTTATGTATACAAAGCTTCCTTTTTTTAGTATATCAGGAGATATGGCTTTATTTAATATAATTATATATGAATTAATTGCCTTTTTAGTAATAGCTATTATTTTATTATTAGTTTTAAGATTTATTGTTATATTTACTGGATTAATTGATAAATTATTAAGTATTTCAAAATCTATGAAAACTTTATCTAAAATATTAGGTGCAGTGCTTGGATTTGTTGAAACATATATATTTGTATTTGTAATACTATTTATTTTACATAGTGTTAGTGGATTAACTAATCAAATTAATGAAGGATATATAAGTAATTATATGATAAATAAAACTCCAATTTTAGCAAATGTTGTTGAAAAAGAAGATAAATCATTAAAAGAAATTACGGATTTAAATAAAAATTATAAACAAGGAAGTGAAGAGTATAATCAACATTTATTTGAGATTTTAGTAAAACATGAAGTTATTAAATATGATACTGCTAAAAAACTAGTAAATGATAATAAAATTAAAATAAATAATGCTAATGAAATTCTTGAAAAATATAAGAAAAATTAAATTAGATAAACTTGTGTATTTTATTAAATAATGTTAAAATGAAGTTGGTGAAGTAATATGGATAATACGGTAATGTTTAATATCGATGAAATTAAAGATGCTAATATCAAAGAAACTTTAAAAGAAGTATTTGATTCTTTAAAAGAGAGGGGTTATAATCCTATTAATCAAATAGCAGGATATTTAATAACTGGAGATCCTGGATATATATCTAATTATAATGATTCTCGTAATAAAATATGTAATTTAGATAGAACAGAGTTAGTTGCAACTTTGATAAAGGATTATTTAGATATTAAATGAGAGTATTAGCTTTAGATTTAGGTACTAAAACTTTAGGATTAGCTATATCAGATAAAACAAATACATTATCATCTCCTTTAAAAGTAATAAAATATAGTGAAGGAGATTTTAATTATCTATTAAGTGAATTAAAAAAAATAATAGATGAATATAATATTACTTTATTAGTTTTAGGATTACCTAAAAATATGGATAATTCTCTTGGATTTGCAAGTCAAAGAAGTTTAAATTTTAAAGAATTACTTGATAGTAATTTAGATATTAAGACTGTATTAGTAGATGAAAGATTATCAACAGTAGAAGCAGAAAATATTCTTATTCAAAGTGATGTAAAACGAAAAAAAAGAAAAGAAGTTATTGATGCAGCTGCCGCGATGATTATTTTAGATACATATTTAAGGAGTATAAATAATGAATAAAGAAAACGAAATATTATTAAAAGATGAAAATGGAAAAGAAATTTCAGTAGATGTCTTATTTACTTTTGAAAATAGTGTAAATAATAAAACTTATGTAGTTTATACAGATCATAGCAAAGATGTTGATAATAAAGAAAAAGTTTTTGCAGGATTATATGATGAAAAAAAATCAATGTTAAATCCTATAGTTGAAAAAGAGGATTATGAATTAATAGAAAATATTTTGTCATCAATTGATAAAAAAAATAGTTAGGAGTTTTTGTACATGAAGAAGAAAGTAATAATAGGGGTAAGTATTTTTTTAGTTTTAATTGTAGCTTCCTTTATTGGATTATTTGTTTTTTATAATATTTCTTTATCACCAGTAGGAAATAATGAAAATAAAGTTTTTATAATTGAAAGCAAAACGCCATCAATAAGTGTTATAACAAATTTAAAAAAAGAGGGCTTAATTAAAAATGATTTTACTGCTAAAATTTATGCTAAATTAAATAATAAATCATCATTTCAAGCAGGTAAGTATGAATTAAATACTAATATGTCAGTTAAGGAAATATTTGATAAATTAGTAAATGGAAATGTAATTAATGATAATATTAGTGTTACTTTTGTTGAAGGAAAAAGATTATTAGATTATGTTAAAGTTATATCTGATAAATTTAGTTTTTCAGAAAAAGATATTCTTAATAAATTAAAAGATAAAGAATTCTTACAAGGTTTAATTAATAAGTATTGGTTTGTAACAGATGATATATTAAATTCTAAAATATATTATCCTTTAGAAGGTTATTTATATCCAGATACTTATCAATTTAGTAAAGATGCAACTTTAGAAGATGTTATAATTAAATTAGTTTCTACTTTAGGAAATAAACTTGAACCTTATAAAGAAAAAATAGAAAATAGTGATTTATCTGTTCATGAAATAATAACTTTAGCGTCAATAGTAGAACTTGAAGCTGCGACTGAAAGTGATAGAAAAGACGTTGCTGGTGTTTTTTATAATAGATTAAAGCTTAATATGACTTTAGGTAGTGATGTTACTACTTATTATGCTGCTCAAATTTCGTTTCAGGATAATGTAGGTCCCTATTTAAATCAATGCAATGCTTATAATACTAGAGGTAATTGTGTTCCGAAATTACCAATTGGACCAATTTCTTCTCCATCAATTACATCTTTAAGTGCTGCGATTGAACCAAATGATAATGAATATTTATATTTTGTATCTGATGCAAATAAAAAAGTTTATTTTGCAAAAAATGATAGTGAACAAAATAAAAATATTAAAGATATTATGTCTAGGGGACTTTGGTTAGAATAAATTATTTTACAAAAAAGATATTTATGGTATAATTGTAACTCGGTGGTATTTTATTTAAATACACAAAATTTATTTAAGAATATAATATATACAAAGAAGGAGATAATTTATTTATGCAAGAATTAATTCGTGAAATGGAACAGTACGCAAAAGATAATAATGTTCCTATAATTCAAAAAGAATCAATTATTTACATAATGAAATATATAAAAGAAAATAATATAAAGTCAATATTAGAAATAGGTAGTGCTATTGGATATTCAGCTATTGTTATGGCATCAGTTGATAAGGATATAAAATTAACTACTATTGAGCGTGATGAAACTAGATATATGGAATGTTTAAAAAATATAAAAAAATCTGGTTTAGATAAAAGAATTAATATTGTTTATCAAGATGCACTTGAAGTTAATTTATCTGATGTAGAATATGATTTAATTTTTATTGATGCTGCAAAAGGTCAAAATATTAATTTTTTTGAAAAATATAAAAACTTTTTAAGTAAGAATGGTACTATTATTACTGATAATATAAATTTTCATGGTTTAGTTGGAAAAAGCGAAGAAATTGAAAGTAAAAATTTAAGAGAATTAGTTGGAAAAATTGAAAAATATATTGAATTTTTAAAAGATAATGATGAATTTAATACAGAAATATTAAGTATTGGTGATGGTTTAAGTGTCAGTAAAAGAAAAGAAGATTAATTATTTAGTTTCAATTAATGATATTGATAATATAGAAAAATTAAAGAGAGTGGGTATAAACACTTTCCTTTTTGCATTAAAGGACTACTCTATAGGTTATGAAAAATATTTTACAATTGATGAAATAAATAATATTGATGAAAAAAAGTATGTTTTAATTAATAAAGTATTAAACACTGTTGAAATTGAAAATTTAAAAAAGATAGTTTTTAATTTAAATGTTGATGGTATTATTTTTGAAGATATTGGTTTAATAAATGTTTTAAAAGATTATAATAAAGATAAAATATTATTTATGAATCATTTTAATACTAATTCTATGACTATTAATGAATGGTTAAAATATGTAGATAGTGTAGTTTTATCAAATGAATTAACTTATAGTGAATATGAAAAATTAGTTTCATTATCAGATAAGGAAGTAGTCTTAAATATATTTGGATATAATCAAGTTATGTATTCAAAAAGAAGTTTAATTACTAATTTTGAAAATCATTTTAATGAAAATATAAATCATTTTAATGAAATATCTGATAAGAATAGTGATTTAAAATTTAAAATAATTGAACAAGATGGTGAAACCATAATACTTTCAAATAATATTTTTGATGGTCGAAGATTATTAAATTTAAATAATATTAAATATTATTATATTAATTCTTCATTTATTGATATTGAAAGTATTATTAAATTTATTAATAATGAAAGTATTGATAATAGTGATGAAGGATTTTTAGATAAACCGACATTTTATAAATTAAAGGGGGAGAAAAAATGATAGAATTACTTTCTCCAGCTGGAGATTTACAAAGATTAAAATTTGCTTGTTTATATGGTGCAGATGCAATTTATTTAGGTGGACAAAATTATAGTTTAAGAGCTAATGCTCATAATTTTTCATTAGATGATATAAAAGAAGGAGTAGAATATGCTCATTCTTTAGATAAAAAAGTATATGTAACTGTAAATATAGTATTTCATGAAGATGATTTAAATGGATTAAAAGAATATTTATTAAAGCTAGATGAGATTGGTGTAGATGCAATAATAGTAAGTGATATTTCAGTTATGAAATTATATAAAGAGTTGAATTTAAAATTAGAACTTCATGTTTCAACTCAAAGTTCTTGTCTTAATCATGAAGCTGCTTTATTTTATAAATCTTTGGGTGCTAAAAGAGTTGTACTTGCAAGAGAGGCTTCAAAAGAAGATATTAAAACTATTAAAGATAAAACAGGTCTTGATTTAGAATGCTTTATACATGGAGCAATGTGCACTAGTGTTTCTGGAAGATGTGTTATGTCAAATTACGCAACTCTTAGAGATTCAAATCGTGGTGGATGTGTACAAGTATGTAGGTTTATATTTAAAATTTTAGAATCTAATAATACATATTCAATGACTCCGAAGGATTTAAATATGGTTCCTTATATAAAAGATATGATTGAAGTTGGGGTAAATTCTTTTAAGGTTGAAGGAAGAATGAGATCAATATATTATATTGCTACTGTAATTAAAACATATAGAGATATTATTGATAAGATAGTAACAAATAAATTAGATTTAGCATATAGTAAGTATTATCTTGATATTTTAAACAGATGTGCTAATCGTGATTCAACACCACAATTTTTTGATAAAAAACCAACTGATAAAGAACAATATTTTTTAGGTAGAGAAGAAATATCTAATCAAGATTTTTTAGGATTAGTTTTAGATTATGATGAAGATACACAAATTGTAACATTAGAGGAAAGAAATTATTTTGAAATTGGAACTAAAGTTGAATTTTTTGGTCCAAATTTAGAAGCACAGGAGTTTATAATTGAAGAGATAATTGATGAAGATAATCAAAGTGTTTCTGCGGCTAGACATCCAAAAGAAATATTAAAATTTCATTGTCATATTCGTCTAAATAAAAATGATATGATGAGGTTAAAAGTATTTGACATTAAGGACTATTTGTAGTATTCTTATGTCGTTATAATTTTTGAGGTGATAACATGAAAAAAGATGAAAAAATAATAATGACTTCGGAAGGTTTTCTTGCTTTAGAAGAAGAATTAAATGACTTAAAAGAAAATCAAAGACCTGCTGTTATAAAAGCTTTAAAGGAAGCTAGAGCATTAGGTGATTTATCAGAAAATGCTGAATATGATACTGCTAAAAATATGCAAGGTCAAATCGAAGCAAAAATAAAAGAAATAGAATATAAATTAGAACATTCTGAGGTAGTTGATGGATCAAAAGATGTTGTATCTGTTGGTTCAATAGTAAATGTAAAATATGTAAGTGATAACGAAAAAGAAGAATATAAAATTGTTGGATCACTTGAAGCTGATCCTTTTGAAAATAAAATTTCTAATGAATCACCACTTGGAAAATCACTACTTGGAAAAAAAGTTGGTGATGTAATTGAAGTTGATTCACCTAATGGAGCATATAAAATAGAAATAGAAAAGATATCATAACATAATAAGAAAGGAAATAATTATGAAAAACGTTCATGAAATAGAATATGAAATAAAGGGTAAAGATTGGGAAAAATTATTAGATAATTCTTTTAAAAAGAATGTAAAAAATGCTAAAATTGATGGATTTAGAAAAGGTAGTATTCCTAAAGATATTTATATTAAGAAAATGGGTATTGAAACATTATTTAGAGATGCTATGGATGAAGGAATTGATTTAGCATACAAAAATGTTATTAAAGAAAATAAAGATTTAGTTCCGGTTGTTGAACCATCTGTAGATATTAAAGCAATAGATGATAAACATATAATATATGTATTTAAATTTATTACACGTCCGGAAGTTAAATTGGGAAAATATAAATCACTTGGTGTAAAAAAAGAAAAAGTAAGTGTTAGTGATGAAGAGTTAAATAATGAAATTAAAAATTTACAATCAAGATTTGCTGAAATAGTTGTTAAAAAAGCTGGATCTGTAGAAGAAGGAAATACAGCAATTATTGATTTTGAAGGTATTGTTGATGGTAAAAAACTTGAAGGTGGTTCTGGAGAAAATTATCCTTTAGAAATTGGCTCTCATACTTTTATTCCTGGTTTTGAAGAAGGATTAATTGGAATGGGTATAAATGAGGAAAAAGAACTTAAACTTAAATTTCCAGAAAATTATACTGAAGAATTAAAGAATAAAGATGTAACTTTTAAAGTAAAAGTAAATGAAATTAAAGAAAGAATATTACCTAAATTAGATAAAGAATTTTATGAAGACTTAGGTTATAAAGATATTAAAACTGAAAAAGAATTTAAAGATAAAATTAAAGAAGAAATTAAATTAAGAAAAGAGTCTCAAATTGAAGATAAGTATATAAATGATTGTTTAGAAGAAGCAGTTAAGAATATGAAAGCAGATATAAATCATGAAATAATTCACGAAGAAATTCATAGAATGGTTCATCAATTTGAAGATCAAATAAAAATGCAAGGTTTAAATTTAGAACAATATTTACAATTTTCTAATATGACTATGGATCAATTTGAAAAACAACTTGAACCAGAAGCAACAAAAAGAGTTCAATCTAGATTTTTATTAGAAGAAGTTGCTAATGTAGAAAAATTTGAAATAACTGATAAAGAAGCTGAAAAAGAAGCAGAAGAAATGGCTAAGAAATATGGAATTACAAAAGAAGAGTTAATTCAAGAATTTGGTGGTATTGAAATAGTTAAATATGATATTAAAATGAGAAAAGCTATTGATGTTATTAAAGGAGAATAAAATTCTTCTTTTTCTTTTGGTAAAATTATCCAAATTTTGATTTTTTCAATTATATAATATCAAATATTAAAAAGAGGGAATGTTTTATGTTTGATAATGAAAAAATTGGAGGGTTTTTAAAAGAGTTAAGAATTAAACATAATTTATCTCAAAATGATCTTGCAATTAAGTTATATATTAGCAGGCAAGCTGTATCTTTATGGGAAAATGGAAAAACTTTACCTGAAATTGATAAAATAAATGATTTAGCTAATTTATATAATGTAACAATAGCGGATATTTTTGCAGGTGAAATTATAAAAGATGAAAAGAAAAAGAATGAAATTGTAAGTGAAGTAATAAAATTAGAAAAAAATAGAGCTAAAAAGATTTTTAAATTATCTCTTCTTATTATTGTAGGTTTAATATTTATGTTTTTAATATATTATTTTATTAGTTATTATCGTCAAGTAAGTGTTTATTTGATAAATGTTGAAAATGATGAAAAATATAATGTTAATGGTGTTTTAATTAAATCTTTAAATCAATATTATTTTAATTTAGAAACTGATCAAAAAGTTGATAGAATTTGTTTAAAATATATTAATGAAGATATCAATAAAGATATTGTATGTCGTGATGATTCTAATTTCTTAGTATTTAAAGATTATATTGGCTATGAAGAGTATCTTGACATAAATGATTTTGATAATTTTATTAATCATTTATATATTAAAGTAGATGATGATGAATTAAAATTAGATATATGGAGAAATTATCTTAATGATAAATTAATATTATTAAATGAGGATGAAAAAAATGTTGATGATAATGATATAAATTATTTTAATGATAATATACCTAAAAAAATAAAAAATGAATTTAATTATGATAAGAAAGAAAATAGTTATAAATTATTAAAAAATAATGAAAATTTGAAAATTGAATTGATTTATTTCAAAAATACGACGTATTTTGTAGTAACAGAATCAAATAATAATATTTTTAAAGAATGGGTTTTTAATTATAAAGATAATATAATGGAAAAATATAGAGAAATAAAAAATAATACTATCATAAAAGAATATAAAGATTTTTCTAATATGGATAAAGATCAAGAAAAAATATACAATTATTTTATAAAAATGTATAAAAATCAATACTTAACTTAGATTAATCCTAGCAAGTTATACTTGCTAGGTATTTTTATTTTTTACGTGTTACGATTAACTTGGTTAAAGAAAAGGAGTGAATAAAATGAAAAGATTTTTAAGTCTTGGATTAATTGTTTTAACCGGGTTAATCCTAAATACATCTACAGTTAATGCACAAGAAGATATTTATTATGTTAATGATAACGGAGTATCATTTACTAAAAATGAATATGATTTTTTTAGTAAAATGTATTATGATGGTTATCAACAAACTATGACAGCAAGTGATAAAGCATATTTTAATGGATTTGATTTAAATCCCGATTCAGTAGAAAGGGTAGAATATGATGAAAGTCAAATTGAAAATGATGTTAAACAACCTATAACTAGAAATACATCTCATGAAACAGGATCAAAGAAATTAACTATTGCTAAAGCAACATCAGATTATACAATTATTAGTGTTTCATTACAATGGAAATCTAATCCATCTGTAAGAAGTTATGATGTAATAGGTGCAAGATTTGTAAATACATCAAAAATAGGATCACCAACTACAAGATTGTCATATAGTGGTGGTACATATACATCTAGCAATATTGTAAATAAAAACAATGGTTTTGGTGTATCTATTAAATTACCTAGTAGTGGTAGTTCAATATATGTAACTCAAACATATACAGTTACTAATGGTGGCACAGTATATGCAAGCTATCAACATGCTAAAAATTCAGTTACTTTAGCTCAAAGTAAAAATTATACTATAGGATCAGCTGGATACGGTAGTGTATTCAAATTTGATTCAAGTGTATCTAGTAAGTATGATGGCATGGGTGGTGTATACATTGGCGTTTAATATTTTTTAATATTTTAATTTTAAACGAATATTATTACTATTTTAAAAAATATAAAAGTAATCTACTGTAAAAACCAAAAACCAAAAAGTAGTAAGATATGAATTTGAAATTTTAGTGTTATTTTTGTTAAAGTCAATTTTTTATAAATTAACTTGTACAATTTAAAATATAGATGTTGATGTATACATTGGAAACTAAATGTGCATTCTTCTTTCCAAGTAATTGTACAGTTATAGATAAAGGCAATTCTTAATTGAATTGCTTTTATTGTTTTTAATAAAAAAAATAATGTCAAATTAGTGTCACATGTATTGCCAATAATAAAAATTGTGTTAATATAAATACTAATATTTTGAAGGGAGATGACAAAAATGAATAACTATCTACCAGTAATGCTTCTTAAAGGTTTTGTCATCCTTCCAAATCAAGACGTTAAATTAGAATTAAATAATTCAATTAGTGAAAGAATTATAAAATTATCTCAAAAACATCACAATAGTAAATTCTTAGTTATATGTCCTAAAAATTCTTTAGAAGAAACACCAGAAATACAAGATTTACCTACAATTGGAGTTATAGCACAATTAAAATCTAAAATAGAACTTCCAAATGGAAATTTAAGAATAATTATTAACGGAATTAACAGAGTAAAAATAAATAATTATGATAATTTTGATGATGATAAAGAAATACTAATGGCTGATGTAAGTTCTATTAAACAATTAAAAGAAAATATTGTTACTGAAACAGCTATTAAAAGAAAATTAGTTGATACATTAAAAACGTATATTAATGAAAATCCTCAAGTATCAAATAGTATTTTAAATTCTATAAAAGGTGTAGATGATTTAAATAATTTAACTGATATAATAGCTTCATTTTTACCTTCTTCTTTAGAAAAAAAATTATTATATTTAGAAGAAAAAAGTGCGTTAAATAGAGCTAATGCATTAATATATGATATTTCTGTTGAGCTTGAAATTTTAAAACTAGATGCAAAATTAGATGAAGCGTTGCAAGAAGATTTAGAAAAAAATCAAAGGGAATTTATATTAAAATCAAAATTAAATGAAATAAAAAAAGAACTTGGTGAAGAAAATTCAAAAGATGAAATAATAAATAGATATACTAATAAAATCAATAATTTACCTGCTAGTGAAAAAACTAAAACCAAATTATTAAAAGAATTAAATAGATATTCTAATATGAATGAAAATCATGCTGAAAGTTCTATTGTTATTAATTATTTAGATTCAGTACTTGATTTACCTTGGAATAATTATAAAAAGGAAGAAAATAATTTAATTAATGTAAAAAAACAATTAGATAAAACTCATTATGGACTAGAAAAAATAAAGGATCGAATAATAGAATATCTAGCGATAAAGAAAAGAAATAATCAAATAAAAAGTCCTATTATTTGTTTAGTTGGAGCACCAGGTGTTGGAAAAACTACTATCGCACTTAGTATAGCAAATTCATTAAATAAAGAATTTTATAAATTAAGTGTAGGTGGACTTAGTGATCCTTCAGAATTACTTGGTCATAAAAGAACTTATATTGGTGCTAATCCGGGAAAAATAATTCAAGCAATTACAAAATGTGGAGTGTCTAATCCTTTAATATTAATAGATGAAGTTGATAAAATGGGTAAAGATTTTAGGGGTGATCCAACATCTGCTTTACTTGATATTTTAGATCCTTCTCAAAATCATATGTTTATAGATAATTATATAGAAGAACCTTTTGATTTATCAAATGTAATGTTTATATTAACAGCAAATGATATAACTAATATTCCAGATGCTTTAAGGGATAGATTAGAAATAATTGAAATATCTAGTTATAGTGATTTTGAAAAAATAATTATGATAAAAAAATACATTTTGCCTAAGATATATAATGAACATTTAATTAATGATGGTGAAATCAAATTTAAAGATGATACCTTAAATTTTATAATTAATAAATATACTAAAGAATCTGGTGTTAGAGAATTAACTAGAACATTAGAAACGATTATTCGTAAGATAATTACTGAAGAAAATGTAAAAAAAATAAAATTTCCATTAACAGTTAATGATAAATTAGTTATTAAATATTTAGGTAAGCCAAAATTTGAAAATGATGAATTAAATAAAACATTATCTCCAGGTTTAGTAAATGCTTTAGCATATACTCCAATGGGAGGAAATGTATTACCTATAGAGTGTTGTTTTTATGAAGGAAATGGAAATATAATTACTACAGGTATGCTAGGTGATTCAATGAAAGAATCTATTAAGGTAGCAATTAGTTATATAAGATCACATAATGATTTATATAAAGTAAGTGATTATTATTTTAATTCAAAAGATATACATATTCATGCTTTGGAGGGGGCTATAAAAAAAGATGGACCTTCAGCGGGTATATCTATAACTACTTCGATATTATCATTAATACTTAATAAAGAAATATCAAAAGATATAGCAATGACTGGGGAAATATCATTAAGAGGAGATATTTTAAAAGTTGGTGGAATTAAAGAAAAAATAGTTGGTGCATATAATAACAAGATTACAAAAATATTCTTACCAGAAGCAAATAAAAAAGACTTAGAAGATATTCCATCAAAAATATTAAATAAAATAAAAATAGTATTTGTTAGTAATTATGAAGAAATTTATAAGAACTTATTTAAATAATTCTTAATTTATTAAGAATTATTTTTTTTAATATTTAAAATACTTATTCATATAATTAACAAGGAGATGATTTAATGAAAAATATTATTCCTTATGAAAAGGATATAAAATTTGATACTAAGATTGCTGAAATAACAAGTATATCATTAGAACATGAAGAAAAAATAAATGATGATGAAGTGTTGGGTGATTTTATTGTTTTTGGAGATTATAAATCACATCAAATAAGTATTAATAAAGAAGATTTTAAATATCGTATTCCTTTTTCAATACAAATACCAGAATCCATTGATATTAATAGTATAAAAATAGATATTAATGATTTTACATATGATATAAAAAGTGATGATACTTTAACTATAAAAATCGAATTATCATTTGAATATGATGAAAACAATTTAATTGAAGAAGAAAATGAAGTTGATAATATAGAATTAATTGATGAAATAAATGAAGAAGAAAATAGATTAGATGATGAATTAAATACTTTAATTGAAGAAACTAATGATAATACAAAAACTATAGAAGAAAAAAATCTAGAAGATGATAGTATTAATAATAATGTTATAAATAATACAATTTCTTCAGAAAATACTTATATAATTTATCATGTTTATATCGTATCTGATAAAGATAGTATTGAAAGTATTTGTCAAAAATTTAATGTTAGTAAAGAATTACTTCATGAATATAATGATTTTGAAGAAATTCAAACAGGTGATAAGCTTTTAATTCCTATTGAAGAAAATGAATAATTCTATAGATATTATAAAAAAAATATATAAACCCTATAGGTATACTAAAAAGGGTAATGTAACAATATTAGAAAGTACCAGTGGTACTTTAGTTATAAAAGATAGAAAAAAGAATTTAAATGAATTATTTAATTATTTGAATTCTAGAAATTTTAATAATTATCCTAAATTAATTGATGATTCTAGAGCTGATATAGATGTATATGAATTTATTGATGATATTAAATATCCAAAAGAACAAAAAGCACATGATTTAATAAATATAATAGCTAAATTGCACTATAAAACTTTTTATTATAAGGATGTTACTGAAGATAATTTTAAAGAAATATATGAAAATATTTTAAGTAATATTAATTATTTAAATGAAATATATGATAATTATTACGATGATTTTTTTAAAGAAATATATTTATCTCCATCAAAATATTTATTTATGAGAAACTATAGTAAAATAAAAGCTAATTTATCTTTTTGTAAAGATGAATTAGATAATTGGTACAATTTGGTAAAAAATACTAATAAGACAAGAGTAAGTATTGTTCATAATAATTTATCTTTAGATCATTTTTTAAAAAGTAATGGGGAATATTTAATAAGTTGGGATAATTATATAATAGATACTCCAATAATTGATTTAGTTAATTTCTATAAAAAAGAATACTTTAATATTAATTTTGAAAATTTAATTAATAGTTATAATAGTATTTTTAAATTAACAGATGAAGAATTAAAATTGTTTTTATTACTTATTTGTATACCACCTGAAATAAAATTTAGTGATAATGAATTTAATTCAACAATTGATGAAAGATTAATATTGGATTATATATATAAAACAGAGAATTTAATAAGGCCATATTATTCTAAAAATAAGGAAAAAGAAAATTCCAATTTCAATAAGTAGTAAAAAAACATGAAATCTAAATGGTAATATAAGAGTTATAATTATTTGATAAAAAATTAATATTGATAGACAAAGCAGTGCTATTATATAAACAAACCCAAAATTTCTTGGAGGTTTAGGACACATATTAATCACCTATAATATATTATGAATATTTTTATAATTGGTCTTTATATTTTTAATAATATTTGATATTATTATTATAGAGGTTGGTTATGAAAATATTAAACGCTAGTATTAAAAGTTATGTTATATCAGGTATTATTTTTATTATTTTTTGTATTATTATTGCTGTTTTTATTAGCATTAAGATATATGAAAATAATATTCATAAAACATATGTTATAAATAATTTTACTGTTGATTTAAATCCAAATATTTCAAGTAAGTTAGAAAAATTATCAGATTTAGATGGATTAAAAAGTAAACAATATGATATTAATATAACTAATAATAATGATGTAGCAAAAAAATATCAAATATTATTATCTCCTTTATGTAATGAGGAAGGATTAATAAGATTATCTTTGGATAATAGAATAATAAAAACTTTAAAAGATTTTGAAAAAAATAGTGATGGTTATATATTATTGGAAAATAATTTGGATTCTAGTTATAGTATTTTACATAATATAAAATTATGGTTAGATAAAAATTCTAATATAGATAAGCTAAAAGTTGATTTTAATATAAAAATAAACGTAATAGACGAATGATATTATAGCATTTGTCTGTTTTTTGTGTTATGATATATAATAGGATAGTGATAGTATGAAAAATAATAAGGGATTTGTTTTTATTGAAACTATTGTTGTAATTGTTGTTTTAACAATAGGTTTAATTACTATATATTTATCTTTTTCTACATTACTTGCCAATGAGAAAAGAAGAAATACTTATAATAATATTAATTATATTTATCGTACTTATTATTTTGAAGATTACTTAGCTTCTTTAAATATGGATAGATTTTTAAAAGATCAAAAATCTGATGGTAATAATAATGGGTTAATTGATTTTAGCTGTGATAATAATTCATTATTTTTTGAAAATAATATTTTTAGAAGAAATGATAGTGAAGATACATCAACAGATGTTTATAAAAATAAAATATCTTTTTGTAAATCATTTATGAAAAATTTAAATATAAAAAGAGCTGTTATTATTTATGAATTAGATAATGTAAAAAAATGTATTACTAATAAAGGCGAAATAAGTATAAATTGTAATTTTTTAAAGAATAAATTTGATGGTGATCCTAATTTATTAAAATATTTTAAAACTTTAAAAAGGAGTAATAAAGAAAAACAAACAGGTGAAAATATTTACCGTTTGGTAATTGAATTTGAAGAAAAGAGAAAAAAATATGATGATGTAGAAGTAGTTTTACCAAATTCAAATAATAAGTGTTGGGATAATACTATGCCTTTTAAAGATGAAAATAATAATTCTGCATGTTGTCCAAATGGTTATTCAAGTGAAGGGTCAAAATGTTATATAGAAACTATTAAAAATCATTATAATAATATTGATCTTGTTGTAAATCAATCTATTGAAAATCCTATTGAAGGTGAAGATTTAAATGATGATGAAGAAATATTAAATAAGACGTTCTTAGTTGATGCTTTAAAAACAAAGGGGTTACAAGTTGATGTTACAAGTGATTCTAATTTAAGATATATAGATAATGCTAATAATAACTATATATATTTTAATAATGAATTATGGAGAATAATTGGTTTATTTAATAATGTTGAAAAATCAAATAATGATAAAACTTCATTAGTTAAAATTATTAGAAATGAATCTTTAGGAGAATATTCTTGGCAGGATTCAGGTAATAATAATAAATGGGCTGAAGCTAAATTACAAGAAGAGTTAAATACTGATTATCTTGGGGATATAAATTCATTAAGATGGTATAGTGGTGATGATTTAGTTCCTAAACCAACATCAATTATTGGAAAAGATGAAAATTTAATTGAAAATGTTAAGTGGAATATTGGTTTAATTGATATTAGTCATTCCGCTAATAGAATATATAATGCTGAAAAAAATGAAAAATGGACTGGTAAGGTTGGGTTAATTAATGTAAGTGATTATGCACTTTCTATAAATAAGGATTCGAAATATAATAATCGAGTTTGTCAAGAATATCAAATTAGTAAAAATTGTTATGAAGAAAAAACTTGGTTAACTAGTATGTATGGTTATACTATAAATAAAACTTCTGATTCCTCATCAGTAGCAGAGTTTCATGATGTGTATTCTACGTGGGGTTTAAATTCTTTAGATGTACATTATTCACGTGATATTAGACCAGTTGTATATTTAAAAGAAAATGTTTTGTTAACTGAAGGGGATGGAACTTCAAATAATCCATATAAAATAAAATTAGATAATTAGGTGATATATATGAAAAATAAGTATAATAAGGGTATTACTTTAGTAGAAATAATGGTTAGTATTGCTTTAATTTCTGTAATAGTTTTATTTATATTTTCGATATTAATTGATTTAAAAAGAGAATATAATGGAATTGAAAAAAGAGGTAATGATTCATTAACTAGAGCTACCGCTATTAGAATTGTTGAAAATGACATTATTGAAAAAAAATTAAAAAAAATTACCTATGATCAAAATAATTATACTTTCACATTATATTTTAATGATGATTCTTCTAATAAATTAGAAATAGGTGATAAATACATTGCTTATGGTAATGAATTCAAAGAAGTATGGAATTTTGAAAATGGAGAATTTGATAGAGATAATATAGAGTTATATTCGCAAGGATCTAATATTACTAAATTTTATTTACTTAGAATATATGTACCTTTTATTTATAGTAATAATAGTAATAGAGATTTAGATTTTGAAATAACTTATAATAGTGATAAAGAAATAGAAAATGCAGATGATATATGTAAGACAATTCAAGATACTGTTTATGCAGTTAATAGATGCAAAATAGATGATATAAATGATAGTAATGTATATTTAAAAAATGTTCATTTAGGAAATTATGTAACTTTTGAAGGTGATAAAGCTTGGGAATCAGCATATAGTCCAAATTTATCGAGTGGTTGTTCTTCAGATAATAGTGATTGTGATAATATTGGTAATGTAAAAAAAGAAAAATTAAAGTGGATTGTTGCAAAAATTGATGGAGAAACAATTACTTTAATACATGGATTAAATGAAGGAGTTTTAAATTTTTATGCAGATGAAGGATATAATAATTTTTCAAATGTATTAAATGATGTTGCACAACAATATAATTTAATGGAATATGGTGCTATTGCTTCTCCAATTAATGAAAATGATATATCACTTATTACAAGTAATCAAGATGGAGTTGTTGTTGCAAATAAATTAAATAATTTAAATTTTTGTATAGATAAAAAAACTACAGAAGTAGATAGTAATGATTTATATACTGATTATAAAATTGCAACTGGTTATACTATTGGTACACATAAATATAATTATCAAACATTATATAACACATGTAATGCTGATAATTTAGCCGAGGATCAAAGTTGTGAGTTAGAAAAGCAAAAAGCAAGTTGTAATATGATGGTTAAAATTGAGTTATCTGGTGGTTTTATAATAGATGCTAATAATAGGAATGGATCACTAGATAAACCATATGTGGTAACATTAAGATCATACTAATAATTATTGCATAAAATCTTGATATAAAAAAATTATAATAATTAATTTGAGTGTCTTTTAAGACACTTTTTATTTGGATATGTATACATAAACCACCAAATGAAATATAAATAATACTTAACATTATTTTATTTATAAAATAAATATTTGAATTTGATAAATAATTTAAACCTTGAGTTATTTCAAAAATACCAATTAAGCAGTTTAATTTATTTGGAATTAATACAATTATTATATTAAAGATTAATATTGTGATGTATATATTTAATAATAGAATTGATACTTTTTGAATACTTTCTATAAGCACGGTATTAAAATCTATTGTTTTTATTTTAACTATATTATTATTTTTTATTGGATGAATTAAATAGATTATAATATTTGATAACACTTGAATAATAATTATTAGTATTGCAATTTTATTATTAAATACTGCACTTAACATAGAATATAAAAATAATGGATTATTAAAAAAAGAACATTTTATATACTTATTTGCTTCATTTAAAGTGATTATTTTTTTTTCTAATAAATCATTTATTAATATTACGTTATTAGGACATCCAGTTAAAAAAGATATAACTAATATATATATATATATATTATTTTTAAAAATTTTAGAAATATAATATGCAAAATTATAATTTATTAAGATTTTAGATATAATAAACATTGGTAAAAGTGTTGGTAATACTTTATTTATAAAAAGATAAGATGTTTTTATAATTGAATTACTTATTAAATATTGATTAGTAAACAAATAGAAAATTAACAATATAAAAATGGTAATAATGACAAAATTTTTTTTCATAATATATTCCTTTTTTGATATAATGTTATAAGGTGATTATAGTGTATATAAAATTATATGATAAATTAAAAAAATTCATTAAAGAAAATTTATGGTTTTTTATTATATTATTTTTTATGATATTTATTTTTAATTTTGAATTACCTTATGTTGTTGAAGTACCTGGTGGTTTTATAGGACTAAACGATAGGATTAAAATGGATAATTCTTATGAATCTAATGGGGAATTTGGACTTGCCTATGTTTCAATGTTAAAAGGTAATATACCATTTGTTTTATTAAGTAAATTATTTTATGAATGGGATATAACTCCAAAAGATGATTTAAAATATAATGATGAGTCTTTAGAAGATGCAAATTTAAGAAGTAAAATTTATATGAATGAAGCAATATCGAATGCAACTTATGTTGCATATACTAAAGCAGATAAATATGTAAATATTAAAAAGAAAAAACTTTATGTTGCTTATAATGATAATCAAGAATCGGATTTAAAAATTGGTGATAATATTATTAAGATTAATGATTTATATGTTGATGATGTTAATAGCGTTAGAGAGTATTTACAATCTTTAGATACAAATGAAGTGGTAAAAGTAAGTGTAATTAGAGATAATAAGGAAATGATTGTTGATTGTACTATAAAAGAATATGATGGTGTAAAAAAAATGGGTGTAGCAATTATTAATAATTATGAACTAGAAACAAATCCAAATATTTCATACATTGCAAAAGATAATGAATCAGGTCCATCTGGTGGTTTAATGATGGCTTTAAGTATATATGATAAATTAATTGAAGAAGATTTAACTAAAGGGGATAAAATAATAGGTACTGGTACAATTGATATGAATGGAATTGTTGGAGAAATAGGTGGTATAAAATATAAACTTATTGGTGCAGTAAATAGTAAAGCAAAAGTATTTTTATGCCCTAAAGAAAATTATGAAGAAGCAAAAGAAATTAAAGAAAAAAATAATTATGATATAATTATTAAAGAAGTAACTACATTTGATGATGCAATTAAATATTTAAAGGAAAGATAATTATGAAATATTATAATGCCAATTTAATAAAAGATTTAGATAAGATTAGTAATTTAGTTTATTTTAATGAATGGTTTTTATATGTTGAAGAAATATTATTAAGTGATGAATTTCAAAAAAGAAAACTTTTCTATCATCATGATGGATCACTTTGGAATCATTTGGTTAGTGTTTCTTATCGTTCATTTTTAATGGCTAAATATCATTTTAAAAAAGCTGATCCTAGAGTTTGTGCAATTGCAGGACTTTTACATGATTTTTATCCTAAGGCATATAAATATAGTAAAGAATTAGATGATTTAGATCATTTTTATGTTACTGATGTAAAGAAAAAGCAACCAATTCATAAAATGCATGCTTTTTCTCATGCAAAAGATGCTGCGAATAATTCAGTAAAATATTTTCCTTATCTTATTGATGATAAAATATATTCATGTATAGAAACTCATATGTTTCCAATGACTCCAATTCCTCCAAAATATATTGAGGGTTGGATAATAACTTTTATTGATAAAAAATTAAGTTTTAAAAATATTAAAGAAATATCATATCTTCCAAAAGTAATATATGAAAGATTTTTCGAAAAGTAATCTTAGTGTAAAGCTAAGATTACTTTTAATAAAATATTGACGGGGGGGGTAAAAAAGTGTTATATTATAGATAATAGAAAAGAGGTAGTTTATATGAATGAAAATATTGAAATTCAAGAAAACAATAATTTAAATAATAATAAGTCGAAAGGTCCTATAATAATAATTATTTTATTACTAATAGCATTACTTGGAACTATAGGATATATCTTATATGATAAAGGAATTATATTTAGTAATAAGAATAATACTGAAGTAAAACAAGAAGAAAAGAAAGAAGAAACAAAAAAAGAGGAAAATAACACTAATAATGAAGTAGTTAAATATGAAGATCAAAGTGGAAAATTAAATGTTACTAAAAATAATGATAGCGTTGCAATAACAATAAATGGTAAAAAATATGAATTATCATATCAATTTGTACAAAAAGATTCCGAATTTAATGTTGGAGATGTTACTATAAAATTGGGTGATAAAAAAATATTTGAAGATTCAAATGCATTTTTAGAATATGATGGTAATTATCAAATAGTTACATTAAATGATAATAAACAGTATTTAATTTATAATATAGTGGATAGTAGTAATGTTAATCATCATAGTATTATTGATGAGAATGGAAATAAAATTATAGAAATATCTGGATCTGATAAAGAAGAAAAACCAGCTTCAGATGGAAAAAAATATACAGTTGTTTATGACGATCAATTTAAAATTGATAATGGCTATATTTATTATTATAATTGTAAAAAGATTACTTCAGTTTCTAATTCTAAAGCGATTGCAGATGAAATAAAAGTTACTATAAATAATGGAAAAGCAACTGAAGAAAAAACTGGTAATGAAAAAGAAATAAGCGTAATGTTTACATAAAAGTAAGATTTTCTTACTTTTTTTATTTTACGTGTTATAATATAAATTAGTAATTTTATGGGAGTAACATATGAAAAGAAGCGAAGTAAATAGAGATGAATTAAGTCCTATGATGAAACAATATATGGAAACTAAAGATCAGCACAAGGATGAATTGTTATTTTATCGTTTAGGTGATTTTTATGAACTTTTCTTTGAAGATGGGGAGACTGCTTCTCGTGAACTTGAACTTACTTTAACTGGTAAAAATGCTGGATTATCAGAAAGAGTTCCCATGTGTGGAGTTCCGCATCATTCAGTTAAACCTTATATAGAAAAATTAATTGATAAGGGCTATAAAGTGGCTATTTGTGAACAACTTGAAGATCCAAAGCTTGCTAAGGGTACAGTAAAACGTGGTGTTGTTCAAGTTATTTCTAAAGGAACTTTAACAGATTATGAAATGATAGATTCTAAAGATTTAAATTATATTGCAGGTATCGTTGATTTTGGATCTTCATATATAATTACTTATGCTGATATTTCAATTGGTGAAATTAATTCATTAGAAATAGAATATGATAATAATATTTTATTAAATGAATTATTAAATATTAATGTTAAAGAAGTTATATTAACAGATGGAAATAATACAGAGTTAATTAATAATTTGAAAAATACATATAATATACAAATAAGTTATTCTAAAGAATTATTAAGTAATGGATATGAAAAATTATATGAAAATTTAGATGATAAAAAAATTACTGGATTAAAACATTTACTTTATTATTTAACTGTAACTAATATGAAGGATTTATCGCATATAGATTGTGTTAATATTATTAATAAAGATAAATATATGCAAATGAATATTCATACAATAAGAAATTTGGAATTATTTGAAACATTAAGATTAAAAGAAAGAACTTATTCTTTAATATGGTTACTTGATAAATGTAAGACTGCAATGGGTTCAAGAAAACTTAAAAGTTGGATGTTAAATCCTTTAAGAGATGTAAATGAAATTAATAAAAGATATGATAAAATTGATAAATTAAATAATGAATTTATTATTAAAGATGAACTTAGAAATTATTTATATGAAGTATATGATATTGAAAGATTATGTGGAAAGCTTACTACTGGTAATGTTAATGCAAGAGATTTACTTCAAATCAAAAATTCCTTAAAAGTTTTACCTGATATAATTGATAGAATTAAAAAATTAGGTTTTGATTATAAAATAGAAGATTTACATGAAATATATGAATTAATTGAAAGATCAATTAATGAAGATGCACCAATTACTTTAAAAGATGGATATTTAATTAAAGATGGATATAACAAAGAATTAGATGAACTTAAAAGTATTAGATCTGGTGGAAAAGATTTTATAGCTAAATTTGAATCAGAATTAAAAGAAACTACTGATTTAAAAAATATTAAAGTTGGATATAATAAAGTCTTCGGTTATTTTATTGAGGTATCTAAAGCACAAAGTAAATTAGTTAAGGAAGAGTATGGATGGGAGCGTCGTCAAACTTTAACTAATTGTGAAAGATTTATTTCACCTGAATTAAAGGAAAAAGAAGATATAATTTTAAATGCTGAAGATAAAATAATTAATTTAGAATATGATTTATTTATTGAAGTTAAAGAGAGTATTAAAAAAAATATATTTTCTTTAAAAAAGGTTAGTGAAGTATTATCAGAACTTGATGCTATTATATCTCTTGCAGTAGTATCTGATGAACTTAATTTAATAAGACCTACTTTGAGTGTTGATAATATTATTGATATTAAAGAAGGAAGACATCCTGTAGTAGAAAAAGTATCTAATAATGATTATGTTGCAAATGATTGTTTAATGGATGAAAAAATTAATACACTATTAATTACGGGACCTAATATGTCAGGTAAATCTACTTATATGAGACAACTTGCTATAATTATTATTATGGCTCAAATGGGATCATTTGTTCCAGCAAGTTCAGCTAAACTTCCTGTTATTGATAAAATATTTACTAGAATTGGTGCTAGTGATGATTTAGTTTCAGGTGAATCTACATTTATGGTAGAAATGAAAGAAGCACAAAATGCAATATGCAATGCCACTAAAAATTCTTTAATATTATTTGATGAATTAGGAAGAGGTACTGCTACATATGATGGAATGAGCCTAGCACAAGCAATTTTAGAATATATTAATAAAAATATTAAATGTAAAACATTATTTTCAACTCATTATCATGAATTAACATCTTTATCTCTTGATATTTCCACTATTAAAAATGTTCATATAGATGCTAAAGAAGATAATGGTAAAGTAACATTTTTACATAAAGTAGTAGATGGTCCAATTGATAAGAGTTATGGAATTCATGTAGCAAGGTTAGCAAAAATGCCTGAGGAATTGCTTGATCGTGCTTCTAAAATATTAAAAGTATACGAATCAAACGATAAAATAAATAATAATTTAAATATTGAGCAAGTTGCGTTTGATTTTAGTGATAACAAAATAGTTGATGATACAAAATATCAAGAATTGGATCAAAAATTATCTAAAATAAATATTAATAATCTAAGACCAATAGATGCACTAAATGAATTAAATAATATAATTGAATTAAATAATAATATAAAAAATAAATAAATATGATATAATTAATAGAGTAATTAAAGGAGGAATTATGGCTAAATCAAGAAGTGAATTGAGAGAAATAGCAATGGTTATTCTTTATCAAATTGATATATGCAAAAAACAAAAAATAGATTTTAATGTTGAAGAAATAATTAAAAGCAATTTAGAAATTGATAATGAATTTGTTAGAGATATTGTTTATGGTGTTATTACATATGAAAATGATATTATTAATTTAGCAAATAAAAACATAACTAAGGGTTGGAATATTGATAGACTTGATAAAACCGGAGCTGCAATACTAAAAATTGGTATTTATGAAATGAATTTTACTGATACTCCTGATATTGTTGTTATTAATGAGGCTGTTGAATTAGCCAAAAAATATAGCGATGATTCTGTTAGAAAAATAATAAATGCAGTATTAGATAAAATATTAAAAGAAAAGGAATAATAAGTGGTTAACTTTATAATATTAAATAGTAAGAGGTTAATTATGATAAACAATAAAGAAAAAATTAATATAAAATTATTTTTAAAAAATTTATATTTTGATTTATATCAAAATAAATATATAAAAGAAATTTCATTAGATTATAATGATTTACAAAAATATATTCCTGATTTAAAAAAAATATTTTTAACTGAAAATATTGATTATGGTAATATTTTTGATAATTACAGAAAAACGTTAATTTCAATTTTTATTGATGGCATAACAGGTTATTTAAGTAGTAATGGTAATTCTATAAAATTGAATATGAAATATTATTATATTGATAAATTAAGAAAAAATTTAGAAGAATATGAGGAATTAATTAAAAAATGTTCATTAATAATAATTAGAGATTTAGAATTATATAATTATGATGATTTTGAATATTTCTTTGATATTAACAATCATAAATATACAAAAAAATTAAAATAATAAAAAAGGAGATGTAATTATGGATATCAAATATGTTAGTATTTCTGATTTAACTAGATATATTAAAGCAAAATTTGATATGGATAGACATCTTCAAAATGTCCATATAAAAGGTGAAATATCTAATTTTAAACACCATACAAGAGGACATTTTTATTTTACATTAAAAGATGAAAATTCTCGTATTTCTGCTGTTATGTTTGCAAGTTCTGCAAAACAAATCAATTTTGAAGTTCAAGATGGAATGACTGTTTTAGTAACTGGTAGAATAAGTGTATATGAAGCAACTGGTGGATATCAAATATATGTTGAAGAAATGCAACAAGATGGATTAGGTAATTTATATTTAGAATTTGAAAAATTAAAGAAAAAATTAGCTGGTGAAGGGTTATTTGATCCAAAATATAAAAAACAGATTCCAAAATTTCCAAAAAAAATTGGAATAATTACTGCTTCTACTGGAGCAGCAATCAGAGATATTTTAAGTACGATTAAAAGAAGATATCCAATAGTTGAAACTTATCTTTTTCCAGCTCTTGTTCAAGGAAATGGAGCTAAAGAATCTATTGTAAATCAATTAAAAAAAGCTCAGGAATATGATTTAGATGTAATTATTTGTGGAAGAGGTGGAGGATCTATTGAGGATCTATGGGCATTTAACGAAGAAATTGTAGCACGTGCTATATTTGAATCAAAAATACCTATTATTTCTGCTGTAGGTCATGAGGTTGATTTTACAATTGCGGATTTTGTAGCAGATCTTAGAGCTCCTACACCAACTGGTGCAGCAGAAATGGCTGTACCAAATTATACTGATATTATTAATTTAATAAATCAATTTAAAATAAGATTAAATGAAGGAATAAATAATACTATAAAAATAAAACAAAAGCATTTAGATAATATAAAAGAATCTTATGTATTAAAAAATCCTTTAAGTTTATATGAAATTAAAGAACAAAAATTAGATAGTTTAATTGATATATTAAATAAATTTATCAAAAATAAAATTATTAATAGTGAAATTAGATATAAAAATATTATATCGTCTAATATTTTGTTAAATCCAAATAATTTATTTATAAAAAAGGATCATCAATTTCAATTACTATTAAATAAAATTGAATTATTAAATCCTTTGAAAATATTAGATAAAGGATATAGTGTTGTTAAATTAAAAGATAAGGTTATAAAAGATGCATCTAAATTAAAGAAAAATGATGAAATTAATATTACATTAAGTAAAGGTATAATAAAAGCAAATGTTATTGGAAAGGAATAAATATTATGGAAAAGAAAGAAAAAACTTTTGAAGAAAGTTTAACTGAATTAGAATCTATTGTTAAAGATTTAGAAACTGGTGATGTTGATTTAGATAAAGCAATTGAAAAATATAGTGAAGCAATGAAGCTTGCAAAAAGTTGTGGAGATAAATTAAATCAAGCAACTGAATCAGTAAATAAAATATTAAAAGAAAATGGAAATTTTGAAGAATTTGAAATTCCATCTGAAGAATAATTAAAAATTGCATATAATATTTGCAATTTTTTAATTTTTTATAGTAAATATAATGTAAAGTGTATTAGTTTAACATTTTATTATTTATGTAATTTCGTTATAATATTGTAGGCACATTAAGAAAGAAGGAGATGTATTATGTCAAAAAAATATGTTTATTTATTTACTGAAGGTAATGCAGATATGAGAGAATTACTTGGTGGAAAAGGTGCAAATTTAGCAGAGATGACTAATATTGGTTTACCTGTACCTCAAGGATTTACTATCACAACTGAAGCATGTACAGCATATTATGAAGATGGTAGAGAAATAAATGATGAAATTCAAAGTCAAATTAATGAATATATTATTAAAATGGAAGAAATTACTGGAAAGAAATTTGGAGATAAAGAAAATCCATTACTTGTTTCAGTAAGATCTGGAGCAAGAGCTTCAATGCCAGGTATGATGGATACTATTTTAAATTTAGGTTTAAATGAAGATGTTGTTGAGACAATTGCTGAAAAATCTCAAAATCCTAGATGGGCTTGGGATTGTTATAGAAGATTTATTCAAATGTATTCCGATGTAGTTATGGAAGTTGGAAAAAAATATTTTGAAGAATTAATCGATAAAATGAAAAATGAAAAAGGAGTTAAACAAGATGTTGAGTTAACTGCTGAAGACTTACGTGAACTTGCTAGAGAGTTTAAAGATGAATATAAAGAAAAAATTGGTAGTGATTTCCCAGATGATCCTAAAGAACAATTAATGGGGGCTATTAAAGCAGTATTTAGATCATGGGATAATCCTAGAGCTAATGTTTATAGAAGAGATAATGACATTCCTTATTCTTGGGGAACTGCAGTTAATGTTCAATCAATGGCATTTGGTAATATGGGTGATGATTGTGGAACAGGTGTTGCCTTTACAAGAGATCCCGCTACTGGAGAAAAAGGATTATTTGGAGAATTTTTAACAAATGCACAAGGTGAAGATGTTGTTGCAGGTGTTAGAACTCCAATGAAAATTGCTGAAATGGAAGAAAAATTTCCTGAAGCATTTGAACAATTTAAGAGTGTTTGTAAAACCTTAGAAGAACATTATCGTGATATGCAAGATATGGAGTTTACTGTAGAACATGGAAAACTTTATATGCTTCAAACAAGAAATGGTAAAAGAACTGCTCAAGCTGCATTAAAAATTGCATGTGATTTAGTTGATGAAGGAATGAGAAGCGAAGAAGAAGCAGTGTTAATGATAGATCCAAGAAATTTAGATACTCTTTTGCATCCTCAATTTGACCAAGATGCTTTAAAAGAAGCTCAAGTAATTGGTAAAGGATTAGGAGCATCTCCTGGAGCTGCTTGTGGTAAAATTGTGTTTACTGCTGAAGATGCTGAAAAATATGGTATTGGTGGAAAAGGAGAAAAAGTTGTATTAGTTAGACTTGAAACTTCACCTGAAGATATTACTGGTATGAAAGCTGCTCAAGGAATTTTAACTGTACGTGGTGGTATGACAAGTCATGCTGCAGTTGTTGCTCGTGGTATGGGTACTTGTTGTGTTTCTGGATGTGGAGACATTGTAATGGATGAAGCCAATAAAAAATTTACTTTGGCTGGTAAAGAATTCCATGAAGGAGATGTAATATCAATTGATGGATCTACTGGAAATATTTATGATGGAGAAGTAAAATGTGTTGATGCAACTATTGCTGGAGAATTTGGTAGAGTTATGGAGTGGGCTGATAAATTTAGAACACTAAGAGTTAGAACAAATGCTGATACACCAAAAGATACTGCTAAAGCTATTGAATTAGGTGCTGAAGGTATTGGACTTTGTAGAACTGAACATATGTTCTTTGATGAAGAAAGAATATTTAATTTAAGAAGAATGATTTTATCTGAAAACAAAGAAGATAGAGAAAAATATTTAGAATTATTAATTCCTTATCAAAAAGGTGATTTTAAAGCTATGTATAAGGAATTAAAAGGTCTTCCAATGACTGTTAGATATATAGATCCACCTCTACATGAATTTGTTCCAAAAACTGATGCTGAAATGGAAGATTTAGCTAAAGAAATGGGAATGAGCATAGAACATATTAAAGAAGTATGTGATGATTTACATGAATTTAATCCAATGATGGGTCATAGAGGTTGTCGTCTTGCAGTAACATATCCTGAAATTGCTAGAATGCAAACAAGAGCATTAATTGAAGCTGCTATTGAAGTAAACGAAGAAGATGGATATGATATAGTTCCTGAAATTATGATTCCTTTAGTTGGAGAAAAGAAAGAATTAGACTTTGTTAAAAATATAGTTGTAGAAACAGCAGAACTTGTTAAGAAAGAAAAAGGATCAGATATTTCATATCATATTGGTACAATGATTGAAATACCAAGAGCTGCTTTACTTGCTGATGAAATAGCTGAATCTGCAGAATTCTTCTCATTTGGAACAAATGATTTAACTCAAATGACATTTGGCTTTTCTAGAGATGATGCAGGTAAATTCTTAGGTTCATATTATGAAAATAAAATATATGAACAAGATCCATTTGCAAAACTTGATCAACATGGTGTTGGTAAACTTGTTAAAATGGCTGCTGAATTAGGTAAAAAGACAAGACCTGATATTAAGTTAGGTATATGTGGCGAACATGGTGGAGATCCTCAATCTGTAGAATTTTGTCATGAAGTTGGTTTAACATATGTTTCATGTTCACCATTTAGAGTTCCAATTGCAAGACTTGCTGCTGCACAAGCTGCAATTAAAGCAAAAAACGAAAATAAATAATTAAACTAATAAAGGCTAGAGAAATCTAGTCTTTTTTGATATAATATATATTATAAATATATGACTCTACGTTTTGTATGGATACTTTTTATAATTAATTTGATATGATCATCATGAAAAGGAGGAAAATATGAATCAAGAAGTGATAGGTAAATTTATTGCCGAATGCCGTAAAGAAAAAAAATTAACACAGCAAGAATTAGCTGATAAATTAGGAGTAACTGATAGGGCAATATCGCATTGGGAAAATGGGAGAAGATTACCTGATTATTCGCTATTGAAAGAATTGTGTGATACTTTATCAATTTCGATAAATGAATTATTCGCTGGCGAAAAAATATCGAATGAAAATTATAAAAAGAAAGCTGATGAAAATTTAATGAACGCATTAGAAAATAGTGGTTTTTCATTACAAGAAAAAATCATTTATTATAAAAAGAGATGGAAAAAAGAACATATTTCTACATTTGTAGTAGCAATAATATCATGGATAGTATTAGTTGTTTCTTTAAAAATACAAAATGTTGATTTTTATCTTATAGGTACAATTGGTGGTTTGCTTGCAATATTATTTTATATTGTACTTTATAATAGAATGATGATATATGTTGAAAACAATGCATATAAAAAAATTGAAAAGTAAATTATAAAAAAATAATTGAACCAATAAGGGTAGATATTTACATATAATATAGTATAATATTATTAATAATTCCTCTTAGGAATTTATATAACTTTTACTCCCTTCCATGATGGAAGTACAAGCTGCAATTAATGCTAAAAATAATAAGTAATAAAAAGACTAGAGTAATCTAGTCTTTTTCTTTGTTCGTAAAATAAATAATATTACGAACAAATATATCTTCAAAAAGTGTGTTATAATGTTTAATAGAGGAGTTGAAGATTATGAAAAAAACTAATAAAATTGTAATAGTATTTTTGATAGTAATGTTTTTATTATCATTTACAAATTTATTAAATATTAAAATTGATGGAGAGGTATTAAAATTATCAGGTCTTTCAGTAATAATTGGAGTAGTTGCATATTTTATTACTAGAAAAACAAATAATAATAAAAATGAAGGATTAAATATAAAAACAATATTTAAAGATTTCAAAGATCATCCTAAAGCTATTATTTATGCTATATTACCATTTGTTACATGTGTATTATCTACTGTAATTGCAAATAGATTTTTACCAGAGTTTAATGAGCATGTAAATAATAGAGCAAGTTTTGCTATATCAGAAGATTTGATGAAAACTATATTAATGATGGCAGTATTAACATTAGGAGAAGAAATAGCATGGAGAGGATTCTTTCAAAAACAAACTTCTAAGAAGATGCATTATATATTATCAATAATTATAACTTCACTATTATTTGCAATAGGACATTATAGTGCAGGTGCTTTTGCAGTAGTAGCATATGACTTACTATTTGTATTTATTGATTCATCAATATTTGGTTTAATATTCAAGGAAACAGATAATGCATGGTGTAGTTGGATACCTCATTTCTTAGCAGACATTTTAGGAGTCTTATTAATAATATAAAAGTGATCGGAATATTTTGAGATTACGATATCTATGCTATACTGATTTGGGGTAAGTAATTTAGTAAAAAAGAGTTTTGCTACCCAGACATGACTATGGCACAAGCTGCAATTAAAGCAAAGAAGAATTAATATAAATAATTAAAAGACTAGAGAAATCTAGTCTTTTTTCGTTCAGAAAATAGTAATATTACGAACAAAAGAAATTAGAAAATGTGTGGTATAATTGTTATAGGTTGGTGATGTTATGAACTTTGGTGAAAATCTAAAAAACTTCAGAAAAAATAGTAAAATGTCACAGGAAGTGTTAGCGGAAAAAGTTGGAGTTTCAAGACAAGCAGTTAGTAGATGGGAAGTTGGGGAAGCATACCCAGAAATGAGTAATATTGTTGCTTTATGTTCTATATTTCATTGCAATATAAATGATCTTATTAATGACAATATAGTAGATATGGAATCATTTGATAAAGAAACTCAAGATAGCATAGTTAAATTTAAAAAAGAACAACAAAAGAGGATGAAAGGTTTAAGTAAAGCTATATATATAATTACAAATATTGTTAAAACAATAATTGCAATTCCAACAGTATGTATGATTCTTTTATGTTTAATATTTCCATTTGTTTCGAATACATTTGAAATAAATAATAACAAAATTAAAATAATAAATAAAGAAATAAATTATCGTATAAATGGAAATATAATAAATATTGATGGAACTGATCATTATGTTGAAACAAGAACTAATATAGATGAATTTATAAAGAGTCATGATAATACATTTTTTAGAATAAGTATTGAATATATATTAATATGTATGACGATTCTTTCAATATTGACAGTCTTATCATTACATTGTTTATGTAAATTATATAAAAATATTTATAATGGTAATACACCATTTACAATAGAAAATGAAAAAATAGTTCATAAAGCTTGTTTATTTGTGTTAGTAGAAATGGTTCTACAAAAAATAACAGCACTCATTTATTCTATAATAGCTCATTTAGATTTAGCAATTGATATAAATATAAAAGATATAATTGTTATTTTAATAGGTGTAAGTATTATTTATATATTTAAATATGGTAGAATGATTCAAGCAGATACTAAAGCCAAGATATATGATTAATAAAATGCAATCTTTTGATTGCTTTTTATTATGCAATTAAAAAGTGGCAGACAATAATTATAGTTTTTAGTATGATTAATGTGTCGAAAGGAGAGATTATCGTGAGAATAATCATAACACATATTTTAAGAAATATTAAAGAAAAAAAAGGACGTAGTTTATTAATTATATTATCGTTGATGATTGCTTCAGTTGTATTTATTTTAAATT
Source organism: uncultured Mycoplasmatota bacterium (assembly GCA_947165285.1). Lineage (GTDB taxonomy): Bacteria > Bacillota_I > Bacilli_A > RF39 > UBA660 > RUG12834. Next base: position 36,086 of record CAMUZS010000001.1, read on the forward strand.
TAACTATACCTAATCAAATAGTTGAAACTAAAGCAAAACAATCAAGAGATGCAATTGGTAAATCAGATGTTCTAGTGGCATCATATGTTCCATTTAATATTAATGATATTAAATTATCTAATGAAGAATCAAAAATAGTCGGAGTAAATGATTTGTATACAATTCATAAAGATAAGACATTAGTAATATATGGAACTGATATTAAAGAAGCATCTAATATTAATTTAATTGATAATATAGATTTATTAGATAATGAAATTATTATTAGTAAAACAACTGCTGATAAATATAAATATAAATTAAATGATATTATAACTATTGATTTAATGGATAGTAAATATGAATTAAAGATAAAAGATATAGTAGAAGCTAAAGGTTTATTATCATTTAAATCATTATCAGGAATAATTAATAATGATACATATAATAAAATTACTTCTGATGAAAACAATAAATATAGAACATATTATATAGATGTATTAAATAATGAAAAAGTAGATGATGTTAAAAAGTACATTCAAGATAATAATGATAAAAAAGAATATATGGTAGAAAAACTAGTAGATGAAGAAAAAATAAGAGAAGATAATTATTATACTCAATTTATATTATTGGTTATAATGATAATGGCTACTATAATGATATTCTTTGTAGTAAATACATTAAATAAAATGATTGTAATGGAAAGAATGCCTGTTATAGGAACATTTAGATCAGTAGGTGCATCTAAATTTAAAATGAATATGTTATTAGTATTAGAGAATAGTATATATGGATTATTAGGTGGATCAGTAGGTGCATTAGTATCAATTTTAATAAATAATTTTGCTGCAAGTATGTTAACAGGAACAACAATAAAAGCAAGTGTACCAGTTAATAATTTAATATCAGGAATAATATTTACTATATGCTTAGAAGTATTTATGTCTTTAGCATTAATTATTAAATCTAATAAATATTCAATTAAAGAAATAATGTTTGAAGGTAAAAATAGTAAAGCAGGATTTAATATTAAAGAATCAATTATTAGTTTTATATTAATTCTTCTTTCAATAATAACATATTTTGTTATAGGTGATACTAATTCTTTATTAAGTGCATTAAGTTTAATAATGTTCTGGGTAGGCATAGCGTATTTTATACCAACTATGATGTTATTCTTATCAAAGATAATATGTGGTATAGCTAAAATGATTAACAGTGGATCACTTTTGATGGCAGGTAAAAATTTAGGCTTTAATAAATTACTTATCTCTTCAACTAGATTAGTAGTTATATCAACTTCAATTATGTTAGTTATTGTTAATATATCAATGTCATTTAATAGTATGATTGACTCATATAAAGTTCAATTTTCTGGATATGATGGGACAATTAGAGATATATCTAAAAAATATAATGAATATGCTTCAATAAATAATGTTGATAATGTTAAGAATATAGAATATACATTTATGTATTCTAATGATGATATTACATATAATGATGGGAAAACATTAGATGCTGGGCCTATGTTTTTAGGAATGGATAAATCAAATCCATCTATTAAACAATTGGATTATAAAATAAATGATTTAAAAGATGATGAATGTTTATTTGATGAAATACTATTAAAGAATAACAATCTTAAAGTAGGAGATACAATTGATTTTTACCTAAAAACTCAAGATAGTCATATTAAAGTTAAAATAGTTGGAACAGTTAATTCATATTATATGAGTACTCAAAGAGAGATTGTTGTATTAACTAATGATGTATTCAAACAAAAAATAACGGAAGTTCCATTCTCAATTGAATTTTCAGTTAATGATAATAATAAAGTAAGAGATACAATTGAATTAATAGAAAGAGAATTAAAAGATCCAGATATAACTATATGGACTATAGATGATTTCTGTAATATTCAAAGAAAGAATATAAATTCATTCATGAGTTTATTCTATATAATTATTGCATTATCATTAATACTATCATTTGTAGGTATAATTAATAATCAATTAATAAGTTTTATGGAAAGAACAAAAGAAATTGCAGTACTAAATTCAATATGTATGAGTAAATCTCAATTAAGAAGAATGTTAGTTATTGAAAACATTACATCTAATATTGTTGCATGTGTATTTGGATTTGGAGTATCAATTATGTCATTAAGATATATGAATAAATTAATGTATGGAATTAAAATGTATACAGATGTTCAATATCAGTATAATGTAGGATTAATGATCATGGGTATTGTATTAGTAGTATTATTATCTACTGTGATTGTACCAATTAAAAAGATGAAAAAAATAAATGTAGTAGAAGCTATAAAATATGAATAGGAGGATTAATATGGGAAATATTAAAACAGTTAATTTAATTAAAGAATTTGGAGAAAAAGATAATAAAGTTAGAGTATTAGATGATATAGATATTGAAATTAAAGATGGAGAATTTGTATCATTAATGGGACCATCTGGATCTGGTAAATCAACACTTTTATATTTAGTAGGAGGATTAGACAAACCAACTAAAGGCAAAGTATTAATCAATGGTAAAGATATATCTAAATTATCTGATAATGAAATGTCTAAGTTAAGAAGAAGAGATATAGGATTTGTATTCCAATTCTATAACCTAGTACAAAACTTAACAGTAGAAGAAAATATCATGTTACCAGTTGTTATGAATGGTGAGAAAGAATCAAATTATAAAGAGAGATTAGATTATATTTTAAAGACAATCGGACTTGAAGATAAAAGAAAAAGTTTACCTAAAGAATTATCAGGTGGACAACAACAAAGAGTTTCAATAGCAAGAGCAGTTATTTTAAACCCATCAATTATATTTGCTGATGAACCTATAGGTAACTTAGATTCAAAATCAGGTAAAGAAGTTATGGAATTATTTAAAAAGATAAATGAAGAAGAACATATAACTATTCTTCAAGTAACACATTCAGAAGAATCAGCAAAATATGGTAATAGAATAATAAGATTAAAAGATGGAAAAATAGTATAAGAAGAAAAATAAAGGTGTTCGGAATATTAAGATATTACGATGCTTGACATTTATCCCCCCCTGTAATTGTAGTATCTAGTTATTCGATTTTTTTCCTGTTTTAAATAGTTTAGTTGTGCATTTAATCTAAAAAATAAAAATAAGAACTATTACTATTTAAAGTCTTTATTTATGGGATTTACCAATCATTTATATATAACTTATACTCTTTAGTCATAACCCCCCTAGGCAAATAGCCGCACAAGCTGCAATTAAATCAAAGAAGAATTAAAACTAAAACAAAAGACTAAAGTATTTTAGTATTTTATCTTATAAAAAAGTGTAATTTTGTTGATATTTGTGTTATAATAAGCAACATTGTGATGTGAGGAAAAATGAGAGAAATAAGTGTTAAAGGTTTACCAATTATAGGTAAAGGTGCAAACGGTACAATATATCGTTTAGATGAAGATAAAATAGTAAAAGTATATAATCCTAATACAAATACACTAGATAGAATTGAACAAGAAAAATATGTTGCTAAAAAAATGTTTGTCTATGATATACCATCTGCTATATCATATGATATTGTTAAAGTAGATGACAAATATGGATTGGTATATGAATGGATTAATGCTTCTACTTTAGGACAATATTTATCTAATAATCCAGATCAATTAGACGAATTTGCTATACGTATGGCAAAGCTATTAATTAAGCTTCATTCAACTAAATTTGAAAAAGAAATTTTACCAGATGGAAGAGAAAATTTGCATATGTGGGTTAATATAGCAGAACAAAGTGGATATTATTCAGATGAAGTAATATCTAAACTTAGAAATTTAATTAATAACATTCCGTATAGAAATACGTTTATACATGGAGATTTTCATCCAGGTAATATAATGGTTATGAATGATGAATTAATATTAATTGACATGACAGATGTATCTGTTGGTGATCCAATTATTGATCTTCTTGGTTCATATCAAATAATGAAATTAGTTCCGCAAAGACCCGGTGGGGCAGAGCGTTATACTGGAATGTCAAATGAAATGCTATTAAAGCTATGGTGCTTATTTATAAAAGAGTATACAGGTATTACTGATTCTGATGAATTAAATAAATACGAGCAAAAATTAAAGTTTTATGCATTAATACGCTCAATACCTGGGATTACTTTTTCAGAATTAGTTTCAAAAGAAGTGTTAAATAAATTAACAAATGAAGTATCCAATGCTTTTTTACAAGGATATGATATTATGAGCAACAATCTAATTTTAAAAAAAGTTAAATGAAATACAATTTAAATTTAAAAGACTAAGTAAATCCACACAACTTAGTCTTTTTCTGCGATATAATAAATTAAAGTAAGCAATTTAGTAAATAATATTTTTGCTACCCAGACTCGGATGCTGCACAAGCTGCAATTAAAGTCAAAAAAAGATTAATAATTTAAGACTAGAGTAATCTAGTCTTTTTTTTATTAATGTAGAAAACGTATTTACTTTTTTAATTTTTTAATATATAATAAGTATGAAAAGTGTAACTAATTATACTTTGAGGAGGCATATATGAAAGATAAATTTGTAGGAATAGCTAAAGTTGGTGAAAAAGGACAAATTGTTATTCCAAAAGAAGTAAGAGAAATGTTTGATATTAAATCTGGTGATTCTATTATTGTACTTTGTGATAAAGAAAAAGGAATTGCATTATTAAAAGCAGATGCAATTGAAGATCTATCTGATAAAATATTTTCAAAAGGAGAAAAATAATGGTAGCAATAGAAACAAAAGATTTAACTAAAAAATTTAAAGATAAAGTAGCAGTAAACAAAATAGATTTAAATATCAATCAAGGAGAATTATTTGCACTTTTAGGAACAAATGGTGCAGGTAAAACAACAACAATAAAGATGTTATCTGGTTTAATATTACCAACATCAGGAAGTATTAATATATTAAGTATGGATATGAAAAAAGATGTATTTAAAATAAAAGAAATATTAAATGTTTCGCCACAAGAAACAGCAATTGCTCCTAATTTAACTGTAAAAGAAAATTTAGAGTTTATGGCTGGAGTTTATCAAATAGATAATAAAGATAAAAAGATAAATGAGTTAATTAAAGTATTTAAATTAGATGAAGTATTAAATAAACGAGCTAAAACTTTGTCAGGTGGATGGCAAAGAAAAGTATCTATAGCAATTAGTTTGATAAATGATCCTAAAATACTATTTTTGGATGAACCAACATTAGGATTAGATGTAATAGCTAGAAAAGAATTATGGAAAGTAATTGAAGGTTTAAAAGGAAAAATAACTATTATTTTAACTACACATTATATGGAAGAAGCAGAAAAGTTATCTGATAGAATTGGTATAATGGCAAATGGCAATATTATTGAAGTAGGAACTGCTAAGGAATTAGTAAAAAAGACTAATGCTAAAAATTTTGAAGATGCTTTTGTAACAATTGCAACTGGAGGTGAATTATAATGAGAATGTTAAATTTTGCTAAAAGAAATTTTAAGGAATTAATAAGAGATCCTTTAAGTCTAATATTTGAAATAGCATTACCAATATTTTTATTGTTTATATTTCAACAAATAAAAATACCTGGAGATACATATAAACTTGAAAACTTTACTCCTGGAATCATAATATTTGGTTTTTCTTTTATTAGTTTATTTACATCAACATTAGTAGCAAAAGATAGAGGATCATCACTATTAATTAGACTTGGAACTTCTCCGATGAAATCTAGCGATTATATATTGGGATACATATTATCTTTAATTCCAATTATTATTATACAAGATGTATTGTTTTTTATAGTTGCTTGTTTATTAGGCTTAAATGTTAGTATAAATATATTATTTACAATTTTAATATCAATAATTGTATCAATATTATTTATAGCATTAGGAATTCTAATTGGTAGTCTAGTAAGTGAAAAAGGATCAGGTGGGGTAGGAAGTATAATTGTTCAATTAGTATGTTTTACTAGTGGAATGTATTTTTCAAAAGATTTAATTGGTAAAGTGTTTGCTAAAGTATGTGAATTATTGCCTTTTGAAAGTACACTAAATATAATAAAAGGAATACTAAATAATAATTATGACATTATTTCAGCAAGAAATATAATTGTATTTTCTGTTTATACAATAGTTGTATTAGTAATATCAATAATAGTATTTAAAAAGAAAATGATTAGTGATAATAAGTGATTTATAATTTTTACTTTTATGAACACTGTTATTTGATAAGATGAATTTGGATAAGTAATTTAATAAAATGACTAGGAAAATCTAGTCTTTTTTATGTTATACTATTAATAGAGAAAGAGGTGTTTTAATAATGGAAGAATTTAATACAATAGAAAAAGTAGAAAAATTATTTAAAGACATTGACGCATTAGGAAATGACAATGCATTTTTTGTTGCTAGTCAAGATAAAGAAAAAGTAAGTGGAATGGTAGCTGGTATGGAATATCCATATGATGGATTATTGATAAATGATACTGAAAAAGGTATTGCAATGTATTATTTAAAAGCAGGTGCTTTAAGTGGATTATTTTCTTTATCAAAACCATCTAAAATGAAATTAGATAAAGATAATCATATATTTATTCCAAGAGAGGATATAAAAGAAATTGTAATTAAAAAATTTGCTTTATTAAATAATAAAACAAAGAGAATTGAAATTAATACTATTGATGGAAAATCTCATAAATTATATGCTAATCTTGATGAAAAGGATTTTTTATATCATAAAGATAATTTTGCAAAATTTATAGAAAAATATGAAAAATAAATAATAATTATTATTAATAAACTAGAGTAATCTAGTTTTTTTATTGTATGTGTTATAATATATTTTAAGGGAGTTGAATATATGAAAATATTAACGGTGATTGGTACATCTCATATTGGTAATACTAGAGCTATTGTAGATTTGTTTTTAAATGAGTTTAATGATAATAATAATGAATTTGATGAAATAATTATTCCAAAAGATTTTAATGATATATGTTATGGATGTGCTAATTGTATATTAAAAGGAGAAGATAAATGTCCACATTATAATAAGATTAATCCATTAATAAAAAAACTTGATGAAGCAGATTTGATAATTCTTGCTACACCTGTATTTGTTGGATCATGTACAAGTGGTATGAAATTGTTTTTAGATCATTTAGCATATATGTGGTTGGTACACAGACCAAAAGCATCAATGTTTAATAAAGTTGGTTTAATATTAACAACCGCTGGAGGTTCAGGTGTTAAGGCAACAACAAAATTATTAAAATCTAATTTATTTTATTTAGGTGTACCACAAATATTTAATTATGGTATTACTACTATGAAAATGGGTGGTAATTATTGTGATTATAAAAATAAAGAATTAATAAAAAATCAAGTAAATAAAAAAGCTAATCAAATAAAGAAAGCTTTACAAAAGAGAAAAGTTGGAATTAAGACGAAATTATTTTTTAAATTGTTTGGTATGACACAAAAAAATGGTTGGAATAAAGTAGATGTAGATTATTGGAAACAACAGGGATGGCTTGATGGTAAAAAGCCGTTTTAGAAATTAGATATTTATAATATAGAAAAGATAGAAAAAATTATTTTCTATCTTTTTAATGTTTATTTAATATTTCTTTTTTATTATTTTTTTAGTAAAAGAAATTTTCTTTTACAATAATTAATATGAAGGAGGAAACTTTATTAAATAAAATATGATATAATAATTGATAATAAATAATATGTGTTTTAGAAAGGAGCAAAATATATGAAAGATAAAATAATTATTTTTATTATTGGTTTATTAGTTGGTGCTGTTATTTCTGCTGGTGCATTTTATATATATACTATTACAGCTGGAAAATGTGATTGTAATAGTCAAAATACTATGACAAATAATGGCCAACCTCCACAAATGCCTGATGGACAAAATGGCCAACCACCTGAAAAACCAGATGGTGATAGTGGTCAACCACCTGAAAAGCCAAGTGATAATAATACACAAAATAGTAATACACAAGATAATAATTAATGAAAGGAGAATATAATGAAGAATAAAAAATATATAATATATATAATTATAATAACTATATTAGTTATAATTCTTGGAGTATTATGGTTTTTAATTATAAGTAACAATAATAATTTAAATAATCCTACAAACAGTAATAATAATGGACCAGAAATTAATAATAATAGTTCATCAGTAACTTATTCTGCAGATAAAGAAATAACTAAAGATGAAAATATAACATCAGGAGAATATAAATCAACTAATGCTGATGAAAATGCTATTTTAGTATCAGGAGAATACAAATCAACTTTGTCTGGAATAATAGTTAATAAAACTGGAGATTCAACTGGTGGAGATAATACTTCATTTTATGGAACTAATTCAGCAATACTGGCTAAAGGTGGAGCTAATCTAACAATTAAAAATGTTAGTGTAATAACTAATGCAACTGGAGCTAATGGTGTATTTAGCTATGGTGGTTCTGCAACAACAAATAATTTATCATCTGATAATACTACAATAAATATTTCAGATTCTACAATAACTACAAGTAAGGATAATTCTGGTGGAATTATGACTACTGGTGGTGGAATTATGAATGCTACAAATTTAACTATTACAACATCAGGTACTTCAAGTGCAGCAATTAGATCTGATAGAGGTGGAGGAACAGTTACAGTTAATAAAGGAACTTATAAAACTACTGGAAAAGGATCTCCTACGATTTATTCAACTGCTGATATAACTGTTAAAAATGCAACTTTAATTTCATCATCTTCTGAAGGAGTTGTTATTGAAGGTAAAAATAGTGTTACATTAGAAAATGTTGAATTAACAGATACAAATAATACATTAAATGGCCAATCAACTACTTATAAAAATATATTTTTATATCAATCTATGAGTGGCGATGCTGCTGATGGTAAAGCAGTATTTACATCTAAAAACTCTACTATAACTACTAATAAAGGTGATAGTTTTTATGTAACTAATACAACTGCTGAAATTAATCTTGAAAATAATAAAATAGTTAATACTGATTCTACTGGTAATTTCTTAAGAATACAAAAAGATTCTTGGGGTAATTCTGGAAGTAATGGTGGAGATGTTATATTAAATTTAACTAATCAAGAAGTAAAAGGAAATATAGTAGTTGATTCAATATCTAGTTTAACTATGAAATTAACTAATGAATCTTCATTTGTTGGAGCTATTAATAATAGTAATGAAGGGGAGGTTTCATTAACAATAGATAAATCAAGTAAGATTACTTTAACTGGCGATACATATATTAAGTCATTAAATAATTCTGATACTACAAATAGTAATATTAATTTTAATGGATATAAGTTATATGTTAATGGTGTTGAATTTACAAAATAATATTTAAAACACAGATTGCTCTGTGTTTTTTATTTATATATATATGTTATAATAGTTTTAATAATATAATTTACTATAAAAATATATACTCAACTTTTAGTTCGTGTTCTTATTATAAAATATATAGTATATTTAAAGCATGAAAGGAGAAATGCCATATGGATTTAATTAAAATTGGTAAATTTATTAGTTTAAAAAGAAAAGAAAAAGGTATTACTCAAAGTGATTTAGCAGAAAAATTATATATTACAGATAGAGCAATATCAAAATGGGAAAATGGTATATGTTTACCAGATGCATCAACTATGATAGATTTATGTGAAATATTAAATATTACCATTAATGATTTATTCTGTGGTGAAGTTGTTGATATGAAGGAAAATGAAAAAAAATTAGAGTATAATTTACTTGAAATGACAAAGCAAAAAGAAGAAAAAGATAGACAATTATTACATTTTGAAATTGTTATTGGAATTATTACTTTATTATTTGTTTTTGCATTAATTATAACGGCATATTTAGCTCCGATGGATGATTGGGTAAAATATTTACTTATATGTATTTCTTTATTATTAGTTGTTATGGTAGGTTTAGTACTTACAAAAATTGAGCAAGTAGCTGGATACTATGAATGTAATTGTTGTCATCATAAATATATTCCTACTTTTTTAGCAATTAATATTGCACCACATTTTGGAAGAACAAGACATATGAAATGTCCTAAATGTGGAAAAAAATCTTGGCAAGAAAAAGTTATTTCAAAATAACTTTTTTATTTTATTTTATTTGTAATATTATTATTTTTTTAAAAAATGTGATTACCTATTAATAGTTATGGAGGATTTTTTGTGAAAAAAATATTAGTTGGATTTTTTGTTATAATTTCATGTTTATTATTAACTTCTTGTAATAAAGAAGAAAAAAAGAAGAAGTAAAAGAAGAAGTTAAGATAAATTATTTAGTTCTTGTAAATAAACAAAATAAGTTACCTGATAATTGGGAAAAATCAGAAAATTTAGAAACTACATTTAATATTTCAGGTGATGAAGTTAAAGCTGAAAAAGAAACTTTATTTCAATTTTTTAAATTAAAACAAGAACTAGAAATTGAAAATGTTTTTATTGAACTTGATAGTGCTTATCGTTCAGTAAAAGAACAAGAAGAATTATGGGCTGCATTTGAAAAAGAGTATGGTATTGAATATACTAAAAAAACAGTAGCTGTTCCAGGAACATCTGAACATCATACTGGATTTGTTATTGATGTATGTTTAAGAAAAAATGGTAAATTAATTGCTGAAAACGAGCAAATGATAAAGGAAAAAAGTTTATTTGCTATAGTTCATAAAAAATTAGCTAAATATGGATTTATATTAAGATATCCAGAAGGAAAAGAAAATATTACAGGATATTCATATGAACCATGGCATTTTAGATATGTTGGTAGTCCTGAAATTGCAAAAGAAATTATGGATAAGGGTATTACTTTTGAAGAATATTTAGAAAATAAATAATTATAAAGAGAATATATTTTTCTCTTTTTTTGTGTTAAAATATAATATATGAAAGGAAGTATAATATGATAGAAATTAAAAATGTGACTAAAAAATATGGCAATAAAAAAGCGGTAGATAATGTTTCGTTTACTGTTAATGATGGAGATATATTTGCTTTTATTGGTCATAATGGAGCAGGTAAAACAACACTAATTAAATCAATAGTAGGTATTCATGATTTTGATGAAGGAGATATTATTATTAATGGAAAATCTATTAAAGATGATCCAGTTGAATGTAAAAAATTGATGGCATTTGTACCAGATAATCCCGAAACTTATGAGCATATGAAAGCAATTGATTACATTAATTTTATATGTGATATGTATGAAGTTGATACAAATACTAGAGAAAAAAATATAAAAAAATATTCTAAGTTATTTGAAATGGAAGATAAATTAAATGATACAATTGATAGTTATTCTCATGGAATGAAGCAAAAAATTGTTTTAATATCAGCTTTAGCTCATGATCCAAAAATATTAATTATGGATGAACCTTTTGTAGGACTTGATCCTAAAGCAGTTTATGATGTTAAAGAAGTATTAAATGAAATGGTTAAAGAAAACAAAATAGTTTTTTACTCAACTCATATATTAGATGTTGCTGAAAAATTATGTTCTCGAGTTGCAATAATTAAACAAGGAAAACTAGTTAAAAGTGGTAGTATGAAAGAAATTAAAGGTGATAAGTCTTTAGAAAAAGTATTTATGGAATTAGAGGATAAATAATGAAGAAGTTAATATCACTAATAAAGGCATGTATGACTAGTGATATGAACTTATTTAAAATAAGTTCTAAAAAAGATAATAAAAAATCTAGTATTGCATTACCTTTATTTATAGGATTATATTTAATGTTCATGATTTGGAGTTTATCAAATTCTATGTTTGAAAAATTAACTCCAATGAATTTACAATTTTTATTGCTATCAATTTTAGCTTTTGGAATCTCAGTAATGACTATTATTGAGGGTGTTTATAAAGTAGGTCCATTACTATATAATTGTAAAGATGATCAATTGTTACTTTCACTACCAATAAAAAGAAGTACGGTTTTATTTGTAAGAATATTTAAATTTTATTTATTTGAATTATTATTTAATTCCTTATTTTTATTACCTGTAATGATAGCTTATTTGAGATGGGCTAATGATTTAAGTTGGACATATTATTTAACTAGTATTATTATGCTTTTATTCTTACCAGTTATTCCAATTGTAATTTCATGTATAATTGGTTCTATTACATCAAGTCTTTCTAGTAGATTTAAATATAAAAATATTGCTCAAATAGTTGTATCTATGATTGTACTTATGGGTATTATGCTATTATCATTTAATTTAAATAATATATTAAATTATATAATATCAAATGCTACTAGTATTAATGATGTTATTACAAAAATATATTATCCTGCTGGAATATATGCAAGTTTAGTTACTAATTTTAATTTAGGTGATTTATTAATATTTATATTAGTAAATATTACATTATTTGTAGTTACAATCTTTATATTAAGTAGATTTTATTTTACTCTTAATTCAAGGGTAAAAAAGATAACAACTTCTAAAAAAACTAAAATAAAAAATATAATTATAAAGAAAAATTCTATTAATGCTTCATTAATAAAAAAGGAATTTAATATGTTTTTTCAAACACCTGTATTTGTTATAAATGCTGGTTTTGCTCTTGTATTATTTATTATAATATCTATAGTTTTAACTATCAAATTTGATGATATTCTTCCATTATTAACTGATCCAAATGGTATGAATTTATCATTAGATTTAATTAATAATAATACCTCAATATTTATATTTTTAATTATTATGGTAACTGCATTTATGACATCTATTACTAATTCATTAATAAGCTTAGAAGGTAGAAATATTAATATATTAAAATCATTACCAATAAATCCTAAGAAAATATTAATGTCAAAGATATATTCTTGTTTAATTATTACAACACCAATATTATTTATAGGAAGTATTATATTATTTATTAAGTTTAAATTAAGTATTATTGAGGCAATTTTATTGTTAATTTTATCTATATTGGTACCACTTGTATCACATTTTATTGGTTTAATTATTAATTTAAAATATCCAAAATTAGATGCTGAAAATAGTGCTGAAGTTGTAAAACAAAGTACTAGTTCATTTTTATCTGTAATGATTGGTATGGTTTTATTAATGATTAATGTTGTTGTTATTATTAATATTATTGGTAAGATTAATTCTTTATTATTATTATTTATATTAATAGCTATTTATTCATTTATAAATATTATTTTATATTTACGTTTAACTAAAAAAGGTGTAAAAGAATTTAATGAATTAACAATTTAAAAAATGCATAAAAAAGAAGGCTTTGTTAACTTCTTTTTTATTGAAAAAAATACATAATTATTTTATTATATATAAATAAAAAAGGAGGATTTTGTTATGAAATTATTGTTTGGTACTGGAAATGATTTTAAGTATAATTTGATGAAGGAAAGATTAAAATGTTTTAAAAATATTGAAATAATTACACCTAAAATGTTAGATATAAATATTTATATTAATGAAGATGGTAAAACTCCAGTTGAAAATGCTATAAAAAAAGCTAAAGCATATTATGAAGTAACAAAATTACCTACAATAGCTGAAGATTCTGGACTTTATATAGATAAATTTCGTGATGAAGATCAACCAGGATTATTTGTTAAAAGAATAAACGGTAATGAAGATGTATCTGATGATGAAATATTAAATCATTATATTAATAAATTAAATGAATATGGTGGAAGTAGTTTAGCATCATATCATACTGGTGTTTGTTTAATTGATGAAGATGGAAATATTTTTTCTACTACTATTTTAGAGACTAAATTTTTACTTACTTCTAAAGTGTATAAAACTAAAATTGAAAATGGTGGAATTTTAGAATTAATTAGTTATGATATAAACGCAAATAAATATTTTGGTGAAAGAACTGAAGAAGATAAAATTAAACATTATGAAAAATTAGATAATGAATATAGGAAATTAGTAAAAAAATACATATTAAAAAAATAATACTTATGATATAATATCTTAAATAGGATAGTGACATATATGAAAACAAAGTATTATAAAAAACTTGATTTTATTAGATTATTTTCATGTATGGCAATTTTGTTTTATCATGTTGGTATTTTAAAAGGTGGATATTTAGCAGTATGTACTTTTTTTGTGTTAAGTGGTTATTTAGCAATAATATCTAGTTTTAAAAAAGAAAAATTTTCTTTAAAAGAATATTATAAAACTAGATTCAAAAAAATATATTTACCACTTATTTTAGTTATTTTTATTTCAATAGCAATTATTTCATTAATTCCTAATAATAATTGGATTAATTTAAAATCGGAAACAACATCCGTTATATTAGGATATAATAATTATTGGCAATTAAATGCTAATTTAGATTATTTTGTAAGATATAATTCATCTCCGTTTATTCATTTTTGGTTTATTGCAATACTTATTCAATTTGAAATTGTTTTTCCAATTATATTTTTATTATTAAAAAAAATAGGAGAAAAAATTAATAAAATAATTCCGTGTATTATTCTATTAATAATATCTGTATTAAGTTACATATTATTTTTTATAAATGTTAAAAATAATAATATTATGTTTGCTTATTATGACACTTTTTCAAGAATTTTTTCTATAACATTTGGATTATTGCTAGGTTTTATTCATGTTTATTTTAAACCATTAGCAATAAAAAATAAAAAGATAAATAAAATATTATTTGTATTTTATTTAATTTTGTTGTTAATTTTATTTATATTTGTAGATAATAATTCATATTTATTTAATATTAGTATGATTTTAACAACATTAATTAGTGTTAGATTAATTGAAAATTCATTAAATGATAATAAAACAAGTAATATTAATTTAATTGTTACTTCATTATCTAAATTTTCATATGAATTATACTTAGTACAATATCCAATCATCTATTTATTTAATAACCTTAGTATTGTTAATTATATAAAAGTAGTTTTAATAATATTTACTACAATCATAATAGCTAATATAATTCATAAAATAATTAAGAATAAAGTTAAAAAGATTTTTTTAATATTAGTAATCTTATCATGCTTATTTGGTATATTTAAATATATAACATTTAAAGATTATACTGATGAAATAAATACGATAAATGAAGAATTAAATAAAAATAGTTTATTAATTGAAGAAAAACAAAATGAATATGAAAATAATGAACAAAAAAGTGAAGAAAATTTTATAATTGATAATAAAAATAAAGATGATCAAGTTAAAGAAATAGTTAGTAATTTAAAAATAGTTGGTGTTGGTGATTCAATATTACAAATGGTAGTTAATGATTTATATAAGGTGTTTCCTTCTGGATATTTTGATGGCAAGAAAAATCGAACAGAACCTCAAGGAAGAGAATTATTGAAGAAATTAAAAGGAAAAAATATTATTGATGATGTAGTTTTAATTGTTTTAGGTACAAATGGTAATTGTACTCAAAAATGTAAAGATACTTTATATGATGTAATACCAGATAAAAAAATATTTTGGGTTAATGCAACTAATCCAGATTATGATACATTTAATCCTGGATTAGAAGAATTTGCAAATAGACATGATAATGTGTATATAATAGATTGGGTTAGTGTATGCAAAGAACATCCTGAGTATTTATATGGAGATAAAGTTCATCCAAACGTTAAAGGAAGTAAAGCATTTGCTAATTTTGTATATGATGAAATATATAAAGTTTATTTTAATGAATATAATAATTGATTATTTATAAATAAATGATATAATCAAATAGTACTAGTTATCCTACACATCCTAGTATAAAAAAGGGAAGGAGAAAAATTTATGAATAATGTTTTATTAATTTTTATTAATATTATTGTTACTTTTAGTTTTGTAATATTAATAGAAAAAATATTTAAAAAGGAAGGATTATATGTTTGGACTGCTATTGCATTAATAATGGCAAACATTTTAGAATGTCAAACTATTGGCTTATTTAATGGTTTTACATCAACATGTGGTAATGTTTTATTTGCATCAGTTTTTTTGGCTACAGATATTATGAGTGAAAAATATGGTCCAAAATATAGTAAGAAAGCAATTAAGATATCAGTTTTTGCTATGATCGTATTTATTGTTATAATGCAAATTGGTTTATTATTTGTACCTGATTCAACTGATATGGCACATGATTCAATGTCTGTATTATTTAGTCTAAATTTAAGAATAAGTATATCATCTATATTAATGTTTTATATAAGTAATAATTTAGATATATTCTTATTTGAAAAGATTAAAAAGAAATTACCTAATAAATTATGGGTAAGAAATAATGTTGCCACTATAATTTCAAATGTATTAGAAAATTATTTCTTTATTTTTATTGCATTTGTGGGATTATATGATATTTCAACAATGTTAAATATTGCTACGACAATATCTATAGTTGAAATAATAATAGCATTATGTGATACACCATTTTTATATATTTCTAAGAAATTAAAATAATAGTAGATTTGACATACAGATACTCATATAATATAGAGTATCTTTTTTTTATATGATATAATTTAATAGTTAGGAGAAATATTATGAAAAAACCTTTAAAAAGATTTAGAGTTTTGTTTGATAACAGAAGAGAAAAAGATGGACAAATAACATTTTTACTTTATATTGCAAATATATGTTCATTATTAATAAATATTATTTTTGGTATGTTTTTTTTACAAGTTTCAGTACCAATGTTTATTATTAATATTTTTATTTTAGTATTTAATATTTTTTTATATTTTTTATTAAAAAATAATAAAAATGAATTATTTATAAATTTATTTTTTACTCAATTATGGATTTTTTTAATAAGTGCTGTTTTATTAATTGGATGGGAATATGGTTTTCAACAATATCTTTTTGCAATGATATGTGCTTTATTTTTACCATTTTATATTCCTGAACAAACAAAGATTAAAAGATATAAATTTTTGGGTATTGTGTTTGTTTTAACATATCTTATTTTGCAATATATTTGTTTTAAATTTGATGTTGGAATTCATAAAAATGAAGTGAAAATGCAGCTATTACATGGTTTTAATTCCTTATTATCAGCAACAATAGTTATGATGTTTTCGGCATTATCTACTTTATTTGCAAATGAAACAAGAAAAAAATTATCAAGAAGAGCTGATTTTGATGAATTAACTGGTTTATATAATAGATATGCTTTACATCAAATTCTTGATAATTATAAAAATAACAATGATGATTTTTATGTTGCAATAGCAGATATTGATTTTTTTAAAAAAATAAATGATACGTATGGACATAATGTTGGAGATCAAGTATTAATTATGATTTCTAAAATATTTAAAGATAATGTTAATAGTAATATTGATGTTGGTAGATGGGGTGGAGAAGAGTTTTTAATTATCTGTAACTCTAATATTACATATGATAATTTCAAAAAAATGCTTGAAAATATAAGAATAAAAGTAAAAAATAAAAAAAGTATTATTTTAAAAAATGAGATACGAATAACTATATCAATTGGGGTAAGTAAGTCTGATAAAAATATGGATATAGAAAAAATTATTGGAGATGCTGATGTAAATTTATATAAAGCAAAGGAATCTGGAAGAAATAAGTTAATTGGATAAAAAAAATAGATTTTTAATCTATTTTTTTATTTAACTACATTATTAGCAGAATTTGAATATGCTCTAATAAGTCCTCCAGCTCCTAATTTTATACCACCAAAATATCTTACTACAACAATTAAACAATGATTTAAATCCTTTTTTTCAATAATATTAAATATTGGCGATCCAGCAGTACCATTAGGTTCTTTATCATCAGATTTTTTTACTAAATTATCTATTTTATAAGCATATGGTATATGTCTTGCTTTTTTATGTTCTTTTTTTATTTCTTCAAGAATTTTATTTATTTCATCTATCGAATCTACTTCATAGTAAAAACTAATAAATCTTGATTTCTTTATTATTTCTTCGTAAGTATTTATAAGTTTCATATAAATCACCTAATATGATTATAGCATGTAAAGTGTTTTTTTTAAATGATTGCTTATAATAGTGTATTATTTTATAATAATATAGGTGAAGTATATTATGAAAAAAATTATTATATATACTATTTTATTGATAATTTCTATTAAATTAAATGTAGATTTAATGATTAATTTTTATGGTTCAAGTAGTAATAATATTACGACCAGATATATAGCTGTAGCGGTTGGTTCTTGTGTTCCTCTTTTATTATTTGGAATATTAATAATGGCTACTGCTGGAAAAAGTATTGGAAAAAAAATGGTAGAAAAAGAAACTTTAAGTAAGGATGATTTTAATAAGGAAAAAGAGTATTTTAGAAACATTGTAAAAGAATATTGTCCAACTGAATTATTATTTTTAAATAACTTAGATATAAAAAATAAGACATATGTAGTTTTATCATTGCTAAATATGTATAAAAATAAGATAATTGATATTAATGATGATGGTGTTAAAAAATTAACTGATACTACTACTAATAATATTGATAATTATGTTTTATCTAAAATACAAAATAATGCAGTATATATTAATAGTTTAGATTTTAATCAATTTATTATGAATAAATGTATTAGTGATAATTTAATAATTAAAAATAATAAAATTAGTTTTTTTGAAAAATATGTTAAAAATAAAAGTAAATATACTGAAATGATTGCAGGATTTTTTATTATTTTTCCTATTATTATTTTGGTAATAGCAGCTGTTATTTTTAGAGCAAATGATCAAACACTTAGTGATAATTCATTTAAATATTTTGTATTATTTGTCCCAATATATGCATGCTCAAGTTTTTATATAATTTCAATTTTTAACAGTTTTGCTAAATCATATGAAAAAAATAAAGAAAGTAGTTTTATAAGAACTAGTAAGGGTAATGATATTAATAAAAAACTTAATGGATTAAAAAATTTTTTGTTAGAATTTTCTGATTTGGAAAATGGTGAAAAAGAAGAAATAATGTTATGGGATGAATATTTAATATATTCTGTTATGTTTGATCAAAATACAAAAATATATGATGATATTAGTAAATTTATAACGATTAATTAGATTTTTTTAATCTAATTTTTCTTTATTTTACTAAAATTAGTTAAAATGTTATAATTATAAATTAGATAAGGAAGTGATACCCATGAAGTTTAAAGATAAATTAGAACTTGTTCCAAATATGCCTGGATCTTATCAAATGCTTGATGAAAATGGAACTATTATTTATGTTGGTAAAGCTAAAAACTTAAAAAAAAGGGTATCATCTTATTTTAATAGAGAACATACTGGTAAAACTGCTAAATTAGTTGAAAATATAAAAGATTTTACATATATAGTGGCTACTTCAGAAGTTGAAGCTTTCTTAATTGAAATAAATTTAATAAAAAAATATAATCCTAAATATAATATTATGCTTAGAGATGATAAATCATATCCGTATATTGAATATATTTCTAAACCATATCCTAAACTTAAAATATCTAGATATTTAAGTATTAAGAAAAAAGATAATAAAATGTTATTTGGTCCCTATCCAAATGCATATGCAGCAAGAAGAATAGTAAATCTTATTAATAGATTATATCCTTTAAAAAAATGTGATAATAAAAAAGAATTGTGTTTATATTATCATATAGGTGAATGTCTAGGTTATTGTTCTAAAAAATTAGATGAACAAAAAGTATTAGATATGGAAAAAGAAATACTATCTTTTTTAAGAGGAAATGATAAAATACTAAAAGATAAAATAATGGAAAAAATAAATACATATAGTGAAAATTTAAATTTTGAAATGGCTCAAGATTTAAAAAATGAATTAGAATATATTGATGTTATAATGGAAAAACAACGTATAGATTTATCTGATCTTGTTAATCGTGATGTTTTTGGCTTTTATTATAAAGATGGATATTTATCTGTTAATGTATTTTATTTAAGAAATGGAAAACTAGTTGGAAGTAAAAGTGATATTTTTGTATGTAATGATGAAGAAGATTCATATGAGTATTATATTGCTAATTTTTATCAAAAGCATGAAGTACCAAAAGAAATATTTGTATCATCTAATATAGATAAAGATTTATTATCAAGTGTAGTCAATTCAAAGTTTATAACTCCAGAAAAAGGAACTAAAAAGGGAATACTTTCAATGGCTGAGATGAATGCAAAAATTAACTTTGATAATAAATTTAAATTATTAGAGCGTGAAGATGAAAGAACTAGTGGTTCTAATGAAACACTAAGAAAAATATTAAAATTACCTAAATTAACAAGAATAGATTTATTTGATAATTCAAATCTATTTGGAACTTTTGCTGTGTCTGCGATGGTTGTATATATTAATGGAAGACCTCAAAAAAATGAATATCGTAAATATAAAGTATTAGTGGAAAAAAACGATGATTATCATACAATGCAAGAAGTTATTTATCGTAGATATCAAAGAGCGTTAATGGAGAATAAAGATTCAATACCAGATCTAATATTAGTAGATGGTGGATTAATTCAAATTCATGCAACAAAAGAGGTATTAAATGACTTAAATCTTAATATAGCAGTAGCTGGTTTAAAAAAAGATAATAAACATAATACCAATTCTTTAATAGATTTAAATGAAAATGAAATAGAATTAGATATAACTTCAAATGTATTTCATTATTTAACAAGAATGCAAGATGAAGTTCATAGATTTGCTATTAATTATCATAAAAATATTAGATCTAAAGGACAAATAGCAAGTATACTTGATGATGTTCCTGGAATTGGTCAAGCAAGAAAAAAAGAATTAATAAAAAAATATAAAAATATAAAGAAAATAAGTGAAGCACCTATCGAAGAATTATCAAATATAATTCCTTATAATACTGCAAAAAATTTAAAGGATTATTTAATTCAAATATTAAAGGAGAAGGATAATGAAAACAATTAATATACATAATGACTTAAAAAATGAAATAGTTACAAATTTTATTGAAGTTTATGATACAGATTATATTTATATTCCAATTAGTGATGAAAAATATATAAAAAAAACAGGCAATGTATTAAAAGGTGAATTAGTTTATGATGATCATAATAATAAATATTATTCTTCAATATCTGGTAATATATTAAAAATAATTAATGTAAAAAGTAATAAATATTTAGTTATTAAAAATAATTATAAGGAAGAATCTATTAATAGTGGAAGAGCTAGAAATTTAGATAAATTAACTAAGGATAAGCTTATTTCTAATTGTCTTGATTTAAATATTAAAAATATGTTTTTAAGTGATATTAAATTATTATATATTAATTGTATTGATGATGATCCTTATGTTTTTAATAAATATATGTACATAAAAAATAATATGAAAGAATTGGATGAATTTTGTGAATGTATTGCAAATTTATTTAATATAGAAAAAGTATTATTTGTAATTAAAAATAGTAATAACGATTTATTAGATATGTATAAGTTAAATGAATTAGAAAATTCTAAGGTTAATTTTAAACTATTGCCTGATATTTATCCAATTGGTAATAAATTGTTATTGCATGATTATTTGATTAAAAATAATGATGAAAAAATGATTGAATTAGATGATTTAATTAATATGGTTTTTAGTATAAAGAAAAATAAAATTAATACGGAAAAATATATTACTATTAATGGAAATAATATTAAAAATCCATGTGTTATTAATACTAAGAAGTACGCTTTTTTAAATAATATTATCAAGGATTTAAAAATAATTGATAAAAAATATGATATTTTTTTAAATAGTTTTATTTCTGGTAAAAAATTAAATAATAATGAAGTAATTATTACTGATGATATTGATGCAATAATTATTAATAAGAAATGTAGTGATGATGAATTAGAATGTATTAATTGTGGATTATGTGTTGAGGTTTGTCCTGTTAAAATTAATCCGTTAGTAAAAAATGATAAATGTATTAAATGTGGTTTATGTAATTACATATGTCCTTCGAAAATAAAAATATATGAAAGGAATCAATTAAATGAAAAATAAGTATTCTAACTTAAATATTATTATTAGGTATTATTTGGTTATAATTATTTTGACAATTTATGCAACATATAAAAATGGTATTTTATTATATAATAAGAAATTAATTAATTTTGTATATATATTTAAACCATTATTATTAATATTATTGTCATTATCTATTTCTTATTTAATAACATTTTTATATAAAAAATATATAAAAAAAGAAAAATATAGTATTAAAAGTGATTATAACCCAATATTTATTGCTTTAATTGTTTTTTGTTTACCAATAAATATAAATATATTTTATTATCTAATTTTTATTGTTATTTTTAATATTGTTAAACTTTTTTTAAATATTAAAATTAATTATTATGCAATGATGAAACTAATAATTATATTGGCAATTATTTTATTAAATAAATATAACTATCAAAACATATATGAATTAAGTATTGAAACAAATTTATCGACATTTGATATGTTTTTTGGAAAAGCTATTGGAGGAATAGCAACTTCAAATATATTATTATTAATTATTTGTTATATCATTTTATGTACTTTAATAAATTATAAAAAAGAAATTCCTTTGATTTCTTTTGTAAGTTATTTTTTAACTTTGATTGTATTTTGTTTAATATTTAATCAAAATATTATTATTAATATAAAAGATATGATATGTAGTGAATTTATATATGCTATAATACTAATTGCTACAATTTCATTTTATTCACCAATATTAAGAAATCAAAGAATTATTTATTCGATTTTAATAGGAATATTATCTTTTACTTTTAATAAGATTTTTAATATTTATGAAGGTGTTTTTATAGCAATTTTAATTACTAGTATTATTTTTAGTATAATTAATTATGTAAAAGAAAAGAAGGAAAAGAAATGAATATAAATGAATTTGATTATAAATTACCTGAGAGTTGTATTGCTCAAACTCCACTTAAAAATAGATCTAGTTCTAAATTATTAGTATTAGATCGTTTTACGGGTGAATTAGAACATAAGGAATTTAGAGATATTAAAGATTATCTTCATAAAGGTGATGTATTAGTAATAAATGATACTAAAGTTATTCCTGCTCGTTTAATGGGTGTTAAGGAAGATACTGGTGCAGTAATTGAATTATTATTATTAAAAGATTTGGGTGAAGATAAATGGGAATGTTTGTCTAAACCTCAAAAAAGACTTCATTTAGGTACTATTATTAAATTTTCTGATGAATTAAGTGCTGAAGTAGTAGAACTATTAGATGATGGAGTAACACGTGTTAAATTAATATATAATGGTATTTTATTAGAAATATTAGATAGATTAGGTGAAATGCCACTTCCTCCATATATTCATGAAAAATTAGATGAAAAAGATAGATATAATACAGTATATGCAACAAATATTGGATCTTCTGCTGCTCCAACTGCTGGTCTTCATTTTACTGAAGAATTATTACAAGAATTAAAAGATGAAGGAGTAATAATTACAAATGTAACATTACATGTTGGATTAGGAACTTTTAGACCAGTTCAAGAAGAAAATATTTTAAATCATAAAATGCATAGCGAGTATTATCAGATGAGTGATGAAACTGCACAAATATTAAATAAGGCTAAAAAAGATAATAGAAGAATTATAAGTGTTGGAACAACTTCATGTCGTACTTTAGAAACTATAATTAATAAATATAACGAATTTAGAGCTTGTAGTGGTAATACTGATATTTTTATATATCCAGGTTATGAATTTAAAGGAATAGATGGTTTAATAACTAATTTTCATTTACCTAAATCAACATTATTAATGTTAGTTTCTGCTTTTTCAA
This sequence comes from uncultured Mycoplasmatota bacterium, assembly GCA_947165285.1. Taxonomy (GTDB): domain Bacteria; phylum Bacillota_I; class Bacilli_A; order RF39; family UBA660; genus RUG12834. Next base: position 59,983 of record CAMUZS010000001.1, read on the forward strand.
GTAAAGAGATAATATTAAATGCTTATAAAGAAGCAATAAAAAATGACTATCGATTCTTTTCTTTTGGAGATGCTATGTTTATAAAATAACTATTTTAGTTATTTTTTTTAATAAAAAAAGGAAGTTATACTTCCTTAACGATTATTTCCGTTATTAAACCATCCTGCACCAATAATTATTACTAATAATATAAATAATACTATCCAAATTGCAGCACCAATTCCACCACCATAAGTATATCCTGCATATGTTGCACATGGATTGCATCCTGCATTACCATAATAACCGTTATTTCCGTAGTAATACATATTTATACCTCCTTTATGTATCTATTATATTTTATTAATTTAGACACTATTTTGACAATAAAACTTCTTTAAATTAACTAAATATGTTTAAATTGTGATATTATATTAATAATAGGTGAAGTATATGAAGAATAATATTAAAAAAATGGATTTATTACTTCTAGTAACATCAGTTATTTTAATGATAATTGGTGTGGTGGCAATTTTTTCTGCATCATCTGTTTTAACAGTGTTGTCTCAAGGTGTGGCATCAAATTATTATTTTAAAAAACAAGTAATTATAATTTTAATATCTTGTATTTTATCTTATATATTCTTATTTAGAATGAAATTATATAAATCAAAAACTATTGTTTATTTTCTTGTAGCTTTTATTATCATTGCATTACTTGGATTACAATATTATGGTAAAACTGTTAATGGCTCTCAAAGTTGGTATGATTTAGGTTTTTTAAATTTTCAACCATCTGAATTTGCAAAGACATTATTAATATTATTTATGGCAATTTTTTATGGTAATTTAATTAAAAATAAAGAGAGTAGATGGTATTTATATTTTATTCCTCTTGGTATAGCTAGTATAATTGCTTTTTTGATATTAAAACAACCTGATTTAGGTGGGGCTATTATTATAGTTTTTATTTCATTTTTTGTTTTTATAAGTGTTCCTATGAATAAATTTATAAAAAAGAAATGTTTTTTAATAATATTTGCAATTATATGTTTAATTGGTGTTTTGATTCCAATTTTAGGACCTAAAATTATTTCAGAATATCAGATGAAAAGATTTAACTTTTGGGCACCTTGTACTAGATATAGAGAATCTACTGGTTATCAAGTATGTAATAGTTTTATTGCTATTAAAAATGGTGGTTTAATGGGAGTCGGATTTGGTAATTCAACTCAAAAGTATTTATATTTACCTGAGGCTCATACAGATTTTATATTTCCAATAATATGTGAAGAACTTGGATATATTGGCGGAATTGTTATTTTAATAATATATATTTTAATGTTGTTTTCTATTTTAAGGATAGCAATGAATGCTCATAAAACAAGCGATTCGATAATAGCTTATGGAACATTTATATATTTAACTGTACATATTATTATTAATTTATTTGGTGTTTTAGCATTAATGCCATTAACAGGTGTTCCATTACCACTTTTAAGTTATGGTGGATCATTTAATATTAATGTTATTATCTTATTATTTATTTGTCAAAGAATAGCTATTGATAATAGTAATGCTAAAATTAAAGAAAAAATAAAAAAATTATAATATGATTATTATTTAATTAAAAAATACTTAAAATTAAGTATTTTTTTTAGTATAATATTATTAACTTGAAAGTTGGTGAAAATATGAGTGTTACTTTACTTCCTGCTGATTCTTATATAATTATTAATAAAGGATTAATTCAAGAAGATGATAAAAAGAATTTAATTGCTTTATATGAACCAATAATTGGACCTTTTGCAGTAGCTTTATATTTAACTTTGTTAAATGATTTAGATATTTTAGAAATTCAAAGTAAGGAATTTACTCATCACCATTTAATGACTATTATGAAAACTGATCTTAATACATTAAGAGAAGCTAGGGAAGTATTAGAATCTGTTGGTCTTATTAAAACTTATTATAAAGAAGGAGATATAGCTTCTTATATATATGAAATATATTCACCACTTCCACCTAAGGAATTTTTGATCCATCCAATTTTTAGTGTTGTCTTATATAATAATATTGGTAAAAGAGAGTTTGAAAGTATAAAAAATTCATATCAAAAAGTTAATTTTAATTTAGATGAATATCAAGATATTTCAAAAAGTTTAAATGAAAGTTTTAAATCATCTACAATTATTCCAGAATTTGATGTTAGAGATAAGGAACATAATAAAGTAAATGTAAAAAATATTATAGATTTTGATGAATTAATAATATCAATTCCTAAAAATTTAATTAATGAAAAATCATTAAATAAAAAAATGAAAGAGTTGATTAATAATTTAGCTTTTATTTATAATTTAGATACGTTAAAAATGGCTGAAATTTTAAGAAACACTATAAATGAAAATGGTTATATTGTTGAAAAAGATTTAAGAAAGAAAACAAGAGAATATTATACATATATTAATAGTGGTAAACTTCCAACTTTAATATATAGAACTCAACCTGAATATTTAAAAAGACCTCAAGGAGATGTTTCTAATCGTGCTAAAATGATTTATGTTTTTGAAAATACATCTCCATATGATTTTTTAAAAAATAAATATAAGGGTGTTGTTCCTACAACAAGGGATTTATCTTTACTAGAATATTTACTTGATGATCTTAAATTATCTCCGGCTGTTGTTAATGTATTAATTGATTATGTATTAAAGAAAAATGATAATAAATTAAATAGAGCATATATTGAAACTATTGCTGGGCAATGGAAAAGAAGTGGTATTGAAACTGCAGATGAAGCAATGTCTTTAGCTGGTAAAAATAATAAAAAGGTAAGTCAAATAGCCCCTAAGTCTATTAAAAATAAAGAAGCTGTTCCTATTTGGTTAAAAAAAGATATTAAAAAAGAAGAACTTGATGATGTAGAAAGAAAAGAATTAGAAGAATTAATGAAAGGATTTATGTAACATGGAAAAAATATTTAATACTAATGAGAAAATGAAAAATTCTATAAAATTAAATTATATTAAAGCTTTAGAAGATCCAATGTTTAAAAAAGTTACTAATTCTTTTGATGTTGAAGAAAATGAAAAGATTATTAATACTTCGAAATTTCAAGATTGTGTTAATGAATTAAAAAATTGTAAAAATTGTAAAGGATTAATGTTTTGTAAAAATCAAAATATTGGTTATGTTTATTATCCTCAAATATATAATGATCATATAGATTTTTTATATAAAACTTGTAAATATAAAAATGAACAAGATGCAAAAGAAGACAATAAATTAACTCGTGAAAAAGAATTAGATAATGCTTCAATGAAAGATGTTGATTATAATGATAAAGCAAGAGTAAAACTTATAAAATGGATAACAAAATTTATTGAAGAATATGATTGTAATAAGAAATTTAAAGGATTATATTTACATGGAAGTTTTGGATCTGGTAAGACTTATATAATATCTGCTGCTTTTAATGAATTAAAGAAAAAAGGTTATAGAACTAAGATAATTTATTTTCCTACATTATTAAGAGATTTGAAGAGTAATTTTGATGAATTAGAATCTACAATGTCTTATTTAGAAAACATCGATTTATTATTAATAGATGATATTGGTGCAGAAAAGGTAAGCGAGTGGTCAAGAGATGAAATACTTGGAACTTTACTTCAAAGCAGAATGAATAATTATAAAACAACATTTTTTACGTCTAATTTTAATATAAACGAATTAGAAAATCATTTATCAAATAATTTAGAACATGTTAAAGCAAGTAGAATTATTGAAAGAATTAAAGTGTTAACTGATGATATTGAAATTCAGGGAGAAAATAGAAGAAAATAATAAAATGTGATATAATACTAATATATGGAGGATATAAGAATGAAAAATAGATATTTAAAACTTATATTATTAGTCATATTTGTATTTAATTTATGTGCTTGTGGATCTAAGAATTTTACGGGAGATTATACATTAAGTAAAATGACTAGTAATGGAGCTGATGTGAATCTTGATGTAATAAATAATTCTAAAAATAAAATCACATTAAAAATCGAAAAAGATGGTAAGGGAAATATGAAAGTATTTGATAGAGAGTATCAATTAACTTATGATGATAATAATATTGTTATAGATGGATCTACATCTAGTTATACAGTAGAAAATGATGATGTAATTATTAAAACTGATAATGATACTATGATTTTTTCAAAAAATAAATAAAACTTCGTAATTTACGAAGCTTTTTTTTATGGTTGCCTAAGTAGGATTCGAACCTACGAAATCGAAGGGTCAGAGCCTTCTGCCTTACCGCTTGGCTATTAGGCAATAACTTTTTTATATATTAACACTTGTTATAATATTTGACAATATATAAAAAAAGTACTATAATACTTCTCACTTGTAAAGGGGTATAAAAATGTATAAAAGGAGATTTTTTGTTTCATTATTGATTGCTTTAAATATATCAATATTAAATTATTATAATTTATGTATTGATGATAATACTGTATTGCAAACAAGTGAAGATGATGAATTAATTGATTCTTATATTTGTGAGTTTGATAATGATATTAATTACCAATTTCAAAATGCTTATATTTCTAGAAAAAGAATAGATGATATGCTTAAATATTTAAAAAATCATTATAAATTTGGAAATATTAATAATTTAAGTACTGAAGAGATTATTTCTAAAATTATAGATAATTCGATTAATAATAATAATGATTCATTTACTTCAGTATTTGAAACAGCTGATTCACTTGCATATGAACAAATATTAAAAGAAATTATTGATAATATTATTAATTTTGGTACAAATGATATTGATGAAGATTTATATTTGATTAAAAATTTAAAAATAGTATATTCTTCAGATGATTTTAGAGAACAATTTATTGATATGGAAACTAATGGTATTTATTATGATAATAGTTTAAATTCAATTATAATTAATAGATCTGTTTTATTTAATAAAAATGAAGATAATTATAGTGAAGAATATTATAATACTTTAAGAAAAAATTTATTTCATATATTTAATGATATAAGACAATGTTATATTGATGATTATAATAAAAATTATATTAAATATTCAAATTTATATAATTCTTCAATTATGGAAGATGCATCAACTAGATATAATAAATATTATAATAAATTTAATATTTCTTATGATGAAGATGTATATAAATCTTATGAAAATGATATTAATTCTATTATATTACTTTCTTTATATAATAAAAATGCAACTCCAGAAAAATATTTTGATTCATTATTTGATGAAGATGCTAAACAATTATTTGATTTATTAGATTTAAAAAGTAATGATGATATCTATAAATTTTATAAGATTTTATATTCTATTGACGCAAAAAATTATAATAATAATTTTTTTGAGTTTTTTGCAAATTATAATACTAATAAAAATCAAACGATGTCAGATGGGGTAGGATATAATTATAAATTAACTTTATATGATTTATATGTAAAAAAATTATTAAATTATATTAAAGATAATAATATTGATTATAAAGAGTGTTTAACGCTATACTATCTTGGAGTTAATAATTTAGCAAGTGATTTTAATCCAATGGTAGATGATAGTGGAAATTCAATTTTATTTAATGATGTTTATATTTTAGATTTATTAAACGAAAGACATAATACATTTAAAGAATTTGTTTCAAAATATTATAAAATTCCTGTAAGTGAAATAGATTATTTTGCAGAGAATGTACTAAATTATAATGATGATTCGTTTAAAAATAAATATCCTATGTTAAAATTAATTAATTTGGATAATTTAGGTATTGATAGTTATAAAAAAATATTTAATGATGATTTTATACCTAAATGTAAGGTATTATAAAAATAAATATTGAATATTTTGAAAAAAAGTAGTTTAATATATATTGTCGTTAAGGGGAGTTTTTGATATGAAAAAGAAAATTGAAAATAGTATGAGATTAAAAGGTGACTCTAAAGGATTAAAAAAATTATTTTATAAATGTGTTTATTCTATTCAAGGTTTAAAATATGCATATAAAAATGAAAGTGGTATTTTAATACATTTAGTTTTTTCAATAATAACAATTATAATTGGATTATTTTTAAAACCTAGTTTTACTCAATGGGGTATTATTCTTATTGCTCTTGGTGTAATTTTATCTATTGAACTTTTAAATACTGCAGTTGAAGCTGTTGTTGATATGGTAACTTTAGAATATAACGATCTTGCTAAAATTGCAAAAGATTGTGGTAGTGCTGCTACATTTGTTGTATCTGTTATAGGTGCAATAACTATTGGTGCAATTTATTTACCAAAAATAATTGCTTTATTTAATTAAATTATCAATAAATTGATAATTTTTTCTTTTTCTTAAATATTATATATGTTATAATTTATATTAGTGGGGGATACGTTTATGAAGAATTATTATGATCCAAATTTTTATTATACAAATGCTAATTATCCAAATATAATAGAAATTGTTTTAAAATTAAAGGATGATATAGATGAAAATATATTACAAAATGCTGTAAATAAACTTAGATATAGATATCCTTATTTTTTTGTGTATTTGGATAATTCATTAAATAAATATGAACTAAAAACTAATCCATATCCTATAAAAATAAGAAATAATTGGGAGCCAACTTATTTAGGATCTGAATATACAAATTATCATCTTTTTACAATAAAATATTGTAAAAATCGTATTGGATTTGAAATGTCGCATTCTTTATCTGATTTTAATGGGATGATTCCTTTTATTAAATCTATATTATATTATTATATTTGTGAAAAATATAATGTAAATATTAATAGTGATGGTATAAATTTAGTTGGATCAAAAATAAGTGAGAAAGAAATTGATAATCCATATCCTGATAAAGAAATAGATAAAATTGACAAAGTATTAGAGAGTAATAATACACCAATTAATTTTTATGAATTATGCGATAAAAATAATATAAATTTTAATATAAATTATAATAACTATATTAAATTAAATGAAAAAGATATAAAAAAATATTCTAATAATGTTGATTTAGTAATATCTGCGATTGTGGCAAAATCTATAAATAATGTAGATAATTTATCAAAAATTATAACATCAAATATTATTGTAAATAATAAAGAATTATTAAATAAACAAGATAATTATAGGGAAGTTGAAGGAAATATTATAATTGATTATCCATGTGATATTTTTAATAATAATTTATTTGAAATTTGTAATTTAACAAATATGAAAAAATCAACTCAAAATAAAAGAAAAAATGCTTTAAAAAAAGGTAAGAAATTAAAATTATTATTTGATAGTTTAAATAGAATTGAATCTATAGAAGATAAAAAAGAAATTTTAGGATCAACTTTAAATAGAAAAAGATCTACGATATCTGTTTCATATATTAATAATAAATCTTTTGATAATATGAATTATTTTATAAAAGAAATATATGCTTTAAATGCTGCTAAAACAAGTGATATAGTTTGTAATTTGATGTATTTAAATGATGAATTATATTTAAGTTTTATTCAATGTTTTAAAAATGATATATATTTTAATGAATTTATTAATTTATTAGATAAATATAATATTGGTTATGAAATATTAGATCAAGAGGAATTAAGATTATCTAATATTAATTATGAAAATATTAAAAGCTGTTCAAGAAAATTAATAAAATAGTTCTTTATTTAAAAAGGGAGTAAAATATGTTTGAGTTTTATAATTGTAATAAAAAAATACCTGAATATAGATATTTAGAAATGAATGACATATTATTAAATGATTATATTTATAGGCATGGAATTGATGAATATGAAAAGAAAAGAAAAATACTTGAAGGTGAAGGATTTGAACATTGGAAATCTATGATTTTAAATGATCCTGATTATAATATCATACTTTATATTGATAATAATAAAATAATTGGATTTATTTGCTATATATTTTTAGATGAGAAGTTACTTTTATCTGAAGTTCAAATAAGATATGAATGTCATGGAAAAGATTATTTAAGAAAAATGTTAAAAAAATTAATTGAAATAAATGAAAATAAATATATTAAAACGGTTATTGGTGCAATTAATACTAATAATAAAAAATCACAAGATGTTTTTACACATATTGGTATGGTAAATACTGATAAGAATTTGTTTGAAATATCTTTTGAAGATTTAAAAAAATGGATAAATAAAAAAACTCGAACAATTTAATTTGAGTAAAGTTTTATATGGTGATGCTGGTGCGATTTGAATATATGATTATTTTGGTATGAATAATTTATTATAATATAGTAGTTATATAAATATGCTAGATTATTGACATTAATAATATATTTATAAAATTTTAATTAAAGAGAGGAATGAATATTTTGAATGGTAATATTATTGAATTAGAAAAATCATTAAAAGAATTACTTCTTAACGATAATTATAAAGATGATTATAGTTTAATTGAAGAAACAATTACTTTAGTAAATTCACTATGTAAGGAAGAAAATATTACTGAGGAAGTAATTAATAAAATAAATGATAATATTAATGAATTAAATTTTAAATATGTTGATTTATTTGATATAACTAATTTATATGATCCACTTAAATATGAATTAGAAAAAATTATTCATGATAAATACGTTTCTGATTTAAGAGTAACAAATAGAGAAAAGAGGAATGAAAGATAATGTCAGAATTTTATTATGATAAAATAAGTGATATGAAATATGATCCATCAAGAGCAGATATATTGAGATGGTTTAGAGATAAATTTGTGTCAAAGAAAGATAAAAAAGAATATTATGATGTTGCACCTAAAGTAGTAGAAGTTTTAGATAAAAGAAAAGATGCTAATGCAATATATAATGAAATATATTATAAAGTAATTCAAGTATGTGTAAGATTAATTGAAAATGGTAAGTATGAAGAAGCTTATAGATTGTATAAAGAAAATGTATTAGACTTACAAAATACATATGTTAAAAAATTAGTGTTAAATTAAGATTTAATTATAAAAAGACTTTAAGAATATTCTTAAAGTCTTTATTTACCTTGGTAGCGCCGGTGTGATTCGAACACACGACCCTTCGGGTATGAACCGAATGCTCTAGCCAACTGAGCTACAGCGCCATAACAAATTAATTATATCAGTTAAGTGTAAAATTTGTCAATATTTTTTAAATAAAATACTTGATTTTGCTGTACTTATAGTATATAATTTATATATATTTGTCTCAGGAAATCGGTGAAGCTATTGGAACATTATTTTACAAATAACGAAAACTTAAAAAGTGAGTTTCGAAATTTTAAATACAGTTTCGATGATTTTATTTTGGATTTTACGAGTGATAATGGAGTTTTTTCAAAAGATAAGATTGATTTTGGAAGTAAATTACTTGTTGAGACAATTTTAAGTAAAAATATACATTTTAATAATATTCTTGATGTTGGATGCGGTTATGGATATATGGGTATATCATTATCTAAAATACTAAATACTCATGTAGATATGATTGATGTAAATAAAAGAGCTATTCATTTAGCTCAAATTAATATTAAAAATAATAAGGTGGATGCTAATGCCTTTTTAAGTAATGTTTATGAAAACATTACATATAAATATGATTTGATTGTTACGAATCCTCCCATTAGGGCAGGGAAAGAAGTAGTTTATAAGATACTTCTTGAAGCTAAAAATCATCTTAATAAAGATGGCGAGCTTTGGTTTGTAATAAGAAAAGATCAAGGAGCCAAAAGTGCAATTAATGATTTAAAATCTACTTACTTAATTGATGTTGTTCAAAAAAGTAAGGGTTTTTATGTGATTAAGGCAAAAAACAATTGACATTAAATAAGATTTACTTTAAAATCAACTATTGTGTCAATTAGTTTTAAATGCACTAAAAAATATTAGGTATAGGGGTGAATGAATTGTCTTACAAAACAAAAAAATTCGGAGAACATGCAGAACGTAGAACGTTCTCAAAAATTAACAACACCTTAGAATTAGCAGACTTACTTGAAATTCAGAAAAAATCATATCAATGGTTTTTAGATGAAGGTATTAAAGAGACTTTTGACGATTTATTTCCAGTTGAAAGTTTTACTGGTAATATTTCCTTAGAATTTGGAAATTATTATTTTGATGAGCCTAGATATTCTATTAAAGAAGCTAAAGAAAGAATGGTAAATTATGCTGCTCCTTTAAAAGTAGAAGCTAGAGTATTTATTCATGAAACTGGTGAAGTTAAAGAGCAAGAAATATTTTTAGGAGATATTCCTATGATGACTGATTCTGGAACATTTATTATAAATGGTGCAGAAAGAGTTGTTGTGTCTCAACTTGTTAGATCACCATCTATTTACTATAAAAAAGAAATAGATAAAAGTGGTCGTCATATAATTACTTCAGAAGTTATTCCAAATAAAGGAACATGGTTAGAATATGAACTAGATGCTAGAGATATTTTATATGTAAGAATAGATCGTACTAGAAAAGTTCCTGTAACAACTTTTTTAAGAGCTATTGGATTATCATCTGATGATGATATTAAAGAAGTATTTGGAGAAAATGAATATATTATCAATACATTAGAAAAAGATAATACTAAAAATACTGATGAAGCCTTAATTGAAATTTATGAAAAATTAAGACCAGGTGAACCAGCAACATTAGATAGTGCTAAAAATCAACTTATTACTAGATTCTTTGATAGATTTAGATATGATTTAGCAAAAGTTGGTAGATATAAATTTAATAAAAAATTAAATGTGGTTGATAGATTATTTAATCAAACATTAGCAGAAGATATTAAAGATGCAAAAGGAAAAGTAATTGCTAAAAAAGGTGAAGTAGTTACTAAAGATATTTTAGAAACAATTAGACCAATATTTAAAGATGGTTTAAATGTTAAAGAAGTTAAAATTAATGATGAATTAGATAATTTTAATAAAATTCAAACTGTTAAAATTGTTGATCCAAAAGATGGTAGAAAAACTATTACATTAATAGGTAATGATCAAAGTGTGGATTGTAGAAGATTAACTACTCCAGATATTTATGCATCACTTTCTTATTATTTAGGTTTACATACAGGAATTGGAACTGATGATGAAATAGATCATTTATCTAATCGTAGAGTTAAACAAGTTGGTGAACTTGTTCAAAAACAATTTGGTGTTGGTATGTCAAGAATGGAAAGAGTTATTAGAGAAAGAATGACTACTCAAGAACTTGAAAGTGTTACACCAAAAACATTAATTAATATTAGACCTGTAACTGCTGCATTAAAAGAATTTTTTGGTTCATCACAACTTTCAGAATTCATGGATCAAGTTAATCCAATTTCAGAACTTACTAATAAAAGACGTTTATCATCTTTAGGTCCAGGTGGTATTTCAAGAGATAGAGCTTCATTTGAAGTTAGAGATGTTAACCCATCTCACTATGGTAGAATTTGTCCAATAGAATCTCCTGAAGGTCAAAACATAGGACTTATTACATCACTTGCAAGTTATGCTAAAGTAAATGAATATGGATTTATAACAACTCCTTATCGTAAAGTTGTTAATTGTAAAGTTACAGATGAAGTTGTTTATTTAACTGCAGATGAAGAAGCTGATTATTATATTATTTCAGCTACTACTGCATTAGATAAAGATGAAAAATTAATTGAAGATAATGTTATTGCTCGTTTAAATGGTGATACAGTAATGTGTAAAAAAGAAGAAGTAGATTTTATGGATGTTGCTCCAGCACAAATCGTTTCTATTACTACAAGTTGTATTCCATTCTTAGAACATGATGATGCTCGTCGTGCGTTAATGGGTGCTAACATGCAAAGACAAGCAGTTCCTCTTTTAACAACAGAATCTCCAATTGTTGGAACTGGTGTTGAATATATAGCTGCAAAATATTCTGGATCAACTGTTATTGCAAAAGCTGACGGTGTTGTAGAATATGCAGATTCTAAAAAGATAATTGTTAAAAATGCTAAAGGTGAAGATACTTATTATTTAGCTAATTTTGAAAGAAGTAATGCTTCAACTACAATTAATCATCATCCAATTGTAAAAAAAGGTGATAAAGTTAAACGTGGTGAAGTAATTGCCGATGGTCCATCAACTCAAAATGGTGAATTAGCATTAGGTAAAAATATGGTAGTAGCTTTCATGACATGTAATGGATATAACTACGAAGATGCTGTTGTATTATCTGAAAAATTAGTTAAAGATGATGCTTATACTTCACTTCATATTGAACATTATGATATTGAATGTCGTGATACAAAACTTGGACCTGAAGAAATTACTAGAGATATTCCAAATGTTGGTGAGGAAGCTAGAAAGAATTTAGATTCTGATGGAATTGTAAGAATTGGTACAGAAGTTAAAGATGGTGATATTTTAGTTGGTAAAGTAACTCCTAAAGGTGTTCAAGAATTAACTTCTGAAGAAAAATTATTACATGCAATTTTTGGAGAAAAAACTAGAGAAGTTAGAGATACATCACTTCGTGTTGAACATGGAGCTGGTGGTATAATTCATGATGTTAAAGTATATACAAAAGAAAATTCAGATGAACTTCCAGCTGGTGTTTCAAAAATTATTAGAGTTTATATAATTCAAAAGAGAAAAATACAAGTTGGAGATAAAATGTCTGGTAGACATGGTAATAAAGGTGTTATTTCACTTATTTTACCTGAAGAAGATATGCCTTATACTAAAGATGGTAGACCAGTTGATATTATTTTAAATCCACAAGGTGTTCCATCACGTATGAACATCGGACAAATCCTAGAATTACATTTAGGTATGGCTGGTAAAAAATTAGGTGTAAAATATGCTACTCCAGTATTTGATGGTGCTTCTCAAAAAGAGATTTATGATCAAATGAAAGAAGCTGGAATGGATGAAGATGGTAAAGTAGTTTTATATGATGGTAAAACTGGTGAAGCTTTTGATAATAGAGTATCTGTTGGTGTAATGTATATGATTAAATTACATCATATGGTAGATGATAAAATTCATGCAAGATCTACAGGACCTTACTCACTTGTTACACAACAACCTCTTGGTGGTAAAGCACAATTTGGTGGACAAAGATTTGGAGAAATGGAAGTTTGGGCACTTTATGCTTATGGTGCTGCACATGTTCTTCAAGAAATGCTTACTGTAAAATCTGATGATGTTGTTGGACGTGTTAAGATTTATGAAGCCCTTGTTAAAGGTAAAACTTTAGATACTGCTGGTATTCCAGAAAGCTTTAGAGTTTTAGTTAAAGAATTCCAAGCTTTAGGATTAGATGTTCAAGTTTTAAATAAAGATGATAAATTAGTTGATCTTAAAGAAATGGAAAATGATGATAGTGATGAAGATTCATTAAAAATTGATGAACTTACAAAAATAGAAGAAGAAAAGGAAGAAGAAATTGTTCCTGAACCTGAAGATATTGAAGAACAAGATGATAGTGAAGATGAATTTGATGATGGAAATTTAGATGATTTAGAATTTCCAGATAATTTAGATGAATTAAAGGAGGATGATCTTATATGATGGAAGTAAATAATTTTAAAGGTATAAGAATATCTATTGCATCTCCTGAAAAAATTCGTGAATGGTCTTATGGTGAAGTTAAAAAACCAGAAACTATTAATTATCGTACTCAAAAACCAGAAAGAGATGGATTATTCTGTGAAAAGATTTTTGGTCCAAGTAAAGATTATGAATGCTCTTGTGGTAAATATAAAAGATTAAGATATAAAAATGTTGTATGTGATCGATGTGGTGTAGAAGTTACATCATCTAAAGTAAGAAGAGAGAGAATGGGACACATAGAACTTGCTGCTCCATGCTCTCACATCTGGTTCTTTAAAGGTATTCCTTCTAAAATGGGATTAGTTTTAGATATGTCACCACGTGATTTAGAAGAAGTTATTTATTATGTATCATATATTGTTATTGATCCTGGTAAAGCTCCTTTAGAGAAAAAACAAACTTTATCTGATAAAGAATATAGAGCATATTATGAAAAATATGGTGATTTATTTAAAGTAGGTATGGGTGCTGAAGCTATTCAAACTTTACTTAAAGAAGTAGATTTAGATAAAGAAATTGATAGTATTTCTAAAGAACTTGAAAATGCAACTGGACAAAAAAGAATTCGTCTTGTAAAAAGATTAGATTGTTTAGTAGCATTTAAAGAATCTGGAAATCGTCCTGAATGGATGGTTCTTGATGCTCTTCCAGTAATTCCACCTGATTTAAGACCTATGATTCAACTTGATGGTGGTAGATTTGCTACATCTGATTTAAATGATTTATATAGAAGAATTATTAATAGAAATAATCGTTTAAGAAAATTAATTGAATTAGGTGCTCCTACAATTATCATTCAAAATGAAAAACGTATGCTTCAAGAAGCAGTTGATTCATTATTTGATAATGGTAGACGTGGAAGATCAGTTACTGCAGCTGGAAATAGACCACTTAAGTCTTTATCTTCAATGTTAAAAGGTAAACAAGGTAGATTTAGACAAAACTTATTAGGTAAGAGAGTTGATTACTCTGGACGTAGTGTTATTACTGTTGGTCCAGCTCTAAAAATGTATCAATGTGGACTTCCAAAAGATATGGCTTTAGAACTATTTAAACCACATGTAATTAACGGATTAGTTGAAAGAGGTTTAGCTCATAATATTAAAGGTGCTAAAAAATTAATAGATAATAAAGATGAATGTGTATGGGATATTGTTGAAGATGTTATTACTGAACATCCAGTATTATTAAACCGTGCGCCAACTTTACATAGACTTGGTATTCAAGCATTCGAACCAGTACTTATTGGTGGAAAAGCAATTAGACTACATCCACTTGTTTGTACAGGATTTAATGCTGACTTCGACGGTGATCAAATGGCAATTCATGTTCCTTTATCTGAAGATGCTAAAGCTGAAGCAAGAATATTAATGTTATCTGCAAATAACATCTTAACTCCAAAAGATGGATCACCAATTGTTTCACCTGGTCAAGATATGATATTAGGAAACTTCTATATATCTATTGAAGAAGCAGGACTTGAAAACGAAGGTAAAGTATATAAAAATCCAAATGAAGCATTAATGGATTATGAAAGAGGAAATTTATCTCTTCATACAAGAATTGCTGTTCCAGTTAATTCATTTAAACATAAAGTATTTACTGAAGAACAAAAAAATACTTATTTAGTAACTACTGTAGGTAAAATTAAATTTAATGAAGTCTTACCTGATACTTATCCTTACCTTAATGAACCTAGTTCAGATAACTTAGAAGGTATTACTCCAATGAAATACTTCTTACCAATGGGTACAGATATTAAAAAGGCAATTTCAGAAATGCCTGTTACTGAACCATTTAAGAAGAAAACATTAAATAATTTAATTTCACAAGTATTTAAAAGATATAAAACTACTGAAACATCTATAATGTTAGATAAATTAAAAGATTTAGGATTTAAATATTCAACTGTTTCTGGTATTTCAATATCAATGAGTGATGTTATTACATCTGATATTAAAGAAGATGTTATTAATGAAACTCAAGAAAAAGTTGATAAAGTAACTAAGCAATATGCTAGAGGTTTAATAACTGATGAAGAAAGACATAATACTGTAATTGGTCTTTGGAATAAAGCTACTGATACAATATCTGCTAATTTAAATGATGTTGCATCTAAAGATACTAAAAATCCAATATTGATGATGATGAATTCAGGAGCTCGTGGTAATATTTCACAATTTACTCAGTTATCTGGTATGCGTGGTTTAATGGCTAAACCAAATGGTGAACCTATTGAAATTCCAATTAAATCTAACTTAATTGAAGGAGCTGACGTTACAGAGTTCTTCTTAGGAGCTCACGGAGGTAGAAAAGGTACTGCCGATACTGCCCTTAAGACAGCAGACTCTGGATATTTAACTAGACGTTTAGTTGAAGTTGTTCAAGATGTTATTGTTAGAGAAGATGATTGTGGAACAATGGCTGGTGTTGAAATTGGAGATTTACTTGATGATAATGGTGAAGTAATAGAACCATTAATTGATAGAATAGTTGGTAGATTTACTGCTACTAAAGTAATTGATCCAGAAACTAAGAAAACAATTTTAGAAAGAAATGAATATATAACAGATTCAATTGCTAAAAAAATTGTTAATGCTGGTATTAAAAAGGTTAAAATAAGATCAGCGCTTGCATGTAACTCAGCAAATGGTGTATGTCAACATTGTTATGGTAGAAACTTAGCTACTGGTAATGTTGTAGAAGTTGGTGAAGCTGTTGGTATTATGGCTGCTCAATCAATTGGTGAACCTGGTACTCAGTTAACACTTAGAACATTCCACAATGGTGGTGTTGCTTCTGGTGAAGATATTACTCAAGGTCTTCCTCGTGTAGAAGAATTATTTGAAGCTAGAAATCCAAAAGGTAAATCAACTATTTCGGAAATTTCTGGTAAAGTAATTAAAATTGAAGAAAATAATGCTAAATATAAAATTACTGTTCAAAATGATGTTGAAACAAGAGATCACAATACTAATTACAATGCAAAATTATGTGTTGAAAAAGGTGATATTGTTAAAGCAGGAGATAAGTTAACATATGGTTCAATATCTCCAAAAGAATTACTTGCTGTAACAGATCCTATAACTGCTCAACAATATATTGTTAAAGAAATTCAAACTGTATATAAATCACAAGGTGTTGATGTTTCTGATAAACATATTGAAGTTATTGTTAAGAGAATGGTATCTAAAGTTAAGGTAATTGATGGTGGAGATACTACACTTGTTCCTGGACTTTCAGTGTCATTAAAAGAATTTGCTGATACTAATAAACCAGTATTACTTAAAGGAGGAGTTCCAGCAACTGGACTTCCAATAATGCTTGGTATTACTAAAGCATCACTTGAAACTGATTCATTCTTATCTGCTGCATCTTTCCAAGAAACAACTAGAGTATTAACTGAAAGTGCTATTAAAGGAAAAGTTGATATGTTAAGAGGATTAAAAGAAAATGTTATTATTGGAAAATTAATTCCTGCTGGTACTGGTGCTAGAGAATATGCAGATGTAGGTATTGAATTAGAAAAAGAATTCTTATCTGATGATGCTTCTGAAATATTAGAAGAACAATTAATGGGTGATGAAGAAGAAACTGAATAGTTTCTTCTTTTTACTTTACATTTTAAAAATTAAAATAGTTTTAAAAATATTAATAATATGATACAATAAAGTTAATAATAGATAATAGGAAGTGTATATATGAAAAATAAAATGAATTATGCCTATGTATTATTAATAGTTATTGGATTAGTAGTTTTTAATATTTTAACTACAAATAATAAAACAACTAATACTGTTAATTTAAAAAAATATTCTTTCTACATTGATGATGTTGAAAGTGAAAGTGTTCCTACTAAAGGAAGTGGTTACATATTTAATAAATATGAATGTACAAATAATGCTGTAGTTTCATGGGACAATAATACATGGAGTGCAAATGTATCAAATATTGTTTTAAAAGATGTTTCATGTAAATTATATTTTATAAAAGAATCAGAAGTAATTGATGCTGATAAAATATATACTATTACATTAAATTATCAAAATGACAATCAAGATAAAGTAAATATTTATGAAAAATATAAAAATGGTTGGTATTCTGATGAAGAATCTACACATGAAATTAGTCAAGTAATTAAACCGACTAAAGATAATTATACTTTTAATGGATTTTATACAGGTGTAAATGGTGCTGGTACAAAAGTTATTGATAATAATGGTAATATATTAGTAAATAATGATTATTTTTCAGAAAACACTCAATTATATGCTAATTATGATGTAAATGTTTATAAAGTAGCATTAAATGGTGGTTCAGTTGATGATGATGTAAATATATATTTAAAATATGGCATTGACTGGTATAGTGATCAAAACGCTACTAATAAAATTAATGAGGTTGCTCCATTAAGTGATAAAGATAATTTTAGATTTGGTGGATATTATACTAGAAATTATGGTCAAGGAACTCAAATAATAGCCACTAGTGGTAGAATTAATGAAGTAGATTCAAATAATAATCCAATTAATAAGGCTATTAATAGTAATACTACATTATTAGCTAATTGGTACCCAAATATTTATGAAATAGAATTTGATAATATGGATGCTCACTATGAAAAAAGAATTTGGGATAGTAAGAAAAGACCTAAAGCAATGTATCTTGTTTATGGTGTAGGATATTTTCATTCACACGGATCATATACATCAGATAATCCTGCAAGAAATACAGTTAATCAACCAATTCCAGTTCCTCATATGAAGGATAATGAATATACATTTAAAGGATATTATAGTGATACATATTGTCATGGAACTAAAATAGTAGACCAAAATGGTAATATAGATCCAAATTTGAGTAGATTCTTTGATGAGGATTCAATAATATATGCTTGTTGGGAGTGAGTTTAATTATGGATTTTAAAATAAGTAATATATATGTAAATGATAAAGAAATACCTGCAATTCCTTCAAAAAGAGATGATGTAGATGTTGAAGTAACATGTAGTAATGATGTAGTTGGTACTTGGAATATGGATTCTTGGTCACTTGATTTAACTAATTATAAAAAAACAACTGAATGTAATATTATTTTTAAAACTACTTCTTCAGATATAGAAGATGATGTTATAAATGATTCACAAAGAAATAGCGAAAAAGCTCATGCAAGTGAATCAAGTAGCAATGAAGATAGTTCAATAATTAATCCAAAAACGGGTACATTTATTAATATAATTTTTATCGTTGGTGTTGTTTTAATAACTTTATTTATTATTAGAAGAGCATACATGAAAAGTAAATTTTATAAGATTTAACAATTATCTTTTAGATAGTTGTTTCTTTTATTTTAATATGATATAATTTATATGTATTTTGGTGATCAAGAGGAGTAATATACTAATTATTTATAGAGAGTTAGTTATTTGGTGTAAGACTAATAATAATTATATATGAAGGTTGCTTGTGAAAAATAATCGGTTATACTTACGTTACAAGTAAAAGTGTATGATTTTATCATAAATTAAGGTGGTACCACGGGTATATACTCGTCCTTTAGTTTATGATTTTTTATTTTTAGGAGAATTTATTATGAAGAATGAAATTGCTATATTTAAAAAATACATGGATAAATATGAAATATTTAAAGTTATAAAATCAAAAAAGATACATTCATATCGAGTCGCTAAATATGCTGTAGAAATTGCAAAATCATTAAATTTAAATTGTAATGATATTATTACTGTGATTAATGCTTCATTATTACATGATATAGGAAGAGTACCTCAATATTATTTTTATGAAACATTTAATGATTTAAAATCTAAAGATCATGGTGATTTGGGATATGAATTATTGCTTGATAATAATTACAATAATAATACTATATTAAACGTTGTTAAAAATCATAATAAATACCATATTAGTGATGATTTATCTGAAAAAGAAAAATTATTTTGTAATATTATTAGAGATGCTGATAAATTAGATATTATGTTTACTCAGGGATTAAATATAATAGGTGATAATTATTTCTTACCTGATGAAGTGTATTATTCTTTTAAAAAAAATAAAATGGTAGAAAATCAGTATGAATGTACTGATATAATATCAATAATTAGAATGTTAGGTTTTATTTTTGATTTTAATTTTTGTAAGAGTTTAGAAATTATAAATAATGAAGATTTAGTAAGTAAGAAAATTAATATAATATATGATAAATTTAATGATCCAAGATTAAAAGATATAGAAAATATTTTAAAAGATTATATTTCTAATAATATTTATTATAAAGAGGGAGAAGATTATGGAAGAATTAGAAAAAAAATATAATCCAAGTATTATAGAAAAGGATAAATATAATATTTGGAAAAGTAAAGGATATTTTACAGCAGGAGATAAATCTAAAAATACATTTTCAATTGTTATACCACCACCAAATGTAACAGGTGTACTTCATATAGGTCATGCTTATGATGTATCTATTCAAGATGCAATTGTAAGATATAAAAGAATGATGGGATTTGATACATTATGGCTTCCTGGTATGGATCATGCTGCTATAGCAACTGAAGCTAAGGTTGTTCAAAAATTAAAAAATCAAGGTATTAATAAGTATGAATTAGGAAGAGAAAAATTTTTAGATGCTTGTTGGGATTGGACTAAGGAACATGCTGATGTTATTAGAAGTCAATGGGCAGCCTTAGGTGTTTCAGTAGACTATACTAGAGAAAGATTTACTTTAGATGAAGGTTTAAATAAAGCAGTTACTAAAGTATTTGTAGAATACTATAATGAAGGATTAATTTATAGGGGTGAAAAGATGATTAACTGGGATCCAGTTGCTCAAACTGCACTTTCTAATGAAGAAGTAGTCTACTCTGAAGAACAAAGCGCATTTTACCATTTAAAATATAAATTAGAAGATAGTGAAGAATTTATAGATGTTGCTACAACAAGACCTGAAACACTATTTGGTGATACAGCTGTTGCAGTTAATGAAGAAGATGAAAGATATAAATCTTTCGTTGGTAAAAATGTTATTTTACCAATTTTAAATAAACCAATTCCAGTTATTACTGATGAACATGCGGATATGACCAAGGGAACAGGTGCAGTTAAAATCACACCTGCACATGATCCTAATGACTTTGAAGTAGGTAATAGACATAATTTAGAAAGAATTGTAATTTTAAATGATGATGCTACATTAAATGAAAATTGTTCTAAATTTGCTGGTATGACTAGAGAAGAAGCTAGAGTTGCTGTTGTTAAAGAATTAGAAGATTTGGGTTTATTAATTAAGACTGAACCTCTAACTCATGAAGTAGGACATAGTGAAAGAACTGGTGCAATGGTTGAACCTATGATCAAAGAACAATGGTTTGTTGATATGAAAGGTCTATCTAAGAAATTAATAGACTTACAAAAAAGTGATGATACTAAAGTTCACTTTGTTCCTAAAAGGTTTGAAAATAACTTATTTGCTTGGATGAGAGATTGTAGAGATTGGTGTATTTCTCGTCAACTTTGGTGGGGACATCAAATTCCTGCATGGTATAAAGACGATGAAATATATGTAGGAATGGATGCCCCAGAAGGTGATGGATGGCAAAGAGATAATGATGTATTAGATACATGGTTTTCTTCTGCATTATGGCCATTTTCAACTCTTGGTTGGCCATTACAAACTGATGATTTAAAAAGATATTTTCCAACTGATTGTTTAGTTACAGGATATGATATTATCTTTTTCTGGGTATCACGTATGATGTTTCAATCAGAACATATCTTAGGTGTAAGACCATTTAAAGATTGTGTTATTCATGGATTAGTTAGAGCGGCTGATGGAAGAAAAATGTCTAAATCACTAGGTAATGGTATTGATCCATTTGATATGATTGAAAAATATGGCGTTGATGCACTTAGATATTATTTAAATACTGATTGTGCATTTGGTACTGATTTACGTTTTGATGAGACTAAGATGACATCAACATGGAATTATATCAATAAGATTTGGAATGCTTCAAGATTTGTACTTTTAAATATTGCAGATCTAGATGAATTAACATTTGATAATTTATCTGAAGAAGATAAATGGATCTTAACTAAATATGAAAATATTGTTAAGAGTTCAATTGCACATATGGATAAATATGAATTCAACTTATTTGGATCTGAAACATATGAATTTATTTATGATGATTTCTGTTCTAATTATATTGAATTTTCTAAGTTTAATAGTGAATCAAAAACAACTAAATCTGTGTTATGTTACGTACTAACTGGTATATTAAAAATGTTACATCCATTTATGCCATTTGTTACTGAAGAAATATATCAATTTCTTCCAATTAAAGATGCTGAGTCTATTATGATTTCTTCATATCCTAAATACAATAAAGAATATGTATTTAAAGATGCTTATAAAGTAGTAGAAGAAAAAATAAATTTTATTAAATCATTTAGAAATATTAAAACCGAAAATAATATTCCTAAAGATGCTAAAGTTTTGATTAACTTTGATGATGAAATTATTATTAAGATGCTAAAACTTTCTGATGTAATAACTAAAGAAGAATTAAATATTAAATCATATAAAGTTGAAAGTTCTAATTATAAAGCAATTATCTTTTATGAAAAAGAGGAATCTCAAGAAGATATAGAATTTAAAGAAAAACAAATTAATGACTTAAAAGCTTCAATTGAAAGAAGAGAAAAACTACTTTCAAATGAAAATTATGTAAATAAAGCTCCTGCTAATATAGTAGAGATGGATAGAAAAAAATTAGAAGAAGAAAAGATAAAATTAGAAGAATTAAAAAAGTAATTTTTAATTCTTTTTATTTGACAAAATACGTTTTTTGTTGTAAATTTATGTATAATTTTATATAAAAAGTGGTGATATTATGGAAAATGTAAGTATAGATGCACTATTTGATAATATAAAAAAATATGATAAAAAGGATATTGAATTGATAAAAAAAGCTTATAATGTAGCTGATTTTTATCATGAAGGTCAATTTAGAAAAAGTGGAGAGCCTTATATAACACACCCAATAAATGTTGCTTATAAAGTATCTCAAATGAAATTAGATTGTAATGCTATATGTGCTGCACTTTTACATGATGTGGTTGAAGATACAAAATGTTCTTTAGATGAAATAAAAAATGAATTTAATGATGATATTGCATTACTTGTTGATGGTGTAACCAAAATTAATAACGAAAAAGATGCATCATCAGCTACTCTTAGAAAAATAATTAATAGTTGTCAAAGGGATATTCGAATAATATTAATAAAATTATGTGATAGATTACATAATATGCAAACTTTAGAATTTAAATCTGTTGAAAAACAAAGGAAAATTGCTTTAGAAACTATTGAAATATATGCTCCTTTAGCTTATTATCTTGGAGCATATAGAATAAAACATGAATTAGAAGATTTATCATTAAAATATCTAGAACCACTTTATTATAATAAATATAAGTATATTATGGAGGAAATGGTTAAAGAAAGTAGTTCTACTTTAATTAATATGGTTTATAATATTAATTCTATTTTAGATAAAAAAAATGTAATTCATTCAACTAAAATGAGAGTTAAAAATATATATGGTATTTATAGAAAAATGGAATTAAAAGGTCAAAAACTTAATGAAATACATGATCTACTTAGTATTAGAGTAATGTTAGAAGATGAGGATCATTGTTATTTAACTTTAAAAGATATTCATAAATTATATCATCCATTTAATTCGAAATTTAAAGATTATATTTGTAATCCAAAAACTAATTTATATCAATCAATTCATACAACAGTATTTGCACCTGATGATAGACTTGTTCAAGTTCAATTAAAAACATTTGATATGGATACAATAGCATCGTTTGGAATTGCGGCTTATTGGGATCAAAATGTAGGATTAAGAGAAAAAATGCAAGAAGAATTTAATAATAAATTTCAATTTGTTAAATCTTTAAAAGAAATTAATTCTTCATTTTCAAATAATGATGAATTTGTATTACAAGTTAAAGAAGAATTATTTGCAAAAAAAATATATGTATATTCAACATCTGGTGAAGTATATGAATTGCCTGAAAATTCAAATGCAATTGATTTTGCTTATGCTTTAGATTATAAGATAGGTAATCAAATTGAAAAAGCTATTGTTAATGGTATTGAATATCCAATTGATAAGGCTTTATCTAATGGAGATATAATTCAAATAATTACAAATTATCGTTCCTTTCCACAAGATAATTGGTTAAATTCGGTTCAAACTACTAAAGCACGTCGTAGAATAAAAGAATATAATCAAATTAAGGATTTAATGAAAAGCATGAATTAACTTGCATTTTTTTAATAAGATGTTATAATTAATACTTGTATATATGGTTAGGAAGTGAAACAACATGAATGATATAAAATATATTTTAGTTAATGAACCTAAACCTAATAGTTTTGAACCTATATATTGGTCATTATTTGGTTGTTATGATCTAAAATTAATAGATAATTTTACTTCTAAATATTCTAAAGAAGAATTAGAAAATTACTTAATTGATAATAATATGTTGTTAAATCATGATAATAAAAAATCATTTGAAATTATATATTATGATAATGGAAATAGAAAACTTAAATATGGAGTTTTATATAAAGAAGATTTAGTTGAAGATATGGTGTTTTATATAGAGGAGTTTATTAAAAATAATCAAAGTAATTCTCAGATATTAAATGATCTAAATCAAAAAGTTCAAAGTGAAAATATTATAAATGATGTAACAAAAGAATTAATAAAAATGATTTTTAATAATAGAAATTGTGAGTATAATGAATTAAGACAATTAATTATAAAATTATATAATTGCAGTTATGTTGATATTAGAACTATATATTTAACTATAAATAAGGAATTAAAGCCTAAATTGGCTAAAAAACTTATATTAAGTAAACAAAATGATGAAAATTAATATTTTCATTTTTTTGTGTTATAATTAGTATATGGAAGAAAATATAAAAAAATATATTATTTATTTAAAAAGCGAAAAAAATTATTCTAAATTGACGGTAAAAAATTATGCAATAGATTTAGAATCTTTTTATAATTACATAAAAAATAATCATTTAGATTATTTAAATTTAAGTAGAGATGATATAAGAGAATATTTAAAATATCTTGATTTATTAAAATTAAAGAAAACTACTATTTCAAGAAATCTTAGTTCTTTAAGAAGTTTTTACAGTTATTTAGTTATATTAAATGTTATCAAGTTAAATCCTTTTAAATTAATTAAAAATCCTAAAAAAGATAAAAAATTACCTATTTATTTATCATATGAGGAATTTGAGGAGTTAATTAGTAAAATAAGAAACGATAATTATTTATGTGATAGAAATAGGCTTATTTTAGAATTATTATATGCTAGTGGTGTGCGAGTTTCAGAATTAACTAATATTAAATTATGTGATATTGATATTAATAATAAAACAATAAGAATATTAGGTAAAGGAAATAAAGAAAGAATTGTATATTTTGGAGATTATGCAAAAGAGGCTTTAGATAATTATTTAAAATATAATAGAAATGAACTTTTAAAAAATAAAGAAAGTGATTTTTTATTAATTAATAAAAATGGAGATAGATTAACTTATCGTGGAGTTGAATATTTAATAGATAAAATTGTTGAAGAAACTTCAATTAAATATAAAATATCACCTCATGTTTTAAGACATACTTTTGCTACACATTTATTAGAAGGTGGAGCAGATATAAGAAGTGTTCAATCTTTACTTGGACATTCCTCTTTAGCTACTACTCAAATATATACTCATATTACAAGCGATTATTTAAAAAATGTATATCATAAATCATTTCCAAGGAATAGGGAATAGCTATTTTAATAGACAAATTTAATTATTTTTTTTATAATTATTTATGAAAGAGATTGATTATATGAAAGCAAATTATACTTTAATTAAAGAGGAAAAAAATACTCAAGCAAGACTTGGAATTTTACATACAAATTATGGTGATTTTGAAACACCAATGTTTATGCCTGTTGGAACTCAAGCTACAGTTAAAACTTTATCACCTGAAGAACTAAAAGAAGTAAAATCTGGTGTAATTTTAGCAAATACTTACCATTTATGGTTAAGACCAGGTGAAGATGTTGTAAGTAATGCTGGTGGTCTACATAAATTTATGAATTGGGATGGTCCTATTTTAACAGATTCTGGAGGTTTTCAAGTTTTTTCTCTTGCAAGACCTAAGGATATTTCTGAGGAAGGTGTTAAATTTAAAAATCACCTTAATGGTGATAATTTATTATTAACTCCTGAAAAATCAATTGAAATACAAAATAAATTAGATAGTGATATTGCTATGTCATTTGATGAATGTATTGGCTTTCCTCATACAAGAGAATATGTAGAACAATCTGTTGAGAGAACGCTTCGTTGGGCTAAGCGAGGTAAAAAAGTTCATAATAATCCTAATCAAGCTTTATTTGGCATTGTACAAGGTGCTGAATATGAAGATTTAAGACATCATTGTATTGATGAATTAGTTAAAATGGATTTTGATGGATATTCTATTGGAGGTACAGCTGTTGGTGAACCAAAAGATATTCAATATTTACAAGTAGAGTATTCAACAAAGTATCTTCCTAAAGATAAGGTAAGATATTTAATGGGTGTTGGTGATCCAATTGATATTATTGAAAATGTAATTAGAGGTGTAGATATATTTGATTGTGTTGCTCCAACAAGACTTGCTCGTCATGGACATGCTTTAACAAAGTATGGGAAAATTAATATAAAAAATGCAAAGTATAAAGAAGATTTTACACCAATATCTTCAGATTGTGATTGTTATACATGTAAAAATTATTCTAAATCATATATAAAGCATTTAATTAATGCTGATGAAACTTTTGGAGCAAGATTATTATCTATTCATAATATTAGATTTTTAATTAAATTAACTGAAGATTTAAGAGAAGCTATTAAAGAGGATAAAATATTAGAATATAAAGAGGAGTTTGTAAAAAATTATTATGAGAATAACGGCAATTAAGATTTATAAAATATTTTTTATTATTTTATTAGCAATAATTATTATTCCTTCTGTAATTTATGTAATAAATGATCATAATGAAAAATTAATTATTGTTATGGATAAAAAAGTTGTTGAAGCTGCATTAAAGTGCAAATATGAAAAAAAATGTGAAGAAGATAGTGTTACTTTAAAAAATTTATATGAATTAAATTACTTAGAAAAAGTTTATGATCCTATTTCTAAGGAATTAATTAATGAGAATTCATATGTTGATTATAATACAAATGAATTTAAGATAGTTAAGTAATTAACTATTTTTTTATATTTTTTGAAAATATAGCTGCAAGCATAGAACTTAATATGATTATAATATAATATAATAAACTATTAATTTTTATTTCATATTTAAAAATTAAGGCTAATAATAAAAATACTATGCTTGTAATTATACCTAGTTCTAATCCAATAAAAATTCCTTTTTGTTTACTTCTTTTAGCAATATTAAAACTAATTATAGATAAAAATATAATATTTATAATTATTAATATAGAAGATATTATATTATAAGAAATATTTGTAAATAAATATAATATACTAATAAAAAGATTAATAGTTAATATAAAACCAAATAACATAAGATTTTTTTTAAGTTTTGACATAAAATATCACCTATTAAACCATATGTTTAAAAAAAATATATATTACTCATAATAATATTGGTGATTATTAATGGAATTTTTAGTTATAGCAATTAAGACATTATTTTTTTATTTTTTTATAGTTTTGGCATATAGAATTATGGGAAAAAGGGAAGTAGGTCAACTTGGAATAATAGATTTAATTGTGTCGATTTTAATAGCAGAAATGGTGGCTATAAGTATTGAAAATTTTGATAAATCAATACTTTATGCAATTGTTCCAGTTTCAGTTTTAATTTTTTTAGAAATAGCATTAGCCTTTTTAACTTTAAAATCTAAAAAAATAAGATCATTTTTTAATGGTAGACCATCATTAATTATTAAAAATGGTAAAATAAATTTTAGTGAAATGTCAAAATTAAGATATTCTATTGATGATTTATTATTACAACTAAGACAAAACTCAATAAAATCAATTGAAGAAATTGAATATGCTTTTTTAGAAACTAATGGTAAACTTTCTATATTTCCTTATAATTTTTTGAAATTAAAAAGTGATTTTCCTATGCCAATAATTGTAAATGGTTTTATTCAAAAAGATACTCTAAAAAATATAAATAAAACCAAATTATGGTTATTAAAGAAATTATTTGATAAAAATATAGGATTAAAAGATGTTTTTTATGCATTTTATAAAGGAAAAACTTTATATATAATTAGTAAGAATTAAATTGACTATTAATTTATATGGTTGTATAATACATCAGGTTATGAAGGGAGTTGTAATCTATGAATATTGATGAAAAATATAAAAGTATTAATGAAAGTTTAATTCAACTAAGAACTAAAAGAAGTGCTTTAAAATTAAAAAATGAATATTTATTTGATCAAATGATTTCTACTAATGATATTATTGATGAAAAAAATAGTAAAATTAAAAATTCAGTTTTAAAATCAGTATATTTATATTCTATTTATTTTATTGTTGTATCTACATTATTAAATTCTTATAATATTCATCTTTATCCTGTTGCACTTACTTCAATTTATGTCGTTCCACTTTCCGCATCTATATTTTTTCCTGTTCATTGTAAAAATAAGATAGAAAAAAAATATGATAAAAAAATTAAAGATGCTGAAGATTATAATGATAATTATGAAAAAGAGATATTGTTAAATAATAATGAAATATATAATATTAATTGTGAAATTGAAGATTTGATTGTTGAAGAACAAGTATTAGATAATATATATAATGAATTATATAACGAAAAGAATAGTAATAATATGGTTTCAAATGATAATGTTATGAAATTAGTTAGAACTAAACGTGTATCAAATTTGACATAAGATGGTTTTTATGCTATAATTTTATTACATTCTTAAATTACTCGATGAAAAGAGGGGGTTAAAAAAATAGTAAGAATTTTCTTGCTATTTTTTGTTTTTTAATACTTTATTAATTTTAGTAATATTTTTATATACTATATAAATAATATTTATAGCTTCAGCGATTACTAATGAATATAATCCGATTTTTAAAAATGATAACAAAAACATTGCAATTAGTTTTATTAATACTCCAATAGTTGTTATTTTCATGGAATATTTTGCTTTATTTAGAGCTTGTAATATAGCTGAAAGTGGTGCTTCTAAATAATATAATATAAAAAATATTGATAAGTATTTTATATAATAGGTTCCACTAGTATTTTTATATAATAAATTCAGTAAATAATCTCTTTTAAAAAATATAAATAATGTGATAATAATTCCAAAAGATAGACAAATAATAATTGACTGTTTTATTCTTTTTTTAACTAATTTATAATTTTTAAGACTATAATTTTTTGATATTTCTGGTATAAGAGCAGTGCAGAGTGCCGTTATTATAAATGATGGCATTAAAAGTAGTGATAAAGAATATCCATTATATATTCCATATTCTTTTATAAAAAAATCACTACTATATCCTAAATATTTAAATGTATTTAAAAGTATTATTGGCTCCAAAAAAAATCCAATATTTCCTATTATTTTACCTGTAATTAATGGATAAGATTCACTAAATAAATTTATAGCTATTTTCTTATCATATTGTATATCTTTAATACTTATTTTTATGTTTTTTGGAAGTAATATTAAAAATGTTATTATACTTGCTCCTTCAGTAATAATATTTAATAACAAAAATGATAAAATTCCTAAAATTATTGATTTATTAGTAAAATATGGTAAGAAAAATATTATAAATATTATTCTAATTAATTGTTCTATTACATTAGATATTGTATTTGGAACCATATTTTGTTTTCCATAAAAATATCCTTTTAAAATACAAGCAATAGCCATATTTGGCATTGCAAGTGTTGCACCGATTAATAACACTTTTACTTTTGGTTCACTTAGTAATGTGTTTGCAATAAAAGAACTACTTATTATAATTATAGTCATAGTTATTATATTTATAAATAATAATATGTATATTCCTTGACTCATTATAAATTTACTTCTTATTTTACCTTGAGATATCATTTTAGATATTGCTATTGGCATTGCAAATCCTGAAATTGCAACTATTAATGAATATGTTGGCATAATTAATGTATATAAACTTATTCCTTCTTCACCTATAGTTCGTGTATATAATATTCTTATTATAAATCCTAATATTTTTACTATTAAACTACCTAGTATTAATATCATAGTAGATTTTAAAAATTTATTATTTTTCATAACTATTCCTTTAAATATTTAATATTTTGTTTTATAATTAAAATATATGTATATAAAGAAAAAAATAGGTGAAAAATATGGAAGATAATTTAAATTTTAATGATATTAATGAATTATATGATCGAATTAAACCTGCTTTAAATTCTAAAGTAGAAGAATTACATAAATTAAGATATATTTATATAAAAGGTGAGGATATATTTGATTTTTTAAGAATAAATAAATGGGTAAATTCTTCTAATTTATGTTTAGCACAAATAGTTGATGATGTATTAAATGTTGATATTGATAAATTAGATAAGTATGTTCAAAATAAAGTAATAGAAAAAATTAAATAGAGAAAGTGATATAAATGGAAAAGGAATTATCATTTGATGAATTACTAAATAAAATTAAAACTTATATAAGCGATGAAAATCAATTAAATGTAATTATAAATGCATATGATTATGCTAAGTTTTGTCATGGAGATAGATTAAGAAAAAATAAAGAATCTTATATATCACATCCAATAAATGTTGCAATGATTTTAACTACATTAAATGTTGATTATATTACTTTAGCAGCTTCATTATTACATGAAACTATTAATCATGGTAATTCTAGTAAAGAAATTATTGAAGAAAAATTTGGATCAGAAATTGCAAATATTGTATATTCTATATCTAGAATTAATAGATTATCATTAAATGATGATAAAGAATCAAGTGCTATTAATTTAAGAAAAGTTTTAGTTGGACTGTGTGAAGATGTTAGAGTTTTATATATTAAACTTGCAGATAGGTTACATAATATGAGAACAATATGGGCTTTAGAAGAAGATGAAATTAAGAGTAAAATATATGAAACACAAAATGTATTAATACCAATTGCTGCAAGATTAGGTATTAATTCTATAAAATCTGAATTAGAAAATTTATGTTTAAAATATTCTAAACCAGATGTTTATCATGATATAGAAGAAAAACTAAATAATAGTAAAAATGAACTTAATGCAACTCTTGAAGAAATGAAAAATGACTTATCAGAGATTTTATCAGAACATGGAATAAAATTTAAAATTAAAGGTAGAGTAAAAAGTATTCATAGTATTTATGAAAAAATGCAAAATGGTCATAAATGGAATGAGATTTATGATATTTTAGCATTAAGAATTATAGTTGAAGAAATATCAGAATGTTATCTTGCTATTGGTTTAATTCATGCTAAATATAGACCTCTTCCAAATAGATTTAAAGATTATATAGCTATGCCAAAAGGCAATATGTATCAATCTTTACATACTTCTATTGTAGGATTAGATGGATATGTTTTTGAAGTTCAAGTTAGAACATATGAAATGGATGAGGTTGCTGAAAAAGGTATTGCTTCTCATTGGTCTTATAAAGAGCACTCAGATGGAAGTGTTACTAATATAATGGAAGAAAAGTTAGAATTATTTAGAAATTTAATAGAACAAAATGTAGATAATAGTTCTGAGCTTGATTTTGAAAATACTGTAAATACAGAATTTTTTGGTAAAATGATATATTGTGTTACTCCAAAGGGTGATGTTATCGAACTTCCTCTTCATTCAACACCAATAGATTTTGCTTATAGAATTCATTCTCATGTTGGAGAAACTACTGCAAGTGCTATAGTAAATAATAAAATTGTTCCTTTAGATAGTGAATTAATGGATGGCGATGTAGTTACAATTAAGACTTCGTCAACTGCTAAACCATCTCGTGAATGGTTAAATTTTGTTAAAACTTCTCAAGCCAAAAATAAAATTAAAGCATATTTTTCTAAACAAGATAAAGAAAAATATACATTAATAGGTAAAGATTTGTTAGAAAAAGAAATTAGAAAAAGAAAACTATCGATTACTGAAGTATTATCAAGTGATCATATTGATAAATTAGTTAAAAATTTAAAATTAAATGATTTAGATGAAATTTATTTATCTATTGGATCTTTAAGATATACGCCAACTTTTATTATTAATTCAATTTTTGAAGATAAAAAAGATGTTACTGATATTTTAATTGAAAAAGTAAATAAAAATAATAAAATAGATAAACATGATTATAAGTCAGATATTATTGTAAGTGGTGCTGATAATATTTTAATTTCTTTAGCCAATTGTTGTAATCCAATAAAAGGTGATGAAATAATTGGATATATTACTAGAGGACAGGGTATTACAATACACAAAAAAGATTGTCCAAATATTAAAGATGATTGTCAAAGACTAATTGATGTTGCTTGGAATGAAAAATCAGATAATTCTTATTCATGTTATTTAATTATAACTAGTGAAAATGATAAAAATGTTTTAGTAAATATAATATCTTTGTGTTCTTCAAAAAATATAAGTGTAGATGGTATTAAAACTAGTCAAGGTTTGTTAGAAACAAAATATAGATTATCTATTAAAATTGGTAGTACATCTGATTTACAAAATTTAATAAATGCATTAAAAAATTTAAAAAATGTTAAAAATGTAGAAAGGTATATTGATTAATGAAAGTTCTAGTACAAAAAGTATTAAAAGCATCGGTAAAAGTTGATAATAAATTAATAAATGCTATAGATAATGGTTTATTATTATTTGTTGGTTTCACTCAAAATGATAATGAAGAAATAATTGATTATATGGTAAATAAAGTTATTAATTTAAGAATTTTTGATGATGAAAATAATATTATGAATAAAAGTGTATTAGATATTAATGGTAAAATATTATCTATATCACAATTTACATTATATGCTGATACTAAAAAAGGCAATAGACCATCATATGTAAAGGCTCTTAAATCATCTGAAGCAAATGAGTTATACAATTTATTTAATGAAAAATTAAATAATTATATAAATACTTTAAGTGGTGTTTTTGGTGCTGATATGAAAATTGAATTAATAAATGATGGTCCTACAACAATTATTATTGAAAAATAAAATTATTTAATGTTTTAGGGGGAATATGTTATGAAAAATAAATATTTTGATCTTTTAAAGATTAGACATATTATTGAATTAATAGAAGACCATAATTTTTTAGCTGCAAATGAAGAAATAAGAGATTACAAATTTTATTATCCAGATGATAAATTAATTAATTTGTGTAATGCTAAAATGCTTATATTTCAAAAAGAATATGACGAAGCTGAAGAAATTTGTCTTGATTTATTAAATGATAAAATCATAAATAAAAATGCATATTACAATGTTTTATTTACATTAGGTAATGTTTATTTTTATAAAAATGATTTAAATAAATCATTTAAAATATTTAAAAAGTATTTTGATGATAAACAAGATATTAAATCTTTATTTAAGTTATTTGAAATTTATAAAAAGCGTGAAGATTATGCTAATGCTAAAAATATATTAAAAACATATAAAAAAAATGACGATAATCATAACATATTAATTAATATAAAATTAGCAGAAATAGCCTATTTAGAAAAAGATTATAAAAGAATTCTTAATTTATTATTAAATTCTGATGATAGAAATATTTATAATAAAACTTATAAGCAAGAAAGAAATTTTTTAATTGCTAAAGCTTACTATTGTTTAGGTAATTATGATGAAGCTCTTGATTATGCTAAAAAAGTGTTAATTATTAAAAATGAATCATATTACCTTGCTTGTACTTTAATAGCTAAAATTAAATATTGTAGAGGGCAAATTAATGATGCAATTGATATTTTAGAAAGTACAATTAAATATTTAAATAATGACTTAAATACATGTTTTTTAATAAAATTATATATATTAAAAGGCAGAATAAGTGATGCAAATAATTTATTATCTAATATTTCAGAAGAAAATAGATTATATTATACAGGATTAATTAAAGAATTTGAAAAAAAATATGATGAAGCTAGTCAATATTTTGAAAAATCAATTAATTATAATAGTAATTGTTATAATTCAAATGATGTTATATATAATAATATAGTTTGTAATTTTAAATTGGAAAAATACAAAGAGGTTTTAGATACTATTGAAAATTTAAATTTAAATGATTTTACAAATTTTCAAAGAAATGATTTATTAAGAGTTAAGATTTATTGTCAGCATAAATTAAATATTGAAATTTTAGAAAAGACATATTTAGTTGAACAAATTAATGATTATAGTGAAGAAAAAGCTTTAGAACATATTATTTCTAATCATGTAAATAGTTATAAAAAATCTAATTTTTATGAAGATATAGATATTTATGAATTGTTTGAATATGTTAAAAACAATTTAATTGAAGATAGAATGGTACATAACAATGCTTTTGATACATATTATATTGATTATAATAAAGCTGGATATAATAATGATGTTTTTTATAATCAAATTGTTGTGATTTGTCTTCCAAATACAAAAAAAATACTAACTATGTATTCAAAATTAAGTGATGAATTAGTTTTTGATTCTGAAGAAAAAAATCAAAATAATAAATTTAAAGTTAAAAGATTATCTCAAATTGAAAAATTTAATAAAAAATATGATTTAAATAATGTAAATTAATAGAAAGTAATATTTATTACTTTTTATTTTTGTGATACACTATTAATAGTAGGTGATAGGATATGTTTGGTACGTCTTCGGGTAGTATGTATGAAGAAATTGAAGCTGCTAGAAATAAAAAACTAAGAAAGAAAAAAATTATTATAAGAAGGGTTATAGTAATAATTGTTCTTTTAATTATAGTTTCTTATTTAGGGATATTATTAAATGATATAAGAAGATTTAAAAATGGTGAAAATCCTTTAATAATAACTAAATATGAAAAGAAAGAATATGATGATGGAAATGTTACATCTTATTATTCTTTAGGTTGGGTTTTTAGATATTATGATAGAGAAACTATTAAGGAAAATAAAATAGAGACTTCCTGGTCTAAAATTAGAATGGATGATATCTTAAATAGAAAGACTGATGATCCAAACTTACCTGAGATAGAAAAAAATTATACCGTTCCATCAAATGTTTCAAAGAAAAATAAAGTAGATGGTGTTTTATTCTTTTATAATGATCAAGAAAAATTACTTGGAACTTATAAATGTATTTTATCTGACAAAGATTGTGATTTTTCTTCATCTCATATTTTAGAAGATGATAGTAATAAATATGAAAATATTAAAATGGGAATAATTGATAATAGATATGTGTTTATTGATGAATATAAAAATAAAAATACTGAAGCTGAAGAAAAACATGTATATTTATATGATATTGTAGCTAAACATATCATTGCACAGTATCAAAATGTAAGATATTCATTAAAATTGAAAAATGAAAAAAGTAAAAGTGAATATGGAGCAATTTATTCAAATAAATTTATAGTTGAAAAAAATAATTTATGGGGAATCGATGAAGTAGATAAAGGTAAAGTAACTAATTTTGAAGATTATAATTATAAATATATTAAATTTGATGAAAATACTAAATTATATATTTTAAAAGAACAAGTTAATAAATGGGTAATATTTAATTCAAACGAAAAAATTAAAACTCAACCTTTTGAAGAAAATATAGATAGTTTATATTATAAGAATGATAAAATGTATGTAATTGCATATACTAGAGCTGATGAATATTCTAGTAAAAGAAATTATATATTATATAATCAAGATGGGGAAAATGTATTAAAAAAAGATAATATTGATGATTTAAAATCATATGAAAAATTTTTAGTATATACAAATGATCTAAAATTATATTTTATAGATTATGATGGTAATGAGGTTATAAATAGTTATAATTTATATTATGATGATACTTATTCTGCAATTAAAGCTTATAACATAAATATTAAAGATAATAACTTAATTATTAAATTACTTAAAGATAAATCTAAAACTCATATGGTTAATGAATATTATTATAATCTAGATGATTTTAGCTTAATTAAAGAGAGAAAAGATGTTAAGGAAACTATTGAATAAAATATAAAAAAATAATATAATACTAAGCAATTAATAAAGGAGTGAAAACATGATATTAAAACAAAAAGGAACTTATGATATATTTGGAGATGAGGCAAAAAAAAGACAATATATTAATGAAATATTAGATGCAATTTGTCAAAAATATAATTATTCTAAAATTGAAACACCTGTATTTGAATCATCTGAATTATTTCATCGTAGTGTTGGTGAAACAACTGATATGGTTCAAAAAGAAACTTATGATTTTAAAGATAGAGGAGATAGAAATTTAACTTTAAGACCTGAAGGAACTGCATCTATCGTTAGATGGTTTATTGAAAATAAATTATATGGTAATTTATCTGATCCAGTTAAAGTTTATTATAATATGAAAATGTATCGCTATGAAAGACCTCAAAGTGGTAGAAATAGAGAATTTAGTCAATGGGGAATAGAATTGTTTGGATCTGATAGCGAATTAGCTGATGCAGAAATTATTTCACTATCATATAATGCATATCGCTTAATGGGATTAGATAATATATGTGTTAAATTAAATACTTTAGGTGATACAGAATCTAGAGAAAATTATAAAAAAGCCTTAAAAGATTATTTAAAACCATATATAAATGAATTATGTGAAGATTGCCAAGAAAGATTTGAAAAGAATCCATTAAGAATATTAGATTGTAAAGTTGATTGTGATAATGATATTTTAAAAAATATTCCTAAAATAAGTGATTTTTTAAATGAAACTTCTTTAACAAGGTTTAATAAATTAAAAGAATTATTAGATTTAATGGATATAAAATATATTGTAGATGATAAATTAGTTAGAGGACTTGATTATTACACACATATGGTATATGAAATAGTATTAGATGATTCATACGCCTTAGGTGGTGGAGGAAGATACAATAACTTAGTTGAATCATTAGGTGGTCCTAGTGTTCCTGCAGTAGGTTTTGCTATGGGATATGATAGAACAATGGCTATGTTAGAAGATAAAAATATTAATATTCCTATAAATAATGACATTGATGTTTATTTATTATCTGTTTCAAGTGATGAAAAAGAAACATCTGCATATCTTGCACAAAATTTAAGATTAAATGGTTTTATTGTAGAAACTGATCTTTTAGATAGATCATTAAAATCTCAATTTAAAAGTGTAGATAGATTTAATTCAAAATTTCTAATAGTACTAAATGATGATGATTTAGCTAAAAATGAAGTCGTTATAAAGGATAATAAAACAAAAGAAGAAGAAAAAATTAATATTAATGATATTATAGATTATTTAGATATGCATATTTAATATGAAGGGGAAAACATGAAAAAGAAAAAAAAGAAAAGTAAAAACAAAAAATATGGAATTATTATATTAATAGTTACTATTTTAATGCTAATTTATATATTAAAAGATGAATATAATGAAATATTAAATTTATTAAAAAATGCTAACTTATTTTGGATAATAGGTGCAATTGTTTTGTTTTGTGCTTACTTTACATTTGATTTGCTTGCAATGTATCATATAATGAAAACTTATAAAAAAGATGTTAAGTTATCGTTTGCACTTTATTTAGGTGCAATTGCTAAATTTTTTAATGGTATAACTCCACTTGCAACAGGTGGTCAACCAATGATTATATATGAAATGCATAAAAAAAAGGATATTGATATTGCAAATGGAACTAATATTGTTGTTCAAAATTATATAATCTTTCAAATTGCATTAATTATTTGGTGTATTATAGCTATTATTTTAAATAAAACAATGAATTTATTTGCATATGATCCAGTTCTTAAAAATCTATCTATATTAGGTTTTACAATTAATTTTCTTATATTAATTTTTTTAGGATTAGTAAGTTTTAATAAACATTTTAATAAATTGATTATTAGTTTTTTAATAAAAGTATTATCTAAATTAAGAATAGTTAAAGATAAGGAAGAAAAAATAAAAAAAGTTAACTCTTTTTGTGAAAATTACTATGTAAATGCTCATAAACTAATTAAAAACAAAAAATTATTTTTGACTTGTATATTTGATCAATTTATGGCTCAAGGAATATATTATGCAATGCCAATATTTATAGCATTTGCTCTTAATATAGGTGATAGTTTGACTTTAGTTAATACTATTGCTGCATCAGCATATGTATATATAATAGGATGTTATGTACCAATTCCTGGAGGATCTGGTGGTATGGAATTTGCATTCTTAGGATTCTTTGGTAATTATATTGCTGATTATTCAATAAAAGCTTTAGTTTTAATGTGGAGGTTTATTACTTATTATCTTCCGACTATAGTAGGTGCAATAGTATATAATACTTTAGGAACAAAAGAAGAATCTT
Source organism: uncultured Mycoplasmatota bacterium (assembly GCA_947165285.1). Taxonomy (GTDB): domain Bacteria; phylum Bacillota_I; class Bacilli_A; order RF39; family UBA660; genus RUG12834. The sequence continues at coordinate 98,295 of CAMUZS010000001.1, forward strand.
CTTTTTAGGAAGATTCTTTTATTTTGTTTTGCTTTGTTTTTTTAATAAATCTCTAATTTCTTCAAGTAATTGTGTATTTTTATCAAGTTGTGCTTCTTCAGCAGCTTCTTTTTCTTCTTCTTTTTTCTTTCCTATAGACATTAATTTATTTACTGCCTTAAGTATTAAGAAAAGAACAAAAGCCATAATTAAGAAATTAATAACTGCTGTAATAAAATCTCCATATCTAATTACTTGACCACCATATATTTTAAGTTCGCCACCAACTTCAGCACCACCAATTCCATTGATTAATGGATTTATAACATCAGCAGTTAAAGCATTAACTATACCAGCAAATGCAGTACCAATAATAACACCTACTGCCATATCCATAACGTTGCCTTTTAAAATAAATGATTTAAATTCTTCGATAAATCCTTTTCCTTTACCATGTAATTTTTTTAGTTTTTCATTATTTTTCATATCTTTTTCCTCCAATAAATAAATTATATATTAATTAGTTTAAAATTGCAATAAATAGGGAATAATAGGCTTATAAAAACATATAATATAAATGTAGTAAAGTACCAAAAAGGAGGCTAAAATTTGATTTTTTATCAAAAATATGCTATAATTAATATGCTTTCTAGAATAGGAAGCAGGGAGGTTTTGGAAATATCATGAAAGGTGAGCTGAAAAGAACACTAATTTCATTAATAATTACAATTTTTGTAGTTATTATAGGTATTGCAAAAAATAATATTTTTCTAACTAAACATATTACTATAGAGAGAAATCGTGTTATTGCTTTAAATTCTCAATATAATTATGATATTTATCAAGATTTAGATAATTTTATTGAAGAGAATAAAGCTACATTTGAGTTTTATTTAAAAACATTTGGTATATCATTAGATGATTTAAAAAAAGTAATTATTGAAAATAATTATAGTAATAGATTAAATTATAATGATATTGCTAATATTGGTAAAGAATATGATTCATTAGATAAATATTTAATAAAATATTTATTTAAATTAAGAGAAGAACAACCTAAATTATTTAAACAAGTTTATAGTAATGGTCAAGATAATAACAAAAAATATATTTATGGTTTATTAAATTACTATTCTAATATTTATTCTAATGTAGATTATGATGTTTTAGCATCTATTGCTTATATTGAATCAGGTAATTTAAGTGCAAAATATATGATGAAGCATAATAATATCTATGGTGGTATGTCTGGACATGGATTATTAAAATATCAAAATATAGAATATGGTGTTTTAGTTTATGTTAAAATGATGTCAGAAAGATATTATGGTAAAGGTTTAGATACTGTAGAAAAAATTGCAAAAGTATATAATATGGGTAATACTAATTGGATTAAAAATGTTAATTCAATGAGATCTAAATTTAATAATAGTGATAATATTACCAATATTTATTCATTAAATGAATTAAAATAGAAAAAAGAAGAATTATCTTCTTTTTTTTGTTTTTTGTGATATAATATTTTATAGTAAAGAGGAGTTGGATAAAATGTTTGGAAAAATAAAATATATTACTGAGGGTGTTGCTCATGTTGAAGCTAATTTACTTGAGGGACAAGATAGTGATGTAATGAATATGAATGTCGTTTTTGAAGCTCCTGATCAAAGAATATTAGGTGAAGTAGAGGAAGTAAATAATGATACTATAAAAATCAGATTTTTAGGTGAATTTTTAGATAATAGATATGTATCTGGTGTAATAAGAAAACCTCTTTTAACATCTAAAATAAGAACTATAAAACCAGAAGAATTAAAAGAATTAGTTGGAGTATATGATGAAACAACATTATATATTGGTAAAAGTTCAATTTATAAAGACTATAGCGTATGTGTAAAATTAAATGATTTATTTGCAAATCATATGGCAATATTTGGAAATACTGGATCAGGTAAATCATGGGGGGTATCAAGACTTGTTCAAAATATGTTTTCAAACCCTAAAACAATTTCATATAATGCTAATATATTTATATTTGATGCATATGGAGAATATAAAACAGCTTTTAAGGATTTAAATAAAATTAATCCATTATATAGTTATAAATTTATTACTACTAATCCTCAAGATCCAGGCGATAAAGTACTTAAAATTCCAACTCACTTATTAACGTTAGATGATTATACTTTATTATTACAATGTGATAATCATAGCCAAATTCCAATAATTGAAAGATCATTAAAATTAGCTAAAATTTTTTCAGAAGATAGTGAAAGGGTAGTAGCTTATAAGAATCATTTAATAGCAAAAGCATTACTTGCAATACTTTATAGTAATGAAACTGCTAAAGAAAAGAAAAATGAGATTTTTAGAATTATTGAAGTATGTCATACAAATGATTTTAATTTTGATGCTACTGTACAAGGATTAGGTTATACTAGAAATTTTAGTGAATGTTTTGAAATTGATTCAAATGGAAATTTTGGAGAATCTGTACTTATAAATGAATATATTTTAAAATTTTTAAATGAAGAATTAGAAGCTACTGAAGAACCAGCTCAACCATATTACAAATTAAAAGACTTTGCAGATGCATTAGAATTTACTTTAATATCTGAAGGTTTTTTACATAATCAAACATTGTATGATGATGCTATTATTTTAAAGGTAAGACTTAATTCAATATTAAATTCTTTTGTAGGAAAGTTTTTTGACTATGATAAATATATAAATCAGGATCAATATATTGCATCACTTTTGATGAATGATAATAATAGAAAATCTCAAATTGTAAATATTAATTTAGAAGATATTGATGATACTTACGCTAAAATATTTGTAAAAATTATGTCTAGATTTTTCTTTGAATTTGCTAAAAAAAGAACAGATAGAGCATCCATTCCATTCCATTTATTTTTGGAAGAAGCACATAGATATGTTTCAAAAGATGCTGATACTTTCCTAATTGGTTATAATATATTTGAAAGAATTGCTAAAGAAGGAAGAAAATATGGCGTATTATTAAATATTATTTCACAAAGACCAGTTGAAATATCTGAAACTGTTATATCACAATGTTCTAATTTCTTAATATTTAAGATGACACATCCTAAGGATATTGAATATATTAGAACAATGCTTCCAAATATTTCAAATGATGTAATTGAAAAGCAAAAAATATTACAACCTGGTAATTGTGTTGGTTTTGGTGGTGCTTTTAAATTACCTATGATAATTAAATTAGATAAACCAAATCCAGCTCCATATTCACAAAGTTGTAATATTGAAAGCGTATGGCCAGTAAAAATGCAAAATAATAATCAAAAGCAAAGTAATTAATTTACTTTGCTTTTTTATATAAAAAAATAAAATACAAATTAATGTATTTTATCTATATCCCACCATCCATAATTATACTTTAACTTTATTTTAAAGTCAATAATTGACATTTAAATAAAGTATGCTACAATAAAGTTGTCAAGGGAATTAATGGTTCATTTATTTATAAAAACCGCCAAAGTGATTATAAGGGAGTCTAGTTTTGAGCTTGTGGTGCTGGTATGATAGCTTTGTTCTATAACCCTAAAGCAAGCCACGTGACACCCACCTGCGAGCCTGCGGGATTTTATCACTGATGGATCATCCCTTGGCACTTTTTTTATGGATAGGTGATTTTGATGTTTGACAGAATGTTAAAAATTATGAATGATAACGACTATAATAAAATTAAAAATTCTAATATTTTAATTATCGGAATAGGTGGAGTAGGTGGTTATGCTCTAGAAATGCTTGTTAGAATGGGTTTAGAAAACGTAACAATAGTTGATAGTGATATAGTAGATATAACTAATTTAAATCGTCAAATAATTTCTCTTAATTCAAATATTGGAAAATATAAAGTAGATGTAGCAAAAAAAAGATGTTTAGATATTAATCCAAATATTAATATTAAAATATGTAAAGATTTTATAGTTAAAGATAATATTAGTTCATTATTTAATGATAAGTATGATTTTATTATTGATGCATGTGATACAGTAACAACAAAAGTCGAATTAATAAAAAAAGCAAAAGAATTAAATATTCCAATTATTTCATGTATGGGAACTGGAAATAGAATTGATCCAACAAAATTAAAAATAATTGATATTTATAAGACTAGTAATGATCCGTTATCTAAAATTATGAGAAATTTATTAAAAAAAGAAGGTATAAAAAAACAAATAGTAGTTTTTTCTTGTGAAATTCCTATGAAAACAAGGGATAGAATACCAGGTTCTTGTTCTTTAGTACCGTCTACTGCTGGTATTTATGCTGCACATTATGTAATTAAAAATATATTAAATAAATAATGTATCAAATTTGACATATTTACTAATTTGTGGTATAATTAAATTACATTATGATAAATTCATAATTGTAATTTTAAGGGGGAAATATTATGTATATTGATAAATATAATAAATATGATATCAAATATTTAACTTCAAATGAATTAATTGAATTTAAAGATGAATTAATGGATTGTATAGATGTTTTAAAATATTCTACCGGAATAAATGCAAATATTATTTTAGGATGTGTACTTTCAGGTAGTATATCAGCTTTATTATTTAATTTTAACTACAATTTAGATAATTTACCTAAAGCTGCTTTAGATGCTCTTGTATTTATTTTAAGTACTACTGGATTAATTACTTCCATTTATAATATAGTAGATAATAATAATAAAATAAATGAATTTAAAGATGATATTAAAGAAATTAATCATGAAAATAATAAAAGAAAGATTTTACAATTTAAAAGACCTTAATTAAGGTCTTTTGTTATTTCATTATGAAGTTTATTTAAATTGTCTTCATATTTATTATGTGATGGAACATAGTATTTTTTATTTTTTATATTATCTGGTAAGTATTGTTGTTTAACATAATTATTAGGATAATCATGAGGATATTTATATGCTTTAGATGACGTTTTTATATGATTTGGAACATTACCAGTATTTCCTTTTCTAATATCATTTAATGCATTATCAAGTGCTATATGAGCAGAATTACTTTTAGGTGATAAAGCCATTTCACATACAATTGTTCCAAGTGGTATTCTTGCTTCAGGTAGTCCAACACTTTGTGCCGCAGATATTGCAGCCATTACTTTTGGACCAATAGAAGGATTTGCAAGTCCAATATCTTCATATGCTATAACACTCATTCGTCTAAATATACTATCTAAATCACCTGATTCTATAAGGCGTGCTAAATAATGTAAGGAAGCATTAACATCAGATCCTCTAATAGATTTTTGAAATGCTGATAATACATCATAATGTCCATCTTCATTTTTATCTGAAAAAAAAGCAGGTTTAGAATTTATACTTTTTAATATTTCCATATTTATTGATGAATTAGATGAAGATGCTAATGCCATATCTAATAAATTAATAGCAAACCTATAATCTCCTGATGATATATTAGCAATATATTCTATTGAATCATTATCTATATTTATATTTTCTTTTTTTATTATTTTTTTAAGACCAGTAATAATATCTTCTTTTGATAACTCTTTTAATTCAAATATTTGACATCTTGATCTAATTGCAGGATTAATTACGTGATATGGATTAGATGTAGTTAAACCTATTAAAATAATAAGTCCCGATTCCAAATAGGGAAGTAATAAATCTTGTTTATCTTTATTCATACGATGAATTTCATCAATTATAACAACCATTTCGCCATATAATTTAGCTTCTTGAATAACTACTTCAAAATCAGCTTTTGTATTAATAGTGGCATTTAAAAAACGATGATTTAATTCTAATTCTTTTACTAAAACATAAGCAATCGATGTCTTTCCAATTCCAGGTTTTCCATAAAAAATCATTGAAAATAATTTTTTGTTTTTAATAAGATTATTTAATATTTTATTTTTACCTATTATATGTGATTGACCAATAATATCATTTAATTTATTTGGACGGTATTTATTTGCTAAAAGTTCCATAAAATCACCATAAATATTATACCATATTATTGTAAATATTATTATTTTATGTTAAAATTTCTATTGTGTGTATTAGATGTGAGGTAGTAAATATGAATGAAAAATTATTAAATTTTATTAATAATAGACCTGAATTAGTTGCAGCATATGGTTATGGCTCAGGATTATTTAAACAAAAAGGATATAGTAAAAATGATAAACCACAATTAGATTTAATTTTTGTAGTAAAAGATCTTAAAAAATGGCATTTAGAAAACATAAAATTGAATAAAAAAGATTATTCTATTATTGGAACTAATTTCTTTAAAAATGCTAAAATTAATAAAATTAAAGGGTGTACTGGTATTACATATTTAAGTAATATTATAGAAGATAATAATGTATTTAAATATGGAACTATCGAAGAAAATGATCTATTAAGATTTTTAGATTCATGGGAAAGTTTTTACTTACCAGGAAGATTTCAAAAAACAATATATACTATAAAAGATAATAAAAAAATATGTGATGCTATAAATAATAATAGAAATAAAGCAATATTTTTGGCAGCTTTTTTACTAAACAAAAAAGAAACTACTAAAAAAGAATTATTTATAAAATTATGTAGTTTATCATATATTGGTGATACAAGAATGAAATTTGCTGAAAATCCTAAAAAAGTTCAAAATATAGTTGAAGGAAGTTATAGTGAATTAGAAAAAATATATGAATTTGATAAAAAATATTTTAGTATAAAAAAAGATATAGTTAATATTGATTTAGAAAAAATAAAAAAAGACTTAAATAAATTACCTAGTTCGTTATATAACTATATAAAAGAATATGAAAATCAAGATAATGAAGTAATTATTGAAAAAATTGTTGAGTATTTTACAAATTTAAATAAATATGAAAGTACAAAACAAACTTTAAAAGGTATTTCAACAAACGGAATAATTAGATCTATTAAATACGCATCTAAAAAAATAGGAAAAAAATTCAAAAAATAATGATATAATTATTATGGGTGAAATATATGAATTATTTAAATAAATATATAGATTATTTAAAATATGAACGAAAGTTATCTGATAACACTATTTTAAGCTATAAAAATGATTTAAATGATTTATATATTTTTTTTAATGAAGAAATTATTAATGTAAAATATGAAGATTTAGTTAAATATATTAATAGTTTAAGTTATTTGAATTCTAGAAGCTTAGCACATCATGTTAGTGTTATAAAATCTTTTTATGCTTTTTTAGTTCTTAATGAAGATTTAAATATAAACCCTGCTGAAAACTTATGTTCACCTAAATTAGCTAAACAATTACCTCATTTTCTAACAGAAGAAGAGATTAATGAATTATTAAATATTAATTTAGTAACTCCATATGATTATAGAAATAAAGCAATGCTTGAAGTTTTATATGCAACTGGTCTTAGAATATCTGAATTGATAAACTTAAAATTTTCTAATATTGACCTACATAATGCCACTATTAGAGTAATTGGAAAAGGAAATAAAGAAAGAATAGTTTTATTAAATGAAATAGGTGAGAAGTATCTAAAAATATATATTGATGAGTATCGTAATTTAATACTTAATAATAGTTATAGTGATTATCTATTCATTAGTAATGCTAAAAAAAATATAACTAGACAAGGATTTTTTAAAATATTAAAAAAGGAATGCGAAAGGGCAGGTATTAAAAAAAATGTGTCACCTCATGTTCTTAGACATTCATTTGCAACTCATATGTTATCTCATGGGGCAGATATTAGAGTTATTCAAGAATTACTTGGTCATTCAAATATAACAACTACTGAAATCTATACTCATATTATAGATAAAAAAATAAAAAATGACTACGATAATAATCATCCTCGTAGTCATAAGTAAAATTAATTACATCTTTCTTGAGTTTTTTTTGATTGTGATCTATTATTTTGTTTATTATTAGATCTATTTGATCTAGAGTTATTTTTTTGTTTATTCATAATATTACCTCCTACAAGTATTATTAACTTTATCAGTATATAAATACTTGTATTTTATTGGTATTTAAAGGTAATTTGTATCAAATTTGACTTATATTTAAAAACATGCTATTATATATAACCAATTAAAGGGAGTTGTATAAAATGGATGAATTTGTAAGAGCAGATTTTGATAAGAAAATTGATAAAGTTCAAGAATTATTTGAATATTTTAAAAAATGTCCTCAAAAAAATAATTTATATGAAATATATTTGGCAAATGGTGATTTTATAAGATATAGATTTAATATAAATAATATTCCTCATTTATTAGGGGTAGATTTTACTAAATTACAATCATTAAAATTAATAAATGGTAAAACATCTGAAGATAAATTGCTTAGTTTAATTGAAAATAAGTATAGTGTAGGTAAAGCAATAATTAATAAATCTTTATATGAAAATGAGATATTTTCAAGATATTTTGAAGATAAAGTAAACAATTTTAAAAAGATTTTAGAAATACCTGATGCCAATAATATTAAATTTATTTGTAAATACGATAGGGAAGTAAATTATAAAATAAAAGATATTGATGGTATTACAGGTGATTATATTATTGCAACTGAAAATGACAATAATGATTTAGTTATGTTTGTATTAAAAAAACCTGATGAAAATAATAATTATATTAATGATTATGTTTCACCACAATCAATTAGGGTATTAAAAGATTATGAAAATGATATGTCAAAACTTGCTGAAATTATAAATAAACAAGTTGTTACTTATTCAACTGGAATAGTAATATCTAATGATTATGTAGGTTTTAGTGAAAAAAATGCACCTAGAATTGCTCATATTAGTAGAATATTAAATTATTTAACTGATCTTAGTGAAAATACTGGTTGTATTCCATGTACTATAAAAGGTCATAAATTCAACTTAAAAGGTTTAAGTAATAACAAACTTCAAGGTTATAATGATATAGATATTGATAAAAATATTGTTAATTGTATTAATAATCATAGTTTAATTGAATTTAATAATAATGAAGAAGAACAAATTAAACCAGGAGAATTATTATTAATTAATAATTATAATGATAATTTAGTTAATGAAAATGAAAAAGCTAAAAATAAATATAGCGAGATCATGAATAAATATCATGAAGCAATTGATAATAATTCTACACTTATAGAGGAATTAAAAGCTTTAAAAGATGAATTAGAAGCATTAAAAAATGATAATCAAAAAAAAGATGAAACTATTAATGAATTAAATAATTATAAAAATGATTATTTTAGAGTATCTGATGAAGTTAATGCATTATGCAAAACTTTAATTAAAAGAAATAATTAATAAGAAATACATATAATTAAATGGTGATTATATGTATTTTTCTTTTATTTTAACTTTGTTAGCAGGATTATCTACTTGTATTGGATTTTTATTTACTTTTTTTAAAATTAAGAATATTAAGAAATTTATATGTATATCACTTTCTTTTGCAATGGGAGTAATGATTTTAATTAGTATTAAAGAATTAATACCAAATTCAGCTAAATTTATACTAATTAGATTTAATTTAATAATTTCACTATCAATATTAATAATTGCTCCAATAAGTATATTTTTGATATTAAAAATTCTAAATAAAAATATTGATAATAATAATTCATTATATAGAGTAGGGGTATTAAATACAATTAGTTTAATATTACATAATATTCCCGAAGGAATAGTAACATTTATGACCACATTTACTAATTATTCTCTAGGAATTAAATTAACTTTAGCAATAATGGCTCATAACATACCAGAAGGCATTGGTATAAGTATTCCAATTTATTATTCTACTAAAAGTAGGGGAAGGGCATTTTTATATACTTTAATTGCAGGAATTTCAGAATTTATTGGTGCTCTTTTAGTATTTATTTTTTTTAAAAATTATATAAGTATTACCATTATTAATATTTTTATTTATATAATTGGTTGTTTAATGATAATTATTAGTATTAAAGAAATATTACCAGAAACTTTAAAATATAATAATAAGATCTGGATATTAAAGGGGATAGTAATATCATTATTAATATTATTAGTATAATTATGTTAAAAGGTTATCGGTTAACATAATATATATTATTTACTTTTGTATATTTTATTAAATATTAGTAATTATAATATACAATTATTATATAAGTATTATTATTTATTATATATATTGATTATATTTAATATATTAATAGTTAATAAATGATTATTATAATTTATATATTATTATTTTATATTTATTATATATTACTCTTTAATATTATTCTAATATAATAAATATATATTAGGTAATTAAAAAAAATTAGCAATTGATATGATAGATTATCCATCTACATCAATTTCGATTGCTAATTTTTATTATACTTTTCTTGATTCAATTTCTGCTATCTTTTCAAATACTTCCTCAGCATTTGAATTATTAATTTCGCTATAACCAAGTTCAGCTAATGCTTGTAATTTAACTGTATTTAATTGTTGAGTACGAGATTGTTGTTCTTCTTTTTTTACTTCGATATCTTTAAGCCATCTTTTATGTGTTTCTTTAATTCTAGCACGTGAGGCTCCCCCATTATTATATAGTGATAGGGCAGAATATAAAATTCCTTCAAATATAAATTGTTTATCCTCATCAAAAACATATTCTTCTGGATCAGTAAATCCCATTGTTTTACTTATATAACCACACATATATTTTATTTCTGGTACGTTATCAATGGATTGTAACATATGATATAAGTAAGTAAATATATGTTGGCTTTCTTTGCCCTTCTCTTCATCTCTTAATCTATCTTTAATTATATCAATTATATCCGCTAATAACTTTTGAGATTCTTTATTTAAACCTTTTAAATCAAGATAATTTTCAACATCTGATGCATTTTTAACACCTTGATTTAAACGAGATTCAACTGCCATAATAAAATCTGTTGTAACTTCAATATTATCGATTTCTTTAGTATCTTCAATACCCAAAAGTTTTAAAAGTAATACTTTTTTTTCTTTTGGCCATTTATTAATATCATCTAAATCTAAATAGTTATATACCATTTGTCTAGATACTCCTAAATATTTTGCTAATCTTACTTTTGATATTCCAAGACTTTGAAATAGGTCATATAATTTCTTCATCGTTTTCTACTCTTCCCTTCACTTTTTACATTTTCTATTATATCATTTTTACTTTACATGTCAATTGTAAGACAATAAAATTTTTTCTTTTTAATTCAAATACCATAAATCTTCATTATTTTTTCTTACTTTATCAATTATACCTGAACCAATACATTCTTCACCAAGATATAAAACGCACGCTTGTCCAGGAGTAACAGCTTTAGCTAAACCCTTATATTTTACTCTAATATGATCATCATCAATATATTCAAGTTCAACTGGATGATCTTCACCACGATATCTAAATTTTGCTAGAGCAAATGTTGGATGAACACTAGATATAAAATTAATATTAGAAATAATACATTCATCACTTAATAAATACTCTGGTGTATCAGAAAATGCTACATATAATACATTATCTTTTACATTTTTACCACAAACATAGTGTCGATTTAAATTACCAGAAATTCCAACATTTCTTCTTTGACCAATTGTATAATTCATTAATCCATTATGTTTTCCAATTACCTTCTTAGTTTTAACATCAATAATATCTCCAGGGTTAGGTTTAAGATAATTATGAATAAATTTTTGATAATTTCTTTCTCCAATAAAACAAATACCAGTAGAATCTTTTTTATGCGCTGTTTCTAAATGAAGTTCATCAGCTATTTTTCTTACGTCTTCTTTTTGAAGTTCTCCAATTGGAAATAATACATTTTTAAAATTTTGAGCATTAACTTGTGCTAAAAAATAAGTTTGATCTTTATTATTATCTAATCCTCTTAACAATTTATTACCTACTCTTCTTGCATAATGACCTGTTGCAATATAATCAGCACCTAATTTTTTTGCTTCTTTAATAAATAAATCAAATTTTATATATTTATTACACATAAGATCTGGATTTGGAGTTCTTCCAAGTTTTAATTCTTCTAAAAAGTAAGTAAATACATCATCCCAATACTCTTTTATAAAATCAACTCTATGAAGAGGAATATCTAATTGTTTACATACCTCTAATGCATCATTATAATCTTGTTCTTGAGGACAAATATTTTGATCAAATGTTGGATTTCCTTCAATATCATTATTTAAGGCTGCATCCCAATTTCGCATGAATAAACCAATAACATTATATCCTTCTTTTTTTAAAAGATATGCTGCTACAGATGAATCTACTCCTCCACTCATTCCAATTACTACAGTTTCCAATAAAATCACTCCATAAACTATGGTTATTATAGCACATTTATTATTATTTTTAACATAAAGTTAGAAAAAATATATATTATTAGATCGTTTATTGTAATAATAATAATTATTAAAAATATTGATACTAAATTTGCTTTTATATTTTTTTTATTTCTATAAAATATATTGTTTATCATATTCTTAATTAAATCATGTATTTTTAATAAATATAATAAAAAAAATAATATAAATATTGTTTTAAATAATATATTATATAATATACCAAATATTAAGCCATTTAAAACATATTTTTGACTTAAAAACGATAAAGTGAATCCAATTGACATCCCTTCATAAAAAAGATAAAAAATGCCTCCAAAATAGCCTATTATTGTGTAACTAATTAATAATATTATTGATAATAATATTAAATGGTACCAAATATTATTAATTTGATTATTTATTAAATTATCTTTTAAATTATTTATAGTATTTAAATCAATATTACAATTATTATAAATAATAAAACCAGAAATGATACTAACAATAAATAAGACACTCAAAAAAGTTAAAAGATACTTCCTTCTTTTAATATAATTTATTATCATTATCTTCACCATTAAAGTATATTGTTTAAAAATTAAAAATATGATAAAATGTTAATTGTAGTTTAAAGGAGATAATAATATGAGTAATAAAGCAAGTAAAATAATGGTATGGGTACTAATAATAATAATGGTTATATCTGTTATAGGATCATTTATTTTACCATTATTTGCCAAATAAAAAACTCTAGAAAGTACTAGAATTTTGTTCATAAGAGATATATTCACTATCTCTTCTTTTTATTCTAAAGAAATCTTCATCTAAATTATTATAAGATTCTAGATATTTTTCTTTTAATTCATCGCTAATTAAAGGATTTTTTAATTTACCATCAAATTCATTTAATTCCTTTTCTTTTCCTTCAATGTATCTTTCTTCAATTAAAGCTTCTAGTAAATCTTCTTTAATAAATTTATTAGATGATACCAAAATATATGCCCCATAAATACTTTCCATAAGAGCATAAGCTACAAGTTCTATTATAAAATCTTTACTATATCCATGATTAGTGATTTTTTGAGAACGATAATAATTAAATGATGAATCATTTAAAGTAAAATTTTGTTCTTTAATACCAAACGATGCCATAGCAAAATGACATAAGATTTGTATTAAATCTATGTTTTGTAACATTTTTGCTTTTGCTCTTCCGTCATATTTTGATGAAATAAATTCATATTTATCACCAATATCTATTCCATCTGGAACAACACTATAATCATCAAATAATACTAATTTAATTGCCCCAACAGCATTTCTAGTTCCCTTTGATTCTTTAGTCCCAAAAAATATATCATCTAACCAATCTGTTTTACATCTTTTCATTTCAGTAAAATAATTTGAATTCATATTATACACCTTCTACTATAAGTTATATTATCATAAATTATAAAATAAAAAAAGATGGAAATTTAATTTTCACCTTTTTCTAACATATTTATAATACTTATTCCATATCCATTTTTTACTGAATCAATTGAAACATGAGTTACTGCACCTATTAATTTATTATTTTGAACAATAGGTGATCCACTCATTCCCTGTACTATACCACCTGTTTTATCTAATAATTCTTGATCTTCTACTTCAAAATAAAAATTTTTAGTATCATTATCAGCATCAATTTTTAATATATTTATTTTATATGATTTTACTTCGTTATCATCTAATGCTGTATAGATATATGCTTCACCCTTTTTTACTTCTTTTGAATCTAATATATCAATTAAATTATCATTTTCTAAATCACCATTATATGTTCCATATATTCCTTCATTTATATTTTTTTTAACTTCACCATATATTTTTTCAGGGTAATACTTAGCATTTTTTGTACCCGGTGTTCCATCTATACTTCTAGTTATACTTGTAACTAATACTTTAAAAATATTTCCTGTTTTAACTTCTATTTTAGTGTTAGTATTACTTTCTACTACTTCATGTCCTAAACATCCAAATATTTTTGTTTCTGGATCAATATATGTCATTGTACCTAACCCTTTTAAATTATCTTTTACATAAAGACCAGTTTTATATGTTCCATCAACTTTTTCTAAAGTCAGAGTTGTCTCTTTTTCTTTATTATTATGATTATATGTTATATTTACCTTAGAGTCTTCAACATTTTCTTCAATTAATTTAATTAATTCATTAATAGAATTTACTTCAATATTATTAACTTTAGTTATATAATCCCCTATTTTTAATTTTGAATCATTTATTGAATTATTTATTTTATAAAATCCAACTACCATTATTCCTTTACTTTCAACAGAAATTCCTATATTTTGACCACCTAGTATTACTTTATTTGAATATGCCAATATTTTAATTGGAATAAATAATATTAACAGAAAAAATATAATATAGTTTTTATTTTTCATATTTATCACCATTATTATTATTTCTTATTTTTATTTAAATAATAATCCAATAATTGGAATGTATAAAAAAACATCTATTTTAGATGCTTTTTCTTAATTATTATCTCTATTATTATAGATAATATAAAATAAATTATTGTTATTATTAATAATCTACTTAATAAATTATTTATAATACTTTTAACTATAGATGATAGTGAATTGTTATAAAACATTAAATTTGATATATCTACATGATTTTTAATATAAAAATATATGAAAATATATACAAATGATGTAAATAATAACAAAATACTATAAGATTTATATAGTTCTTTTCTTTTATAAATTATTATTACTAATAAAGAAATTATTGAAAGTATAAGTGTAATAGTAACTATAATATTAATCATCTTAAAGGACTTTTCTGCTTGTTCTATAACACTTCCTGGAATAATATTTTTTTTATAAACTTCAATCATTATATTTACATATCTATTTATATCATTTTGACTTTCTACAACTAATTTATTATCTTTTATATATTTATTTATATTAGTATTTAATTTTGATTTTAATCTCTCATTATGATTTTCTATCTTTTCATTACTATAAAAATCTATAATTATATTCTCAGTATCTTGTTTTAAATCTTCAATAGTAAATAAATTTTCTAATATAACTTTATCAAATCCAGATGATGGTATATTATTTAACATTTCTTCATAAATATCATCATATAACTTATTATAATAATTATCCTTTTCAATTATATTTAAAACAAAATTATAATTTAATATTGTTGATTTTAAAAATATTGTTGTTGTTATAAGTAATATAATAATTGATATAAAAAACACAAATAAATAATTTTTAATTTGTTTTAATACTTTCATAGTCAACACCTTCTAATTTTGCATAAACAACATATCTTCTACTTGAATGACCTAAAGCGTTTTTAGGATAACAAGTATACATCATAAGAACTTCTTTATTATTTTTAATTGATAATGACTTTTCATCATTATCTCTAATTATTTTTATATCATATACTTTATATGTAAATTTACCATAAATTGTTTCAATTTCAACAATAGCTTTCTTTTTTACGTTATATAAATTTTGAAAATAAGTATTATTATGTCCAGTTAAAATAACACTTCCACCTTCTCCAGGAAAAAAGCTATCTATATTATGACCTATACCATTTTTTAATAGATCTAAAGTATTGCCATGATATATAGGATATTCTAAATTAACACTAGGTATTTTTAATGTAGCAAATACACTTCCATAAACTGGATGATCTAATAATTTTTTAGTATCTTTATCAAATCGAACATTTTTATTATCGATATTATTAACTTTTACTGCTTGAGAATTTAATGCATTTAAATATTCATCAATATTTTTTTTACTTGTCACTAATATAATAGTTAGGAAAAAGGCTGCAAAGAGAAAGGATATAATTATTTTATTTACTATTTCCTTATTCTTTTGATAAAAATCAATTATTTTTTGTTTCAAAATTTAAAACTCCGAATAAAAAAATAGTAATTAAAATTAAATTGATAGTATTTATCATAACCTTTCCCTCCTATTTAAAACAACAATTTTTATTATACAACATTATAATAAAATTACAAGAAAAAAGATTTATTTAGTAATAAATCTTCTCCTATTTTTAAATTTATGTAATATAAAAATAATTAAACAAGTCATAATTCCTCCACTAGTATCAATTAATATATCTATAAATTGTCCTGATCTACCTATAATGAATAATTGGTGTATTTCATCCCATGTTGCAAAAATTAAACATATGATAATAGCACACAAGTATTTATTATATACTCTAAAGAGATTTAATGCAAGAATAATTAATATCGTTAGAATAAAATATTCACTAAAATGAATAAATTTACGAACAATATAATTATATTTTGTAGCTAATTTGTTAACGTAATTATCGTCTATTTCTTTATTAGTTATTTTATAAGATATTTTTATTACATTACTAATTAAATTTACACTTTTAGAATTTGATTCTTTTGAAGGTGTATTTGAAAAACAAAATATTATTATTAACCAAAATAATACTAATAATAATCTAATAAATATTTTTTTATTCATAAATACACCTCTTTTCTATTAATTTAATATTTGTTCTATTTTTTCTCTTGCAATATATACACTATTCCAATCAACTTCCATAACCCATAATTTTTGTCTTGTGCCATAAGAATACGTATAATCCATCGATCCTGATCCAACAACTGCTATGCTTTCGATATTCCAATTAGGATTTTCATCCAATTGATATTTAATAAATGATGTTATTAGATTAGTAGACATATCTGTTTGGAAAGTATTATTTAAACTATTTAATATACTATTATATTTACTTAATAATGTATTTGATTTTGTTACTTTTTCAATTATAGCAGTGATTACTTGTTGTTGATTAGCTCCCCTATGATTATCACCTGTTATATATGCATATCTTTCTCTAGAATAAGCTAAGGCTTCTTTTCCATTAAAATTATTTATTCCTTTTTTTACATGAACACTTTTATTTGTATGACATATAAATTCTTTATCAGAATCTATTTCTATTCCTCCAATAATATCTATTACTTTAATTAAAGTATCAAAATTAACTCTAATATAATGATTTATATCTACTCCATATAAGTTTTCTAAAGTTTTAATACTTTTTTCAATACCATAAACACCAGCATGAGTTAATTTGTCTTTAAGACCAGTAGTTCCTGCAAGTTGTACGTAATAATCTCTTGGAGTATTAACTATTAAAATTTTGTTTGTTTTAGGATTTATTATTAGTAATTGATTAACATCACTTCTTCCACGAACTGATGAAACACTACCATATTGATCAATGCCACTTATATAAAGTACAAATGGATCATCTTTAACATTTATGATTTCTTCTTTTTTATATGAATCTATTTCAACTTCAAATGTATAAATTATTTTTGTATTATCTAAAAAATTATCTATTTCTTCACTAGCCATAGTTATAAAACCTTGTTCTAAAACAATAGCATCAACAGTATCATTTTCAAATAAATAATATAAAATATTTGTCGATGAAGTAATATTTTTATCATATTTAATAATAGATTCTAATTTTTTCGTAACACTATTTGTATAATCATCATTTATATAAGATATAAATTTATTATTTAAATCTTGTATATTATTAAATGAACTATCTTTTTTTACTATAACATTATAAACTAACACATCTTTATTTACTTGAGTATTTTCTATAAATGTTGATGTTGTATTAATATATTTACAACTTATAAGTAATACAATTGATATTATCATCATTAAAATAGATGAAATCATTTTATTAATATATTTCTTTTTATTTAATATATTAAATATTAATATGATAGTAATAATAAATAATATAATATATCCTATTATTAAATATTTATCTGGAATTATATTTAATTTAAATATAAAATAACTTGTAATTAATATAATTGCAATATAAATAAGTGTAATCAATAATGATAATATAGTTAATATATTATTTCTACTAAATAATTTTTTCAAATTAATAATTGAATTAATATATTTTATATTAAACGCAAAATATATTAATATTCCTAGTATTATTTGAGTAATTATTTTAATATATACATTAATATCAATTCTTTTAAAAATAATTAATATCATAAACATAATTATACTTGTTACTAAAAATACAGTAATTTCTTTTAAATATTTTTTTATAGGTAATTCTTTTCTTACTGCTATTATTTGATATAACATAACAGTAAATTCTGCTAATATTGTACTAATACAAGCTCCAATTGATTGTAATCTTGGAATTAATATAAAATTACCAATTAAATTGATTACAGCTCCTAAAGATACTGAAATTATATACACTTTATCTTTTTCTTTAGGTATTAAATACTGAGTTCTAATAACATTAGCAAATGATAAGAATATTAATGTTATTGATAAATAATAAATTAATATACTTGTCTTATTAAATGATTGTCCTAAAAATATTGGAATAAAATCATTAGATATTGCTATAAGTCCAAAACATATTGGAAATGCTAAAAACATCATAAAATTAATTGATTTATTTATATATTCTTTAACTTTGCTATCATCTTTTTTAGCAACTAAATTTGACATTCTTGGAAGCATTACTGTACCTAATGCAGTTATAATACCAAGAGGAATTCCAATTATTTTCTCAGCTTGCTCATAATATCCTACTTCATTAATAATTGCCATATTACCAAGCATAATTTTATCCATTACTTTATATAAACTTATTGCAATAACTGGAACAAATAATGTTAAACAAGGCTTAATATGTTTTTTAATATCACTTAATTTAATTCTTATAAACTTTATTTCATTTTTTAAGAATGGAAATAATAATAATTGCGATAATAACGTAGATCCAGATAATATTAATGTATATTTTGATACATCATTTCCTTCTTTTACAAATATAAATATTAATATTAATGATATTATTTTTACTAATGTACTTCTTGTTACAGTTAATTTAAATTTTTCAAGTCCAAAAAAGAACCAATTTATATCTAACATATTTGAAATTAAATATATTAATTGAATAAGTGCAATCACTTTATATTGATTATCAAATAATAATACATAGCCAATATAAAGTAAAATCATTAAAATAGACATTATAATTTGAATAGAATATATACTAAAAAATGTTTTGGATAATTTTTCTTTATCATCTCTTACTTTAGCAATAGTTCTATTACCATAGTTATTTATACCAAGCATAGCAATTAACATAAAATAATTAACTATTGAATATGTATATGAATAAATCCCTACTCCAGATGAACCTAATACTCTAGAAACATATGGAACAGTAATAAGTGGTAATATCAAAATTAGTAATTGATATAAAATATTATATATAAAATTTTTCTTAATACTTGTCATTTGATATCACCTTCCTTTTTATAATTAATACTAAAAATATTAGGAATAAAAATTAATGTAAAATTCATAATTATGTTATAAACATTATTTTCTGCAAATCCAGTTAATATAAAAAATGAACTAAGTAATAATAATTTATAATTTTTCCTTTTTAATATATTTTTTTGTAAAAAACATAATAATATTACAATAATAGATGATATTATAGCACCATAAGCTATTAGTAATCTTAAAAATCCCATATCAAATATATTTGCTTTTTGACCAGTAAATAAGGCTGCTCTAGTACCTATAGTTTCAATTTTATTTCCTAATAACGTAATACCATATTGTTTATAAAAAACATATCCTGATTTAATTCTTTCAGTAAATGCAACATCCATTTCTCTACTTATCTTATTTCCATTACCATATCCAATAACAACTAATAAACTAAAAATAGAAATGATTATAGGTAGTAAGCAAAATATTTTCCTAATTATCTTTTTATTAAATACTTTTTCTTTATTTCTTAATATTATATCAGCAATAAAAACTACTATATAAGATAATACACTTGTTCTTGAAAAACAAAAGGTTGTTAGCAAATATAAAATTAAAATATTAAATAAAATATATTTTAAATTAATTTTTTTTGTAATATACATAATTTCTAATAAAATTGTAATTGTAAAAAAGCATAATGTGTTAGGATGTAAAAAACCAAACCCTTGTTTTAATGATCCATTAATAAATTTTGTAAAATTAGGTAACACTCCCATTAATGACAAGCATACAATTAATATAAGTAATAAAATTCTTATTTTTATATCATATTTTATAAATTTTTTAAAATCAACATTATCAGCTGATAAAGCAACTAATATTGTAAAAAATAAAGTATTATTATCAATATAAATTGAATTTATAAAAATTAATGACAATATTGCAAAATAGCATAATAATTTCTTTTTACTATATTTGTCAATAAAAATCATTTTAGATAAAAATATAATAATTATTACTACTTTAACAAATTGATATATCGATGAAGTATCAAACATATACATCAATTCTGTTTGCTTTAATAGGATATATGAAACTATAAATATAGTCCATCCTAACAAAAAGAATGCATTATCTAAACTATTCTTTTTATTTTCCATAACTATTCCCCTTTTCGAATAAAATTATGCATAAATTTATATCTACGAAGTCGTTTTATAATTTTATTTAATATGCCTACTTTCTTTTTTAACTTTCTTTTTTTATATAAAATATTATCTTTTAATAAACTATTATAATAATAATAAACCCATAAATCACTTTCGATAACACTAGCATCATTCCATGGCTTTAAGCTTCCAGAATAATGTAATATTTTTGCATTATTAATAATTTCATTAAAATCACTATTATTATTTGATAAATTAAAATAATCTTGTATTACTTTTAATTTCATATTTGAATCAAATCTTTTTATATCCTCAAAAAAACAAAGTTGAGTATTATAAATAAATGGTAATTCTTTTACTTTTCTTTTTAATATAAAATTAAAAGCATCTTGATCCATTAGTTGATTATATCCGCTTACTCTATATTCAATTAATTTATCACTAATATTATCTTTTCTCATTTTTTTTAAATTCATTAACATGACACCAGAATTAAAATAAAATACATCTTTTTTAAATAATTTATATAAACTTCTTGATAAACCACAAGTATCTTTTACTGCACCTACGTAGTAATTATTTATATTAATGTTATATAAATCTATTAAATCATCTTTTACGATTATATCACTATCAATATATAATACTTTATCTATATCACTTAATATTTTAGGTATATAAAACTTACATATTGCAGTTGGAGATGCTGATATTTCTGAAATATTAAATTTTAATAAATCATTTAATTTATCAATATTTACAATATTTATTTCAAAATTCTTTTTATTTAACTTTTTAATCATATTAATATTTTCTTTTGAGCAACTATTTAAAATAATATATATTTTATATGAAGTATTAGAATTCTTATTTAAATATATTGAATTAATAGTTACTATTGTTTGCATAATATAATTATCATCTGCCAAAAGACAAAGATTAATTTCATTTTTCATTCTAGTATCACTCTTTCATTATTTTCTATATTTTATTTTTGTACCAATAAATAATAAAAAATATAATTTAAACTTAACTAATAACATTATTATTTTAGATGTTTTATCTAATAAATTTTTTTCAATTTTGTAAATTTCAAATTCTTGTTTATATTCATTAATATAATTTTTTATTACTTTTTTTGAATCTTTTAAATTATTATCTAAACATATTCTTTTTATTGCTATACAAAGTCCTCGAAAAGCAAGTCCATTTATTGCATATTCATATTTTTTATAATAATTATTTAAGACTAAATCATTTTTAACAATTCGTGCAACATTTCTCCATGGATCTATTCCACCCTTTAAATGTTGACCATCATTATTAAATACATGATGATATAAATATTTATCTAAAAAATCTATATTTTTAGAATTTAACATTGTATTGAAACTAAATAATACCTCTTCACCAACATCTAAATCATTAAATAAAGATTTTTTTGCAATTGATGTCTTAATAGCCTTTCTCCATGCTCCCCAAGATAAAATACCCATTAATTGTAATTTAATTAATTCTTCCTTGTTATACTTTTTATATTTAAAAATATTAATATAATCATGTATTTTACCTTCATTATTTTCTTTAATAATTCCATAAAAAATCATATCACTATTACTTTTAGATATAGTTTCATAAAAATCATTACTATAATAATCATCTGCATCTAAAAAAGTAATATAATCTCCAGTTGCTTTTTTTATTCCAACATTACGAGCATATCCTGGTCCATGATTAGTTTGATGAATTACTTTAATTCTTTTATCGTTTTTACTATATTTTTTACAAATTTCAAGAGAATTATCAGTCGAACCATCGTCTATAATAATTAATTCCCAATTTGAATATGTTTGATAAATAATACTTTCAATACTTTTTTCTAATTTATTACCAGCATTATATACTGGCATAATTGTTGAGTATTTCATATTCATCACTCCCTAATGAATAATTTATTTCCAATTTTTTGTAATAAAATCATCTATTAATTTAACTATTGCTAAAGGATCTTTATTTTCCCATTTTTTTAAGTTATCTTTACCTTCTTGTATTTTTATTATTGCATCTTTTAATTCTGTTATTTCAAACACAGGAAGTACGTATCCATTTGCTCCAAAAGCTTCATTATTTTGAACTTGATGATCATTTATATGCTCACCATATTTTTCTAATCTAGTTACTGCAATTACTTTTTTATTTTCATTTAAAGCTTTCATAATAGATCCTGATGCTCCATGTGAAATAACAAATTTTGATTTTTTTATATAGTTAGTAAACTCCTCTTGTGATATAAAATCTTTATATTCATAATTTTTTGGTTTATATGAAGATGTTCCTATTTGTGCAAATATCTTATCTTTTATTACCTTCTCTTCAACTAATTTATCAAGTTCAATAAATAATCTATCAAAGGGATAATTTCTTGATCCTACTGTTACAAATATCAATATAAACACCCCCCATAAATAGCTTTTTTATAAAACTTCTTTTGACTTTCCCATTGAACTATAAAAAGGTCTGAGTGTTTTTCCATCTTTTTACCTGCAACTGTTGGCATATTTGCTCTACCAAATGTCTCTATAAATATAAATTTCTTATGAAATATTATAGATAATAAATAAAAGGGATATGCAACCATAGTGCCTGTAGTTATTATAAAATCAGGTTTTTCTTTGATCCAAATAAATATGGTTTTAATAAAATTAATAAACATCTTTAATATCATTAATTTATCCTTTAAATCGGTTTGAATCATTAAATACTTAGATTCTGTATTAAATTTTGTCTTTTCAGTGACCATAAATCCTTGATATTTGTCAATTAATGGTTTTAATTTTTGTAATTGCTCAAAATGACCACCAGATGAAGACACTAAACAAATTCTTGGAACTCTTTTCTTCATATTTCATAACCCCTTTTTTATTGGTTATATATAATACCATATTTTCCAAAAAAGTCAATAAAAATGTACCATTTTTGATACAATTATTACATAATAAAAAGTACCATTATCTGGCACTTTTTGCTCCAATTACTGTTTCAAATGTTTTGAAAAAGATTTTTGTATCTAATTTTAGGGAATAATTATTAGAATACCATGATTCAAGTTGTAATCTTTTGTCAAATGTTGTTTTAGATCTACCACTTGTTTGCCAATATCCTGTTAGTCCAGGTTTTGTTTTAACTACTTGGAAATAATATAATCCCATATCATCTTTTTCTCTTGGTAAATATGGTCTGTTCCCAATTAAAGTCATATCTCCTTTTAAAATATTAATTAATTGAGGTAATTCATCAATTGATAATTTTCTAATAAATTTTCCTACTTTAGTAATTCTAGGATCATTTTTCAATTTTTTATTAATTTGATACTCTTTTCTTAATTTTTTATTATTATCTAATAATTCATATAATTTATCATCAGCATTTACAATCATACTTCTAAATTTATAAAAATTAAATTCTTTTCCATCTAAACCTATTCTTTTTTGTTTTAAAAATATTGAATTAAAATCACCTGTAAATATATATGCAATCTTTATAATTAAAGCAATAGGTATCAAAAATATAATTCCTATAAGGGAAATGATTATATCAAATAATCTTTTATTAAATAAATATAAATTTTCTTTTAAATCATCAAATATTGTATGACGAAATTCAATTGTTGAAACAACTTTATCAAAAGTTTGAATTCCATTATTCATATATATTCCCCCTCTTTTTCCTAATAAGGACATTGACGTGTATTATAACATAAATTTTTAAAAAATCTAGTATAAAAATAAAAAAACACGATTATTATCGTGTTAATATTTCAATAACTTGATTTTTGATAGATTCTTCGTCAAATTTCATTAATTTTAAAACGTCGTTTGCTTTTCCACTTATTCCATATGTATTTAATCCAATAATGTTATTATAATTTGTGAATTTTGACCATGATTCTTTAGTTGTAGATTCAATTGCAATAATTTTTACTCCATCAGGTAAAATCGATTTTTGATATGCTAAATCTTGCTCTAAAAATAATTCCTGACAAGGCATTGAAACTACTCTTAAATCATATCTATCTCTTAAATCATCTGCTATTTCTAATGTTGTAGTTAAATCTGCTCCAGATGATAATAAAATTGCATCTATTTTTTGCTTTTCAGGTTTTATAATATATCCACCTTTTTTTACTTCCTCACCATTTGATCCATTTATAATATGTATTTTACCTCTAGATATAACTAAAGCAGTTGTTTTAGATACTTTTAAAATACTATCCCAACTTCCAATAATTTCATTAATATCAGCTGGTCTATATACATATAAATTAGGTATATTTCTAAGTGCAGTTAATTGTTCAATAGGTTGATGAGTTGGTCCATCTTCTCCAATATTAATTGAATCATGTGTAAAAATATATGTTGTACTTAATTTTTGCATTGCTGCAAGTCTAATTGATGGTTTCATAAAATCAGAAAACGCTAAAAATGTTGATGAATATACTTTTAAATTATAAAGAGACATACCATTAATTATTGCACCCATAACATGTTCTCTTACACCAAAATTTATGTTTTTACCACTATAATTTTGCTTTGAAAATTCTCCCTCTTTAATTAATCTTGTATTACAAGATGCACTAAGATCAGCAGAACCTCCCAAGAAAAATGGAGTTCTATCAGAAATTATATTCATAATCTTAGAATTAGATTCTCTTAAATCTTCATAATATGTCGGATTAATTTTAAAATTTTTAGCATCAAATTCTAAATTAATATTATTATTTTTTAAGAAATTATCTACTATTTGTACTTGAGGAGAGTTTGTTAAATGAAATGTTTCTGAATACTTTTCCCAAGTTTTAATTTCTTTAGACATTCTTCTTTCTATCATTGATCTAAAATCATCTAAATATTTAGTTATAATTTCAAATTTTGAAGTATTTAAATTTAATATTTGATGTAATGAAAAAATATCATCTTTTGATAATGGTCTTCCATGAACCATGTTTGTTCCTGCATTAAATGAATCTTGACCAATGATTGTCTTAATTTCAATTATTGTAGGATTATTTTTATTTTTCTTTGCTCTATTAATTGCTTGATCAATTTTATTAATATTATTTCCATCACTTACATAATCAGTATTCCAACCTAATGAATCAAATCTTTTCATAAAGTTTTCAGAACTTGATTTATTTAATGTATTATCAAGTGTCATATCATTTGAATCATATAACACTATTAAATTATTTAATCCATATAAAGATGCAATATTAGCAGCTTCATAAGAAATTCCCTCTTCTAAATCTCCATCACTTACTAAACAATATATTTTATGATCCATTATTTTTTGTTTATCTACATATTGATTTAAATATCCTGTTATATATTTTTCTGCCATAGCCATACCAACTGCAGCAGCAAAACCTTCGCCAAGTAAACCAGTAGTATATTCAACACCAGGAGTTTTTCCATATTCCGGATGACCTGGAGTTTTAGATGAAGCTTGTCTAAATCTAACTAAATCTTCAAGTGAAATATCATATCCTGCCATAAATAACGTAGCATATAAAAGAGATGACCCATGACCTGGTGACATAATAAATCTATCTCTATCAACCCAATTTGGATTTTTTGGATCAAATCTTAAGTGATTTGCATACAAAGTATATAAAATTGGAGCAGCCCCTAAAACTATTCCTGGATGACCAGATTGCGCCGCATCAATCATATCAATAGCCAATAATTTTATCGTATTTATAATATTTTTAGCTTCATCATTCATATATTTTCACCCTATTATGATATTATCATAAAAGTTAAAAAAAATCACTATAAAAGTGATTTATTATAAATAAAAATTATGTTTTTTTTCAAAATTTTTAGTTCTTATATAATTATCTATTTCATCAATAATGTATTTATCCTTTAAATCATTAACTTTAGTATAATCAGTATAAAATCCATATTCGTATTCAAAAACTATTTTTTGAATTATTGATAGTAAAGTTTTTATATTACCATTTACTTTTATATAAATATCTCTTAAAAAATTAATATTAGTTAATTCATTAAAAATATTATAATTTATTTTTTGTTTATTATTATATGAATTTAAAGAATTATATAATTCTAATCTTTTTCTTACTATTTCTTGTATTATTTCAATATTATATTGGTTTTTATATACTTCATAATTATTAGATTCAACATCATCATCACACGTTAGTATTGTTTTTGAAAAGTAATCAAAGTATTCACTCAATATTTTTTGAGATAACTCACTACCACCATTTGTATATTCAAATCTATTTATACTCAAAATCAAATCATTTTTCTTTAAATAATATATTATTTTTGGAATAATTTCACTTACATATTCGAATTTTCCGGCATATCCAGATTTAATATCTAAATTTTTATTATAACTTCCATTAAATTCATGAATTTTATTATCAATTTTTTCATTATTACTAATGAAATATTTATTATAAATATCATTATAATTATTATTCATAAATTGAATTAATTTTTTAGAAAAAACTAATTCATAATAATGTCTTATAAATTTTTCACTATATATTTTTTCATCTAAAACATTTAAAGGTTCAAACATCATATTTATTGGAATAAAATCACGTTCATATCCAATTTTTTCTAAATAATTTAAAATAGTTGTTTTACCATTACCTCTTCCAGATAAAACTATTTTGTTTTTATCAGAAGCCAATATTTTATCTACTATATCATTTAATGGTTCTTTAATTAATTCATCGTGTTCTAAATTGCACGTATTTATTTTGTACATATTTTCAAAACCCTCCTATAATATAAACATTTTAACATTATTTTAATAAATTTACAACTAAGTTATACAATTTATCCATAGCATCATTATTATTAATTTTTTTCATATTTTTTTGATATTTTGAAAGAATATTTTCATCTTTTAATAACATTGAAATATATTTATTTAATCCCCAATGAGTTTTAAAAAACTTACCACATCCAACAGCTTCAAAGTATTTATAATTAGCAATTTCTTGCCCTCCAGAGTGTTTTATCATTAAAACTGGCTTTTTAAAATATAAACATTCTGTTAATTGAATTCCTCCAGGTTTAGATACAACGAAATCACCAAGTTCTAATAATTCAGGTATATTATCAGCAAAACCTAATACTCTTATATTTGTTAAATTATATTTTTTTACTAAATCATCTACATATTTTTTACTAGTTTCATTTTTTCCTGCTATAAATATTATATCCATATTATGATTTGATAGTGCAACTTTTCTAATATAAGGAATAGTCATTGATGAACCATTTCCTCCACCACCAAAGAAAATACAAATTGGCCTTTCTCCTGTAAAATTATATTTTTCCAAAGATTTTTTTCTATTAAATTTAGAATTAATTTGAGGAGCTATTGGTATACCAAATACTTTAATTTTTTTCTTATCAACTTTTCGACGAAGTAAATCTTTTTTCATTTCATCGTTTGCTACTACTATATAATCCAATCTTTTATGATATTTCATCCATAATTCAATTACATCATAATCAGTAACTGTTGCAATTATTTTAGAATTAATTAATCCTTTCTTTTGATAATAAGCTGCTAAAGATGCACCAAAAAATATTGTTGCTATTACTATATCAGGATTAAAATCTGTTACCATTTTCTTCATTCTTTTGTTTTTAAATATTGGCATTGCTAATTCATCAATTACATCTCCAGCAATTTTATTACTTACTATATTATAGAAAAAATTATGAATATATGGTGTTTTAAGCATTACAAATAAATTCACTTTTTGTGATATATTTCCTACTATCTTCATTGAATATGTAACCATATCAAGTGTTGCAATTTCTAAATTTTTATCCTCATTTTTAAAATGATTTGCAATATAATTTGCAATTGCCTTATGACCAGCTCCATAAGATGCATATATAATTAATATTTTCTTTTTCTTTTTCATTACCATTCTCCCTATAAAAATTATATTAAATATAAATAAAAAAAGCAAGATTTCACTTACTTATTTATTAAATCCAAAATATATTAAAAATGCTATTAATAATATCAAGACAATAAAGCCATTTATTTTATCCTTTTTACTTGTTTTATCTTCTATACCTACTGCTTGAGTTATTAAATAACCACCAATTAAACCACCAATATGTGCAGCATTATCAATTCCTGGTGTTATAAATCCTATACCTAAATTTATAATAATTAATGGAATAATTTGTGTTTTAATAACACTACTTAAGTATAATCTATGATGATATCCAAAATATAATAATGATCCCATAAGACCAAAAATTGCACCTGATGCTCCTACACTTAATCCTGGTGTTAAAATAAATGATAATAAATTACCAGTAATACCACTTATTAAATATATTAAAATATATTTAATTTTTCCCATTACTGTTTCAATTTGATTTCCAATTATATATAAAGAATACATATTACATAAAAGGTGTAAAAAATTTGCATGAACAAACATTGAAGTAAATAATCGATATATTTGACCTTCTTTTACTTTTGTTGCACTATTAGCAAGCATATATAAAAAATCACTATTAAAGTATGTTAACATAAATACTGCTACACAAATAAATATCAAAATTGGAGTAATAATAATTTTTTTTGGAGAAAATATTTTTTCATATTTTTTATTTTCTTTAGCAGTTTTTTTATTAATATCATTTGTAACATTTATAATTAAATCAATTCCTTTAGTATCATTTAATAAGTTATTTTTAATACTTGGAAAAGCATCTATAATTAATTTATTTTTATTTATATCCTTAATATTATTAATAAATATAGAATCAATATTTTTAGAACTTGAAGTTGAAACACCTTCATTTAAATCTAAAAATATATTTAAAACATTCATTTTAAAAGACATAGTCTTTCTTTTTATTTGATGAATAATATTTTTTGTCTTAAATAAATCAAATCTTAATTGTTCATTATTATGTATATAATTTGAATTAATTCTAACAATACGAAATGGTCCATTAAAATTTTCTAACCAAACTTCATTTTTAACACCATTAACAACTATTGGAGTATAATTTTCTTGAGTTATAAAATAATGTACTAAACGCATTACTAATTCTTCTTTTTTATCCATTACAATTGTGCTCATTTAATAACCTCTTTCATATATTTTATAATAATTCATATAATTAGTAAAGGAGGCATTTATGTCATCACTTTCTTTACTAATATTAATAATTGTTTTTTCACTATTTTATCTTTATATAATTAAATCATTAAAAGATAATACAATTACCATGGATTTACTCTTTTTTTTGTTTGTAGGAATTATATTATCTTTTACTCTATGTGTTTTTTACTTTTACTTTAATGATTTAACAATTTCAGCTATAATATCGTTTATTTTAATGATTAATAACTTTTTAACAATCAGAGAAATAAAACATATTAATAAAAAGTATATTATTGTTTCTATTTTATATTTTATATACTCAGTATATATTTTTTCTTATGTACTATTAAAACTACTTTAGATTATCTAAAAATTCTTGAAATATATCTGGTAAATCTACTTTAAAACTCATTTTTTCTTTTGTTATAGGATGAGTAAATTCCATAGAATAAGAATGTAAAAATTGTCCAAAATCTGTACTTTTTTTATTTGAATATATTGGATCATTATATACTGGATGATTAATATATTTCATATGTACTCTAATTTGATGAGTTCTACCAGTTTCAAGTTGTAATTTTAATAATGTATAATCTTTATATCTTTTTAATACTTTAAAATGAGTAATAGCTTTTTTTGAATTTTTAGAAGTTATTGCCATTTGTTTTCTATTATTTACATCTCTTCCAATTGGTGCATCTATAGTTGCACTATCTTCATTTATTTGTCCATAAACAAGAGCAATATATTCCCTTTTAATAGAATGTTCTTTGAACATATTTGAAAGTAATTCTTGAGTTTTTAAATCCTTTGCAATTATTAAAAGTCCTGATGTATCTTTATCTATACGATGTACTATTCCCGGTCTTAATGAATTATCATCTTCAAAATCATCAATATAATATTTTAGACCATTTACTAATGTATTATCATTATTACCACATCCAGGATGTACAACTAAACCACTTGGTTTATTAATTACCATTAAATAATCATCTTCATAAACAATATCTAAATTCATTTTTTGAGCTTTAACATTTGTATCTTTTATATACCCATCAATTATGTTTATTTCATCATTTGCTTCGACTAAATAACTTGGCTTTACACTCTTATTATTAACTAAAATATAATTATCTTTTAACATTTTATTAATCAATGATCTAGAAAAATCCGTCTTTTCAGTTAAATATTTATCAATTCTTATATTATTTTCTTCTACTAATATTTTCATTATCTTCACCTTTAAATATTGCTATAATCATTAAAATAATACCTATTACAATAAAAGTATCAGCCATATTAAATACTGGATAATCATAATTAAATATTTTAAAATCTAAAAAATCTATTACATATCCATGTATAATTCTATCAATTAAATTTCCAAGTATTCCTCCATATAATAATCCAAAAGCTATTATATTTTTTTTATTATTTTTAAAATTATTACTATATTTATATATCATTATTAAAAATAAAATTGAAATTATTATTAATAATATTTGCTTTCCTTGAAATATACTCCAGGCAGCTCCTGTATTTTGAACATAATTAATTTGAAAAAAATTATTAATTATTACAATCTTATTTACAACAAAATTACTTATTAATATCTTTGATATTTGATCTATTAATAATGCAAAAAAAGTAACAAAAATAACCTTTTTATTCATAAAAATCACCTAATATGATTATATCATAATTCTATTAAAATAACATCCGTTCCAATCTTTTTTATTTGCATAAAAGTAATATTTATATTTCCTTTCATTGAAAACAATCCTTTAAATCCATTTTTTTCTTCAATTATTAGATATAAAATCTTACCATTATTATCAATTTCAGCATCAATTATCTTTCCTATTTTTTTACCATCTTTAATATTTATGATATCTTTTTCTTGCAAATCAGATAACTTCAAAATAATCACCTGATAAATTATATTTTTATTAATAAATTAATATAATTAATTAATAACATTTTATTGTTATTTTTAGTTTTTTTTGATAAAATACCGTTGAAAGGAGTTAGTGGATATGTTATTAAAAACTAGTAATGTTTATTATACAGCACCAGTTGCAAGCGAAGGTTTAGGTGTTGCAGTAATTATAGGATTTATCTTAGGAATTATTGGAGCTGTATTAATTTATGTATTATTTTTAAAAAAGGATAATGAAAAAAAATTAACTGGTTTTGCTAAATATTTATATGAATTTTTACATTTTGATAAATTATGTCTTGAAGTAATTTTAAAATTCACTTATTTATTTGGTGCTATTTTTATAACTGTTGTATCTTTTGGATTTATTTCTGTAAGTTTTTTAACTTTCATATTATTCTTAATATTTGGTAACTTATTATTAAGAATTTCTTATGAAATGAGCATGATTTTAATATCAATGCATAAAAATGTTAAAGAAATTAATCAAAAATTAAAAAAATAGATTCTAATTGAATCTTTTTTTTAATTTAAATATTTTTTTAGTGTTTTTATAGCACTTTTTTCAATTCTAGAAACCTGAGCTTGAGAAATATTTAAACTTGTAGCTATTTCATTTTGAGTTTTACCTATAATATATCTATCTTCAAGTACTTTTCTTTCCCTTTTTTTTATTTTTTCTAATCCTTTTTTTAAAGCAATTAAATTATCTTTTTCATCTTTAATTGATTTAGTATCTGCTATTTGATCAGCCAAATAAATAGTATCTCCACCATCTGAATAAATTGGTTCAAATATTGATACTGGCTCTTTTAATGAGTCTAATGCTAATCTAATATCATATTCCGATAATTCTAATTCTTTTTTTATTATATCAATATTTGGTTCTATTCCATATTTATTTTGATAATCTTCTTTAAATTTTAGTATTTTATATGAATTATCTTTAATTCCCCTACTAATTCTTACTTGAGTATTATCTCTTATATATCTTTTAATTTCTCCAGATATAAGTGGTACAGCATAAGTTGAAAATAAACAATTATATGATAAATCAAAATTCTCAACTGCCTTTATTAATCCAACACAACCAATTTGAAATAAATCATCTAAGTTATATTTTTTATTAGTAAATTTTTTTAATAAACTAAGTACTAATTTTAAATTACCATTAATAATTTCTTCTTTTGCACTCATATCACCATTTTTATATTTTAAAAATAATTCTTGCATTTTAGAATTTGAAATAACCTCTAATTTATTAGTATTTATTCCAGTTAATTCTACACTATATTTACCCATTAAAAAACCTCCTAATCAAATATTGATTAGAAGATTATTTTTTTATTCAATTTTAAATATCAAATAACTTAATTATATAATCTTTTATTGAATAAATATTAAATATAA
Source organism: uncultured Mycoplasmatota bacterium (assembly GCA_947165285.1). Classification (GTDB taxonomy): domain Bacteria; phylum Bacillota_I; class Bacilli_A; order RF39; family UBA660; genus RUG12834. Next base: position 131,754 of record CAMUZS010000001.1, read on the forward strand.
TCATAATTATAATAATTAAAATTATTACTGCAAATATAAATAATATAATTGGTTTATATTGATATTTTTGCTTAATTAATATATTTTTATCTTGAAGTAACTCTATATTTTTATCAATTGTTTTTTGATAATTACTACTTTCTTTTAAATCAATTAAAGTTGCTCTAACATCATTATTTGATATTGTTTTGATAACATTATTAAATATTTCATCAATATCATTGTTATATCTATTATTTTTAATTATTATTTTAAATTGTAAAGCAATTGAATTATTTAATTTATGTGAAACTATTTCAATTGATGTTTTTAAATCATTTGTTTTTTTAAGTGCCATTTTTAACATAATGTAAAAATTAATAGTTTCTTCATATAACTTATTATTTCTTTTTCTTAATTTACTATCTATTAATACTTCAGTAAAAACTATATGTACTAATATTACACTAATTATTGAAATTATAATTCCATATTTAGGAATAAATATAAATAAAATAAATAATATAATTTCTAAAACTAGTCTAGATATCAAAAAGCTTTCTACTTTAATTTTATTTAGTGGTCCTAAACAATTAATTTTGTTTTTATATAAATTTACATATTTTTTAGTAAATATATTATTTAAATTATTCATTTCCTACCTCCAATACTAAATTAAGAATAAGTATTAAGAGTATATATAATATAGCCAATATCTCTATAATTAATACGCCATATGCATCACTAATTAATATTTTTAGATAACTAGAATCTAAAATATTAATTAATAATACTAATAACAACGGAATAGAAATAAATGTATATTTAAAGATATTTATTAATGTATTATTACTTTCTTTATTGTTATTTAATGTATCATAATAGCTAAATTGATTTCTTATTATTTTAAATGCATCTTCTAAATTACTTTGGTCAACATTTAATACATTATATATAATTTCAATTTCTTTAATTTTAGTTCTCTCATAAAATCTTTTATAAGCTTGAGAAATTGAAATATTATATGACAAATCTATTAAAATTCTTTGATATTCATCAGATATACTATCATCTAATTGATCTATTACTTTATTAATTGCATTATATATATTTGTTTTACTTAAATTATCATCAATTATAATAATAGATTCATATAATTTATTTCTTATATCATTACATTTTTGATTATATGACATATTCCACATAAAATCAGGAATACAATAACTTAATATTATTGTTACAACTAACATAATAATATTAAAATTTATAGATTCTGTTAAAACTAAACCAAAATATAATATTAATACTATAATTAAAGTAATTATTTTAACAGTAAAATAATCAATTGGACTTTTATATTTTTCTTCTTTAACTAAAATATATTTTTCATATTTTGATGATTTTTTTACAAAATATTTACTTTGACTAATTAAATTACTTAAATAATGAACTAATTTCCAAATAAAATGAATAATTTTTTCAAAAATAGTAGTATCATCAAAATCTTTTTTAGATAAAGAATATTCACTTATTCTTTTTTCTTTTCGATTTTTATTAACAATTTTAATTAGATTAAAAATAAGTATTAATGCTAAAATAATACCAATTATTGGAAGTATTAGCATTTTCATTAATATCACCTACTTTGAATTACCAAATATATCATCTATTAAATCTATATTTTGTGCTTTTATTTTTTTATAAGCTCTTGGAATATTTTTAAATAATTGGAATTCTCCATCAATTATTCCATCTTTTAATAAACCTTTAGTTTTAAATGAGAATATCTCTTTTAAAACTATTTCACCATTACCATTTTTATTTAATTCTAAAATTGAAGTAATTCTATGTTTATTATCAGATAATTTTGAAATTGTTATTATTAAATCTACTGCATTAAAAATAGTTTCTCTAGCTATTTTTGATGAAAGATTTTTATCTTCAATATATGCTGATTCTAAATAATTAATAACCTCTAAAGCATTATTTACATTAGTTGTTTCTAAAACATTAATTGAATTATCTACCATAACATCAATACTATCACTTACTAACTCTTTAGTTAAATTATTCATAATAATTGTATTTGGATGTAAATTTAAAGCTGTTTTAATTATTTTTTCATTTCTACTTAAATACACAACATTATCTTTATTTACATTTAATGTTTCAGCATCAGATATTGTAACTAATCTTGATGTATCACGACAAAGATTAGCCAAAGATGTTAAAAGTGATGTTTTACCAGATTTTGATCCACCTGAAATGACTATATTTAATTTAGCTTTAACTGCAGCATCTAAAAATCTTGCCATATATGGAGTTAAAGTACCAATTTTTACTAATTCATCCATATCCGTTACCATTGGATTATATTTTTTAATATTAATTATTGGACCTCTTAAACTAACTGGTGGTAAAACCACATTAAGAAGTGATCCATCTGGTAAATTTGTTTCAATAACGTTAGAATTATCTATTTTAATATTTGACGATGATAACATTTTTTTAATAGTTCTTAATACGTGATCATTATTTATAAATGATACTGAATCATCTTTAATTATTTTACCATCAACTAATGCATAAATTTCATTATATGAATTAACCATTATTTCTTCAACATTTTCATCTTTTAGTAGTGATGATAATGGTCCATAACCATTTATTTCTTCATTAATAATATTATATAAATGATTTCTCTCTAAATTTGATAAATTATATCCTTTTGTTTTTTCTGAAATTACATCAAGAACTAATTCTTTAGTTATTTGTTGGTTTTCATATGCTAAATTACCTAGTTCACTTAAAATATTTCTTCTTAATATATCTAAATCATCTTTATTTTTAAAAATATTGCTTAAATCTTCTTCACTATAGTCATAATTTAATTCATAGTTAAACTCTTTAATTAAACTATTTCTTGCCATTATTATCACTTCCTTTAGTTAAATCCGCTGCAATTGTCATCATTGTTGAATAATCTTTATTAAATGTTCTAGCAATACTTGAATTTAATGTAATTATTTCACCTGCCATTATTAATTTATCAATATTTTCAATAAAGAATGTATTTGTTATAGAATAATCTATATTGGCTTGTAATATATTTTTAATATCATATAAAGAAAAATAATTTTTATAAGGGTTGTTAGAATTATTTAAAACTACATGATAGTTATTTATTTCGATATTATTTAGTATTGATAAAAGTGATCTTGTACTTTTTAAACATAATGGATCATTATTTACTACAAATAATATGTCATCTACTTTATCTAAAAGATATAAATTCAATGGATTTAAATCATGGTTTGAATCTATTAAAATAACATCATATTTAAATGTTGCTTGATCAATTATAGAATCAATATATCTTAAATCTACTTTTGATGCCTCTCTTGGATCTTTTGGAGCTGCAATTATTGAAATATAATCATTATATTTTAATGTGTAATCATCAAAATCACCAAATACATTATTTTTTAAATCTTCTGACATTTCATAAATAGATTTATTATATTTTATATTTAATGATAAAGCTATTGCCCCGCTTGTTAAATCTAAATCAATTATTAATACTTTTTTTTCTAAAGCAGAAAAAATTCCAGCCATATTTAAAGTAAAGATTGTTTTACCAACTCCACCTTTAGTAGATGAAAATAATATAGTTTTACTATTTTTTATACTATGCATACTTACCAACCCTTTATTATCTACAATTATAACATACGTTTAAATAAATAAAAAGAAAAAAGTTCAATTACTGAACTTCATTTAATCTATCTTTAATTATTTTTGAAACCAATGCTTTATCTGCTTTTATGCCAAAAAAATCATTAGCTTCTTTCATTAAAGTACCCATATCCTTCATAGATGTTGGTTTAACTCTATTAAAAATATCATCTATTCCTTTATTTATCTCTTCAATACTTAACTCTTCTGGTAAATATTTTTTAATTAAATCAACTTCTCTTTTTAGATCTTTAACTACTTCATCTTTTCCATATTTTTGATATTCTTCAATACCATCATTTTTTTGTTTTAAAAATTTTTTTAATGTAAGAATTATCTCTTCTTCAGATAATTCATGATTTTTAGCAATTTTTTCAGTTTGTAAAGCATTTTTAGCCATTCTAAGTGTTATTAATGTTGCTTTATCATTTTCTTTCATTGCTTTTACAATATCATTATTTATTTCTTCAACTATATTCATTATAATCACCTATTAAGCATTACGTCTTGCATGTTTTCTTGCATTTCTTGTCATTTCTTCCTTTTCTTCTCTTCTTTTTACTCCAGGTTTTTTATAATATTTTCTTTCTTTTAGTTTAGAAGGGACACCACTTTTAGCAACACTAACTTTTAGTCTTCTCATTGCATTATCAATATTGCCATCTTTAACTACTACCTTTGTCATTTTATTCCCTCCCTTCTCTCACTAAGAGTTATTATAACACTAAATTCTTTTTCTTGACAAGAAAAAAGCACTAATTTTGTTAGTTTTTAGTACTTTTTTATATAATTTCTCCATCTAAAGAAAAACTTTTTGCATCAGTTATTTTAACATCTATTATTTTTCCAATTGTATCATGTGGAGCTAAAACATTAACTAATTTCATATTTTCAGTATATCCACATACTTTATTATTATCTTTTTGTGATACTTCTGTAACTAATACTTTTACTATTTTATTTAAATATTTTTGATTATTTTTATTTGAAAAACTATTAACTAATTCATTTAGTCTTTGTAAACGTTCTTCTTTTTCTAATAAAGATATATTATCTTGCATTTTTGCAGCTGGAGTTCCTTCTCTTGGAGAATAGATAAATGTAAAAGCAGAATCATATTCACATTTTTTAACAACATCTAATGTTTCTAAAAAATCTTCTTCACTTTCTTGAGGAAATCCAACGATTATATCAGTTGTTATTGAAACATTTGGTACTGCTTCTTTTATTTTATTAAATAATTTTAAATACTCTTCTTTAGTATATCTTCTTCCCATTAATTTTAATATTCTAGATGATCCTGATTGAAGTGGTAAATGAATATATGGCATAATATTATCATATTTTGCAATAACATTTATCATTTCATCTGTGAAATCCCAAGGATGAGAAGTTACAAATCTTAATCTTTTAATACCTGTTTTAGCAACATTTTCTAAAAGTTCTGCAAATGACATTTCATTTTCAATATCTTTTCCATATGCATTAACATTTTGGCCAAGTAATGTTACTTCTAAATATCCATTATTTACAAGATCATTTATTTCTTTTATGATATCAGATGATTTCCTACTTCTTTGTTTTCCTCTTGTATATGGAACTATACAATAAGTACAAAATTTATCACATCCATACATAATATTTACCCAAGCAGATACCTTAGAATCTCTTTTATATGGAATATTTTCATATACATTTCCTTCAATAGAATAAACTTCAATTTCTTGCTTTTTATTATATTCTTTTATTAATTTTGGAAGTTCATGAATATTATGAGTTCCAAAAACAATATCTACATATGGATGTCTTGATTTTATTTCATTAACTACCCCTTCTTCTTGAGCCATACACCCACATATACATATTATTAAATCTTTATTTATTTCCTTTAAATGCTTACATCTTCCTAAATATCCAAATACTTTATCATGAGCATTTTCTCTTACAGCACATGTATTTAATATTGCAATATCTGCTTCTTCTAAAATATCGGTTTTAATAGCTCCCATATTTTCTAAATGTGCAGCAAGTTCTTCACTATCATGAACATTCATTTGGCATCCATAAGTCTTTAAATAATACTTTTTATTTTTTAATTCATCAGTTTTTTCTTCTTGTTTTAAATATACAACTTCAACAGGATTTTTTGTTCTTTTTCTTTCTTCATTTTGATTTGGTAAATTCATATCAATCACTTCCGTTTTTAAATTATATCAAAAAAGATGCTTTATTGCATCTTTTTCTTACTTAAAATATGTTTATTTATTCTTAATAATTCATTTACTTGATATAGTAAACGATTAACATATTTTAATTCAAGTTCATTTAATTTTAATAAATTAATCTTTTTATCCCAATTTTCCCCAAAAAATCTTCTTAAATATATTGCATATTCGTCATTTAATGACATTAATACATCACATACTTCTTTTTGAGAATATCTATTTGATAATAATTCAAATATATTATAATAATTTTCTTCTTCATTTAATTTTACTGAATTAGATAATCTATATCTAACTCCTTTAATTCTATTATCTTTTTCTAATTTTACTAATCCTTCATCAGGTTTTTCTAAATAATTTGATAAATTTTTTAAATCAGAATTATTTCTTAATTTTTTAATAGCTTTTGATTCAATTTGTCTAATTCTTTCCCTAGTTAATTGTAACATTTCACCTAATTCTCTTAAAGTATATTCTCTTCCATAAAAACCATATCTATATTTTATTATTTCTATTTCTCTTGGAGATAGAGTTTTTGTATTTTCAAATAATTTTTCTAGTTCATCTCTTAAACTTTTTTTCTCATATGATTCTTCAATATTTGTTTTTTCATCAACTACAAAATCCATTATCATTGTTTCATCATCATCTGTAATTGTTTGGTTTAATGAAGAATAAGAAGTTTTATCTATTATTTTAAGACATTCATCAACAGTTTTTATTGGGATATTAGTAATTTTTGAAATTTCTTCAGAAGTAGGACGTCTTCTAATTTCTTGTTCTAATTTTTTTGAAGTCATACTTATTTTATTTATAATATCATGTAAATATGATGGAATTCTAATTAATCTTGATTTATCAGTAATAGCTCTATGAATACTTTGTTTAATCCACCATGTAGCATAAGTTCCAAATTTAAAATTTTTAGTTACATCAAATTTTTTAGCTGCTGTCATAACTCCAATAGAACCTTCTTGAATTAAGTCTTCATAATCTAGACCATTACCTAAATATCTTCTGGCAATTTTTATAACTAATCTTAAATTATGAGCTGCCATTTTATTTATAGCATCATTATCTCCTTGTAATATTTTATAACCTAATTCTATTTCTTCATCTCTAGTTAATAATGGCAATCTGCTAACATCTCTCATATATTGAGTTAATAGATTTTGAGTATCTAAATTTTCATTATATTGTTCAATTGTGTCATCTAATTGATCTTTAATTTCTATATTATTTATTACACAATATGATTCTATAAAAGAACATAATAAATCATTATCTTCAAAGATAGATTCTAATTTTCCTTCTTTAATTAAATTTTCGTTTTTCTCATAAATTATTGATAAAATAGATGATATTTTTTCATTATTTGATATTAATGAATAGCTTTCATCAGGAGAAGGATAATAATCAAATTTTTCAAAAAAATCTAAAATTTGATTCATTGATAATAATGCTTTATTATAATATTTAGAATAATCAATATTATTATTAATATAAGCATTAATAATATCTAATGTATTACCATGATTTAAATGATTTGAAATATAAATTTTTATAGACCTAGATACCATATTTTTAAGATTATTTAATGTAATTTCATCCTCTTTATCATTAATTTGTTCTAATACACTATTTAAAATTTCATCTTTATCAATTTCAATATAATTAATCTTTTTTAAATTACTTTCTAATAAATCCTCAATTTTTTTTGTGTTCATAAATATCCCCCTAATAAACTTATTGATTTGATATTATATCACTTATTTATAAAATGTCAATTATGATACAAAAAAAGAACTAAAATAGTTCTTTTTAACGGAAACCGCCTCCGCCGCCTCCGCCTCCGAAGGAACCTCCTCCTCCTCCACCAGATGAGAATCCTCCTCCACCTGATGAGTAGCTAGTAGCACGAGATCTTGCTACACTAGCAGCGTTAACTCCAGTTGTTGAAAAATCATGTATTAAAATTATACTAGTATAAGTATCATCTGTAATAACATCTGGATATAAGTCTTTAAATTCTTTTGCAACTTCTTTTGCCATACCAAATATTTGAGCATAAATTAAATAATCTCTCCACATTTTTACTTCAATAGCCTCTTTTTCATGAAGTGTTGTAAATTCTTTAAAGAATTTCTTTAAACCTGCAAGTTGAGAACCTTTTTCATTTAATTGTACAGTTGCTCCAGCAATTTTTTTCTCACTACCAAGGAAACCTTTAGTTGTAGTAGTTTCAATATAATTACTATCTTCACAAATATCTTTATATTTTGCAATATTAACATTATCAAACCAATTTAATACCTTAGAATAATTATTAGAACAATACTTTTTAAATTCATTTGTTTCTAAAATATTATCTTTAGCAGCAGTTTTCATCATATTAAACATTTTAAGTTCAGTTACATCAGTAGGTTCTTCTTTTAATTCAATTTTAGTATTTTTATTTTTAAATATTCCTTTTTCCTCAGTTGTAACATTAACTTTATCTTCTTTTATCCATTTCAAAAGTATAGCTCCTAAAAGATCAGTTTTTTTCTTAATTAATCTATATTCACTTGAAATATAATATGCCATTAGAAAATCATCTTTAAATGGTAAATCTCTAAATGGTAAAACATCTTTTTTAGGATATATTTTATTTTTTATCTTATCTGATGAATTAGAACTATTTCCAAATATAATGGCTAGTACAATTATTAAAATTGTTGGACCAAATACCGATAATAATCCAAATATGACAGCTAATGCATCTTCTTTTTTCTTATCATATTTTTTAGTACCTTCTTCAGCACCTTCAAATACTTGATCCCAAGTTTTATTTATTTTATTTGTTGTATTAAAATAATCTTTTGGAAATTTAACAAGTATAGTCATATAATCACTTGATTTTAAACCATTTTTTGGAGGTTGCATTTCAATATATCCATCATATACATATGCTGTTCCTCCATAATTACCATATCCCCATACATCTAATGAATCCTCATATCTTTTATCACTATGTATTTTTATATAAACATCATTTGGTTTAGGTTTCATATCATATGGAATAAGTTGCCAAAATAATATTTGATATCCGTCTGTTGTATTATAAATATAGTTTTCAATATCATATTTTAAAGTATATACTCTTTTTCCATATTCAGATATTCCCCAACAAAGATCGACTTCTTTTCCATCTACATAAATACCATTTGTATTTTTCTTTTTATCAAAACTATTTTTTATATTCCATGAACTTACAAATTCATATTTTTGTCCTCGATCATCAGATACTGTAAAATTAGTAATTTTAGAATTACCTAAATTATAATATGGATGATATCCTTCAGTTCCTTCAGTTAATTTAGCATCCCATACCTCAGTAATATGAGCAGTACCTTCATTATCTACATAAATATCCATAGATATCTTGTTTATTTTATTTGATGCAAAAACACTAGTAGTTCCTAAAATAAACAAGAATAAAAATAATAATAATAATTTTATTTTTTTCATATATTCACCTCTTACATTAATTCTATCATAAAATAAAAAAAGAATTAACAAAAATAATTCTTTTTTTTATATTATCTTACTTTATTAACTGCATCATAAAAATTTAAATCTTTTTTTTGCTTATCAGTTAAACTAATATATCCTTCTTTATCAATATTATCTATAAAATCAAATGATTTATATTGTAAAGAATTTGATGGATAATAATCATTTTCATTTAAACCTTGCATATATATTTGTTCTTTATTTAATTTAAATTTTAAATATGTTTCAATGTTATTAGCTTCATTTGTTATTTGAAATAGTTTATTTATATTATATATAGTTGGTTTTAATAATCTTTTTGCTTCAATATAAGATATTTTTCCTTTTATATCCAATGTTAGATCAATATCACTTAAAATATCTTTAATATCACTTTTATTATCATTTGTTAATTTATAAATTATTTCCAATAAATTTAAAGATTTAGATTTTAAAATTGTAATCATTCTTTTAAAATATATTAATGTGTATGGTTCAAATCTATATTTAACATTTAATAAATAATTAATATAATTATTATCAGTTTCAATATCATCTATTCTTTTATTATTAACTAAAGTATCTTCGATAAGTTTTTTGTATAAATAATTTTTGATTAATTCTTCATTAACTCTAACTTCACATTCACTAACATTTCTAATGATATCAAAAAAATTCATATTTAATTCTTCTTCTAAAATTTTAATAATCTTTTTATTCATAATATCCCCCTTAAATTGCGATTTATTATAGAGAAAAATTAAAAGAAAGTCAAGTGACTCTCTTAAAATTGTACCTTAACGTTTTCTCTTTCTTCAGCTGAAGCTTCAAAGAATTTTTCATCTTTAAATCCTAGCATACCTGCAATTAAAACTGCTGGGAAAACTTGTCTAGCATTATTGTACATACGAACTGTTTCATTATAGAATTGTCTAGCATATTGAATTTTATCTTCAGTTTCAGTTAATTCTTTTTGTAAATTATTAAAATTTTCATTTGCTTTTAATTCTGGATAAGCTTCTGATAATGCAAACAATTTAGAAATAGCCTTAGTTAATTCGCCATCTGCTTTCATTTGATCTTCTGGAGCTGTAGCAGTAACATATGTATTTCTTGCTTTAATAACTTCTTCTAAAGTATCTTTTTCATGTTTAGCATAACCTTTAACAGTTTCAACTAAATTAGGAATTAAATCAAATCTTCTTTTAAGTACAGTATCAATTTGTGCCCATTGATCTTTAACTTTATTTCTTAATTTAATTAATTTATTATAAGTTGAAATAACCCATAAAATAATTAAAACTATAATAGCTAAAACAACTATTAACCATACTGGCATGTGAATTCCTCCTTACTAATATAATATTATCATATATTATTTATTTTTTAAATAGCTTTTTTATACCACTTAACAATTTAAAAAGATAATATATATTATTAGTCTTTATTTCATATGCCCCCAAAAGTTCCTCTACATGTCCATTAAAACCTTTTTTAAATTCATATACTCCATAATCTTTTCCATCCTTATTTAATTCTTTTACACCAAAAAAATTATATCTTTTATAATTATTATTACATGCATACTTTATCATTTCCCATTGTAAAATATATTGTCCTAAATATTTCATATATTCAATATATGACCCACTAAATAAATATATTATTTCATCACCATATAAAATAAACATTGCACCTGATAAAATAATATATCTTCCATTTTTAGCATATAATTTAGTTACCTCTACTATTTTTTTATCATTATTAATAATATTTTTTCTAATACTTTCTTTTTTCTTTTTATTACTTGTAGAATCACTTAATGTATTTAATTTATCTAACAATTTTTCATTTTCTTCTTTTAATGTCATTAAATATTTCAAACAATCTAATTTACTAATTAAAACTTTTATATCGTTTTTAAATATTTTATACATATTTTGATAATACGTTAATTTTCTATCTTTAAAATTTCTTCTTTTACTAGTGTTTGTTGTAATATCTTTAAATATATATAAATCATCATAATTTAACTCTTCAATAACTAATTTGTATTTATTAATTGTTTTATTAATATTATTTCTAGTTGAAGATTGCATATTTTTTAATAATTCATCACATTTTTTATTATTGATATCAAGAACAAAATTTAAATTAACTTGAGCATTATCAATACTTTTAAATCCTATACTTAATAAATTATTAATTACATCTAAATTATTATTTTTATTATCAATAATGTTACCGTCTATATCTCTTCTTTGTTTAATTATGTAAGGATCAATTATAAGTCTAAATCCATTATGTCTTTTTATAAATTCTATAATTTTTGTAGTAAATAATTTTACTAACTCAAAATTATTATAATCAATTAAATAACCTTTTAATGCTTCATATGTTTTATATTTAAAAAAACAGCAACTTGAAGCAAGTAATGTTGCACAAATAATTTTATTATTATCTTTTAATCCCACTAAAAAAACTTCTCTATTTTCTTTAATTAATAATTCCTTCATATATAGAGATTGAAAAAAATTCTTCTGAGGGTGATTTTTTGCATATTTTTGATATTCATCATCACTTAGGATACTAAATTTTATATTTTCATCATTCATATTATTATTATTTTTAATATTTACATAAATATACTTTTTTACTTTAATTTTCTTATTAATACAGTTATAATATATATGAAAGAAGATGATATTTTTGAAATTTGAAGTTTTATTAGAAGATGAATTTAAACAATTTGCTCAAAATCATGAACAATCATCATTTCATCAAACAATCAATTGGGGAAAAGTTAAAAGTACTACTGGATGGAAATCACACTTAGTTGGTGTAAAAAAAGACAATAAAATCATCGCAGCATCTCTACTTTTATCTAAAAAAACACCAATAAAAAAGAACATGTTTTATGCTCCACGTGGTTTTTTAATAGATTATGATGATATCAATTTATTAACTTTTTTTACAAATGAAATAAAAAAATATGTCAAAAAAAATAAAGGAATATTTATTAAAATAGATCCATATATTTCTTATCAAGAAAGAGATTTAAATGGAAATATTGTAGAAAACGGTAAAAACAATAAAAATGCATATAATAATTTGTTAAAACTTGGATATAAACATCATGGATTTAATATTCATGGTGAAGAATTACAACCACGTTGGATATTTATTACCCCTACTAAAGATATTACTATTGAAGAAATTATGAAAAATATGGATTCTAAAACAAGACAAATATTACGTAAAAATGATAGAAATAAAATTAAAATAAGAGAAATATCTTATGATGAATTAGACGATTTTAAACATATAATGCAACATACTGGTGATCGAAGAGGATTTGTTGATAGACCATTATCTTATTATCAAAAAATGTATCAAGAAATGCATGATGATGGTTTATTAAAAATATTAATTGCACAAATTAATACTGATGAAACTATATCATCATATAATGATGAAATAAATATAATTAATAAAGAAATAAAAGATCGCGAAATAGAGTTTAATAAAAACCCTGAAAAAGTAAATAAAAATAAATATGAACAAAAACAAAATCAAGCTAATAATGAAATATTAAGAATTCAAAAAAACATTGAACATATCAAAGAATTAGAAAATAAACATGGAAAAGTTATAACATTAGGCGGAATATTATTTTATATTAATAATATGGAAGTATTATCATCTGTTGGAGGATCGTATAAAGAATTTATGGAGTTTCAATCTGCTTATACACTTCACTTTGCTGGAATGAAATATGCAATTGAACATAATTTGCCTAGATATAATTTTTATGGTATTACTGGTGTTTTTGATGAAAATGATCCATTATTTGGTTTATATTCTTTTAAAAGAGATTTTGGCGGTAAAGTTGTTGAATTAATTGGTGAATTTGATTTAGTAATAGATAAACCATCATGGTTATTATATAAGAGTGCTATTAAAACATATAATTTTATAAAAAGTATGAAAATAAGATTAAAAAATAAAAAACTTTAATAAATTAAAGTTTTTTTTATTCAATAATTGATGCAAAAGTATCTAAAGAAATATCCCTTGTAATTTGATATCTTGGAATAATATATTTATTTGAATTTTTTGTAGCTTTAGTATTTCCTCCAGCAAATGCAAGTTTAAAACCAACTTCTTTTAAATCCTCAATTACTTGAGCATTATATACATAAAAAGGATAACAATATGCTGTATTACTTCCAATTACTTCAATAGATTTTTTTAAATCTGTTATTACTTCATCTTTATTTAAACAAAGCATTTTAGCTCCTCGTGAAACACCCTGACAATAATTTTCTGTATGCATATCATATGAATGACTTTCAATATCTAAATAATTAGATTTATAATTTTTAATATCCCACCATCCTGATATCAAAAATAATGTTGCATGTACTTCATATTTTTCAAGAAGTGGTATTAATTTATTTCCATTATTAAATCCTGTTCCCATTGCCCCATCATCTATAGTAATTAATACACTCTTTTTAGGTAAATCAATTTCATTGTACATCCATGCCCTAAATTCTTCCATTGTTAATGTTTTATAATTATTATCTTTTAAATATTTTAACTGTGATTCAAATTTATCTACATGCATACAATTATGTCCTGGACATGATTCATTATTTCCATAGAAAAAGTGATAATTTAATACAGCTATACCCGGAGAAGACGGTCTTTTTTTTACGATTACATCTCTTGTTATTTCGCTTATATTATCAGATGAATCCTTTACTTTATAAACTACTTGGTATTTTCCTTCAACTTTATTATTAATATTTTTTTCTATTTTAATATTTTTAGTTAAATCACCATCATAATTATCATTTGATATAGCTCCATATTCTTTGTATTGATCATTTATATACATAGAAATTGTTTGTTTTCCTTTTAAAGTAATAACCGGTTTTTCAATATCTACTACTTTTATAAATCTTGATATTGTATTTTCTTTATCATTATATTTAACTTTATAATTAACTACATAATCTCCTATTTTAGATGTATCCAAATTAGTATCTATTTCAATTAAATTAGATATATCATCTTTAACAAATGTGGCACTTGCTCCCAATTCTTCATAGTTATCAAAAACATTGATAGTAATATTATCATCACCATTTAATTTAATATTTATATTACTAATTTTATATATAAATACTTTAGTATAATAAAAATAAGCAATTACTGAAATAATAATTATTGAAATAATTATTGTTAAAAAAATACTTATTTTTTTATTCATACCACACTCACCACACTTAAATATTTTTTAGAAAAAAGATTAATTATTAAATAATTAATCTAATTCTACTCTAGCCTTAAAAGCATCATTTATAAATATAAATATTGCTTTATCTAGTATTTCACATCTTAGCTGATCATCATCATTTACATCAAATTCTTCAGTTAATTTATTATCATTTTTAGGATCAATTATATAAAAGTCATTATTTTCATCAACTACAGCTAAGTAATCACCAACTAAATCAACTTTTTTATAAGAAAGTTGTACTGAATTTCCACCATTTATATTATTTAAATAGTATATTTTATTTTTTTTAGTAATTACATAATCTTTATTATAATCATAGATTTCATTTAAAAAATCTGAACTTTGTTTAACATTATTACTGTTTATTAATTTCCAACCTTCATAATTTTTAACTACAAATAAATCTGATTTTAAATGTTTTGTTTCTTGATTAATTTCATTGTGAAGACCAATATATTCATATTCACACTTTATAACAAAAGCAGCTGCATCTTTTAAACTTATAACACCCCAATTATTATTAACATCTTCAACTATATAATAATCATTATCTATACCAATATTATAATTTTTAATAGCTTTAAGATTTGCAAATACAGTTGATGATTTTAAATCAAATAATTTTATTGTAATTCCATCAAGTATAAATACATATCTATTATTAATTATTTGAGTATTCTGAGTATTATCTTCATTATCAATATTTTCTTCTTTATAATATTTAATTACATATTTATCATCATCTATACTATATTTAGCATAATCACATATAGTATTTTCACATTTATAAGTTGCTAGTAATTCATCACTATTATTATAAAAATATAGTTTACCATTAAACTTAAAATCATGATTTAAATTCTCTGGTTCAGGAATATTAACTCCCATCATATTGGCTATAACACCCCATATAGCTAGGGGTGTAAATATAGCTAATAAAACTAATATTAATATTAAAACTCCCTTTTTATTCTGTCTCATTATTTAATCCACCTTCATTAATAGGATTTTCATCAGGTTTAGGTATTTCTTTATTAATCACAAAATTATATGAATTATTTAAAGAACCATCCTTATTATATACTTTTACATATACATTATTACCAGATTCACTAACATCAAATGCTGATGAATATTCATCTTTTGTAAGAGTTATAGAGTTATCATTTAACTTTTTAGTTGTTCCATCATTTACATAATAGTGATATACATCTAATTTATTATCTAATGTAACAACACCAAATGAATCATATCCATTTAATTTAATATATTTAAATGCAGTATTAATTATTTGTTTATCTTCATGATATATATATACATTATCATTATTTGAATCTTTAATTACATAATACTTATTTTTATAATTCATAATTTTACCATTAAATTCTAAACTAGCTGAATTACTATTATATAATATCTTCCATTTATTATTTTGTTTAACTAAGAATTCATTTTGATATCTTTCAATATAATCATATTCAAACTTATATAACACACTAGTATCATTAGATTTAATAGATATTACACCATATTTACCACTCTTTAATTTTGCAATAATTTTTTCATCATTTGAATCTATCAAATTTAAATTACTTAGATCTCCATAAATTCCACTATCAATTGCACTATAAGTTCCTATTACTTTATTAGATTTTAGATCATAAAATTTAATTTCTTTATTATCATCATTTTGTAGTATTGGAGCATCAAATATAAATGCATACTTTTTATTATAAATTGGAATTGTAGAATTTGTAGATTTATTTGGATTTACATATGTATTGCTAAAATTACTTTCTTTAGCAACATAACAATTACTAAATACATTATCATTTATAGTATTTTTATTCTTACATTCATATGTTCCAAATAAATTTTTCTTTTCTTCATCATCATAAAAATATAATTTTCCATTAAAATAACTATATAAACTATAATTTTTTGATGCATCTCCTTCGGCTAAATTAATTTGCTCTAATCTTGTAGTATTATCATTATTTAATAATGTAATATTTAATACTTTATCATTTTTTTCATAATCAAAAGCATAACTTGATTTTGTTGATTTATTATCTTGATTAAAATAATTTATTTTTGCATAGTTTTCATTAGTTAATTCTAAGCCCTCTTCATTATATTTATTATCTTGATAATCTCTTATATATAAATGCTTATCTTTAACTACAGCTAAATAATCTTTATCAAGAAGTCTAATATAATCATAACCTTTATTAAATTCTTCACCCTTATAATTATAAACACTATACGAAGAATTTAATCTAACAACAACATAATCATCATTATAATTAATTATTTCACCTGTAAAACTCTTAGTTTTAACCTTATCAGAATAATCAACTAATAAATAACCTTTAGCATCTTTTACAACCACTAAATTATCTTTTTCTTTATCAATTAATCCCATAAATAAATATTTAAAGTTTATTAATGGTTTAATTCCATTTTCATTTATTTCAAACAATCCATATTTATCATCTTTATCTTTTAATACAACAGTGTTGGCATTTTCAACTTTATATGATTTTATTCCAAAATAAGAATCTAATACTTTATTGTCTTGCATATCATAAAAATATATTTCTTTATTATTTTCTTTATCTTGATCATAAATAAATACATATCTATCAAGATAAACACTTGATCTACCCCTAATTACTTGATCATCTTCATATTTATTTATAGCAATATCAAATGGATCTTCATCATTATTAAGATAAGCAACATAACATAATTTTTCATCCTTATTTTTACATTCATATGTTCCAATAACATTATCTTTATTATCTAATATTGATAATTTACCATCTTTATAAATGTAGTTATCTTTTTCTAAAATAATACTTTCTTTCTTTGGTTCTTCAACAACTTTTTTATTTTTTGTAACTAATACTACAATTAATGTAATTATTGCAATTAATATAATTAAAGCTATAACAATAGTAATAATTTTTTGTTTTTTATTAAAACTATTCCATTTATTCTTTAATTTTTTAAAGATATTATCTTTTTTCTTTTTATCGTCGTTATTTAAATCATTAATTTCTTTTAAATTTTCATCAGTTATTTCTATAGTATCATTTTTACTAACTAAATCTTTAAATAATTCTTCCTTATTTTCTTCAACATTTTCTTCTAAATCTTTATTAATATCATTAACATCATCAACTAAATTCACTTGTCTTTCTTCTTCTTTTTTAACAAGTTCTGCTAATTCATTTAAAGCTCTAGTTTTTTCTAAATCTTCTTTATCCATACATGCCACCTCTATTATAAATTATTGTAACATATTTTTTACACTATTATCAATAATATAATAGATATTTGGATCAAAATTTTTTATTTTAGTAATACCATAACTAAATATAGTTATATTTCTTTTATTAAAATAATTTTTTATATCATCAGTTACTGTAGAATTAAGTAAAGAAATAAAATCATAATCATTATAATTATTTTCTGAATTAAATATATAATTTAAAACCCCACATTTAAAATTTATTGCATATTTTTTTATATTTTTTATAATTTCTTTAGAAAAACTCATTACATAAATATTTTTATTTGCATCATTTAATATTTTAGCTAGTTTTTCTACGTCAATATTAAAATCTTTTATTTCAAGTAACATTATTTTATTAGTATCTAATTTTAAAACATCATTAAGTGAAGTTAGTCCTAATTTAATTAAATAATCAAAATTTTTGTATTTGATAATATTATTTTTATAAATAGCATCATGGTTTATAATATACTTTTTATCAAATGATTCTCTTACATCAAATTCAAATCCATCATAATTTGGATCTTCTATTGCTAATTTAAAACTCTTTAATGAATTTTCTTCTACTCCTTGCACTACTTTACCACGATGGGCTATAAACATTTAAAATCACCATTTAATTATATGATTTTTATAAGTATTTCATTCATTACATAAATATATTTAGGATTTATCATTAAATATCCATCTTTATATATCAATTCCTTTTTTTCAAGTAATTCTTTAATATTATATTTTTCTTGTAAATTAATTTTATATTTATTATAAAATTCTTGTAAATTAATACCTTTTAATAATCTAAAACCAAGCATTATAGTATTATCCATCTCATCTTGTGTAGATAGTAAATCTTGTTTTAAAACATATTTACCATCAATATATTTTGTAATACTTCTAGTATTTTCATATCTTACATTTCCAATATATCCATGAGATGATACACCAAATCCATAATAATTTTTATTTAACCAATAATTAGTATTATGAATACTTTCATAACCATCTTTAGCAAAATTACTAACTTCATAATGATTATATCCATGTTTTCTTAATATATCACATATAGTAAAGTACATAATTTGATCATCTTCATCATCTATAGGAACCATTTTAGAAATACCTATCATTGTATTATTTTCAATAATTAAAGAATATGTACTAATATGTTCTACATTTAATTTTAATATATATTTTAAATCTTTTTTTAAAGTAGTTAATGATTCATTAATAATTCCATATATTAAATCAACATTTATATTATTAAATCCCATTTTACGTGCTAATTTTATTTTTTCTTCTGCTTCTTTAAATGTATGTGATCTATTCATAAATTTTAAATTATATTTATCAAAAGATTCTATTCCAATACTTAATCTATTAACTTTATTTTCTTTTAATATAGTAAGCAATTCTTCATTAATATCATTTAAATTACATTCAAAAGTAAATTCAACATTATTAGATAAATTTAATAGTTTGATTCCATCAAATAAGTATTTTAAATGCTTTGATGATAAAGCACTAGGTGTTCCACCACCTATATATAATGTTTTTATTTCTTCACCTTGATATCTACTTCTTATTTCATTTATTAATGAATTTAAATATGGTAATACAAACTTATCATTAATATAAACCTTACAAAAATCACAATAAGTACATATACTTTTACAAAATGGTATATGAATATAAACTGATTCCATAATTGCACACTACTTTCTATAAATATTATATCTTAATTTTAACAATTAAAAAAGAGTATATTAATACTCTTAACTAGCTATATTATAAGTAGTTCCATTATTATATCCAGATGCAACTTCATCACCAGGACAATTTGCTAAATTACTACATTGAAGTGTCTGATTAGAATAACCCATATGTCTAGTTGAACTAACTATTGAAGAATTAGTTCCATATGAAGCAGCTTGCTGATTTAAATTATAAACATAATTCTAAAAAATCATTTTGACCAGATAAATCATATGTATTTGGTGAAACAGTTTCTGATACAAGTTTCAGGATTATCTCCTTCTTTTATAGCAATCCAAGAAGATATTTCACCTTGATTTCCAGTAACAGAATAATTTAATTTATCACCTATTTTAAGACTAGAAGCAGATACTGCAATAGGTGCTTCTGAATTTTCAACTATACCAAATATTGAAACATTTAAAGCTATGGTTTTACCAATTATAGATTCTGGTGCTTCTTCTTCAACCCATACTTTTACAACATGTTGTTTTGTATGATTTTGTTCAGTAGATGCTGCAACTACTTGATCTGTTAAAAGTACATATTCCATATCATTTTCATCAACAGCTGATGCTGTTTCTTCTGTTTTAGGTAGTGAACTTAATAAAACTGGTAATGATCCATCAATTGATATTTTTAAATATTGATGTTGCAATGGATTATTAACATTATCTGCATTTTTAATTTTAATATCATATTGCATAGGTAAAGATCCGGTATTTTCTACCGTAAATGAATATCCAGTTTGACTTAGTCCATCTTCATTAGACATAGGTAGCATTGAACCACTTATTTGAGTTCCTCCAGTATATGATATATTTAATGTACCTGTTTCAAGTACTTGATTTTGACTACTATTACTTATTTGTTGAATAATTGCAAAAGAAGTGCCAATAATTATTATTGCCATAGCAAAAACAGATATACCAATTAAGAAAGACTGATTTTTAATTATCTTTTTATAGTTCATCTATCTCACCTACTATAAATAGTTTAACATATTTTATTTTTAAAATAAAGATTAATTATTAATTCCATGATGACAAGTTGGAGTTTCATCATCAATTACTTTAAAAGTATAATTTTTTTCTTTACCATATTTAATCATTTCATCAAGTGCATCTGCAGTATATGATTTAATATCATGCATTAAAACAACATTATATCTATTAGGATGTAATCCTTTTTTAAAGTTATTTAAAACACATCCTGATTTATCTCTTGCACCAACACATGATCCAGCATCATTAACATCAACATTCCAATCAAAGTATTTATATCCCCTATCTTGTACCTCTTTAGCTAATGTTTTCATTATTCCTTTTTTATGTCCTTTGGAAACAGTATTAGATGAACCCCCTGGAAATCTAATATATTTAGAATCAATTCCAACTACATCTTTTACTCTCTTTGAAACTCTATTTAAATCTTCAAAATAACTTTCTACTGAATTATAAATATTATAATTATGAGTTGCAGTATGAAGTGCAACAGTATGTCCTTCATTAGCTTCTCTTTTTAATGTTTCATCTGATCCAGCTAAAGTAACAAAAAATGTTGCTTTAACGTCATTTTGATTTAAAATATCTAATATTTTATCTGTATAAGATCCAGGTCCATCATCAAATGTTAAATAAATAATTCCATCATTATTTTCTTCTTCACTATTATTTTCTTTTACTTCTTCTTTTTCTTTAACTATAACTATTCTTTCTTTTTTTTCTTCGTTATTATTTGAATCTTTTACATAATATGTAATTTTATATTCACCAACTTTGGATGTATCTACACTACCTTGAATTTCTATACTCTTAGTTAAATTTCCATCACAATTATCAGATGCTGTAGCTCCTTTTTCTTCATAATTATCACCTATATTTAAGGTGATTTTTTCATCTCCATTTAAAGTAATAGTAGGTTTTACATCATCAGATACTATTAATCTTCTATTAGCTGTTACCATATTATTTGATGAATCTTTAACACTATATTCAATATTACTTTCATCAATATATCTTTTTATAACTTTACTTGTAACATCACCATCATAATTATCTATAGCAGTAAATCCCGGTTCAACAAAAGATGATAATGAACATACCTTATATTCTTGATCTCCAATTAAATTTAAATTTGGTTTTTCTATATCTTTAACATTTATTTTAAGTACTTTTTTTACGTTAAATATTCCATAATTTAATTCATATGTAATATCATATTCACCAACTTTGGATGTATCTACATTTCCTTCTACTTTAACTTTATTTGTTAAATCTTGGAAAAAATTTTTAGCAGAATATGATACTTCTTTATATTCATCATTTATATTTAAATCTATTGTAGATTTTTCTAAATTTATTTTAGGATAAATAATATACGTTAAACCAAAAATGATAAATATGATACTAGTTATAATTATAAAAATCTTTTGTTTTTTCCTCATCATATTTATCACTTCCTATTATAATAATAACACATTTTTTATAAAATGGAGTTATTTATTAGAATTTAATACTAATAAAAATGCTTCTTTAGGAACTTCAACTGATCCTATAGTTTTCATTTTCTTTTTACCTTCTTTTTGTTTTTCTAATAATTTTCTTTTTCTTGTTATATCTCCACCATAACATTTTGCTAAAACATTTTTTCTCATTGCAGATATTGTTTCTCTAGCAATAACTTTTGTTCCAATACTAGCTTGAATAGGAACTTGAAATAATTGTCTTGGAATAATATTTTTTAAAGATTCTACTATTTCTTTTCCTCTTTGGTAAGCAAAATCTTTATGAACTATTAAACTAAGAGCATCAACTACTTCTCCATTTATTAATATATCCATTTTAACTAAATTACTTACCTTATATCCTGATATTTCATAATCAAAAGATGCATACCCTTTTGTAGATGATTTTAATCTATCAAAAAAATCATATACTATTTCAGAAAGTGGAATATCATAGTGAATATTAACTCTTGTAGGATCAATATATTCCATATTAATAAATGTTCCTCTTTTATCTTGGCAAAGTTCCATTATAGTTCCAATATATTCTGAAGGAACAAAAATATTTGTTTTTATATAAGGTTCTTCAATAGATATTATTTTAACTTTATCTGGTAATTTATTTGGAGAATCTACTTCAATTACTTCACCACTAGTCATATTTACATGATATATAACAGATGGTGCTGTTGCTATTACTTCAATATTAAATTCTCTTGTAATTCTTTCCATTATAATATCCATATGTAAAAGACCTAAAAAACCACATCTAAACCCAAATCCTAATGCATCAGAATTTTCAACTTCATATATTAATGATGCATCATTTAATTTTAGTTTTTCTAATGCCTCTTTTAATGCTGGATATTTATTTGGTTCTACAGGAAATAATCCAGAATATACCATTGGTTTCATTTCTTGATATCCTGGAAGTGCAGTGGACGCTTCATTTTCTAATGTAGTTATTGTATCACCAACACATACAGTATCAATAGTTTTAATTGCAGCACTTATCCAACCTACTTCACCTGATTTTAAAGTACTAACTTTTTCTTCTTTTGGAGTATTAACACCAAGTTCAACTACCTCATAAATAGAATTTGTAGCCATCATTTTAATATGATCTTTTAATTTAATTTCACCATCAACTACCCTAATATGTGCAATAACACCACGATAAGAATCAAAATAACTATCAAATATTAATGCTCTAGTTGGTTGTTCTATTTCTATTTTTGGCTCTGGTATTCTATTAATTACAGCTTCAATTAATTCTTTTACTCCAACTCCAGTTTTACCAGAACATAAAATTATTTCTTCTTCTTTAAATCCTAATACATCTATTAATTCTTTTTTAACTCGGTCAATATCTGCATTAGGTAAGTCTATTTTATTAATAACAGGTATTATTTTTAAATTATCATTTAATGCTAAAAATAAATTAGCAAGTGTTTGGGCTTCAATTCCTTGAGCAGCATCTACTACTAAAATTGCACCTTCACATGCAGCTAAAGAACGAGATACTTCATATGAAAAATCAACATGACCTGGAGTATCTATTAAATTTAAAATATAGTCATTATTATTATATTTGTAATTTAATTTAACTGCATTTAATTTAATTGTAATTCCTCTTTCACGTTCCAAATCCATACTATCAAGTATTTGATCTTGCATTTCACGTTCAGTTACTGCTCCACATATTTCAAGTATTCTATCAGCAAGTGTTGATTTTCCATGATCAATATGGGCAATTATTGAAAAATTCCTAATGTTTTCTTTTTTCATATTTCATCACAAAATAATTATAACATGAAAAAAAGAAACTATACATAGTTTCTTTTAGGAAAAGACTAATACTTCATCATTTAAATCCATATCACTATTAAAAAAACTGTCATAATTATATTCTTGATTTTCTAATATTTTTTTATCCTTTGAATTGATATTTTCAAAACTATCAGCATTTTTAATTTCATCTACTTCTAATTGATATCCTTTTTTTATAGTACCATCTATATTAAGTTCAATCATAAAATTATAAATTAATAGATTATATGATAATTTAAATTGAGTAGCTATTTTATACGCATCATTTTCTTTGTAAAAACTTAGAGTTCCTGATAAATTAATAGATTGATTATTATCAGATTTTATATTTAAATCATATTCTAATACATCGTTATTTAATTTTACATTACCATCTAAAACTTCTTTATTATGATTTTTAAATACAATATAATATTTATCATTATCTTTTGAAATATTAATTATAATATCATCATCTTCATCAAATAATGATATTTGTATATTATTTTTATAATTAGAATATTTAATTACTAAATCTTCATCTATTATTTCAAATAATATTACATCATTATTTTTAGCATATATATTAAATATTAATTCTTCATCTTGTGCTAAATTATTATTATCTAATCTATTAATTAATTCTTCTTTTGAAATATTTAACATACTAGTTAAAATATTAATAAACTCTTCATCATTTTTTATATAACTACTATATTCATTAATTATTTTTTCTTCCAATGATTTATTAATAACTAATTTATATTTTTCTACATTTATATCTTCATTTAAAATATTAATCTTTTCGTTTGTTTTAATTATATCTTCTTCATTAATACATTTTTGCATAGCATCAGGTAATTGATTAATTATTTTTTTAATTACTTTAATATAATCTTTATTATAGAATTTAAATAAATCATTTAAATTAAACTCTTCTTCATCATAATAATATTTACTAAATCCATCATACTTAACATACTTTTTATTATCCTTGTAAATAATAGAACCTTTAGTTAAATTATTATCTTTTTCTTTAATATCATAATTTAGTTTTATTGTATCTTTATTAGTTACTATATTATATTTAGTATTTATATCTATTTTTTCATTATTAACTTTTTCAGTTGCTAAAACACTAAAATCGTATTCAATATTATCATTATTTGTTATAAAATCAAGGAAATCTAAAGTTTTATTATCATCTATAGTATTTAAAATGTTTTTAATATTATTATTAACATAAGACATAAAAACCTTTTTAGGTTTATTATTAATATAATAAAATATGCTTATAAATAACAATAATATTATTAACAAAGATAATAAAATAACAACATATTTTTTCTTTTTATTTATTTTTTCACTCATAAAAAACCACCTTTTTAAATATAAAAAAACATTTATAAGCTAAATCCATCTCGCTATATAAATGTTTCTTGTCCTTCCCTCTTCATATTTATCAAATATTCCTAAAATACTATTAATAATACATTGTAATAAATTTTGTTGATGTTCAAATTTAATTTGAGCTAATTCATATTTCATAGTCTTTCTAAAGATATAATCATCAATGTATTTAGAAAGTACATTATCTATTTTTTCTACTTTTTTGATTTCTACTTCATCTAATATATCTACTGAAAATATATAATTTCGATAAACTTTTATTAAAAAAGCAGTAAAATTATCATCTTCAAAATAATCAAAATTCACTATTTTATAAAAATTAGGACAGTGTTCAATAATTTGTTTGCTATTATCCATTACCTTTCCTCATTTCTATTATATATATTTAAATTATAATATATGGAAAAGTAATTGTAAAGTTAAATTATTAAAATAATCTTATAACATCTTGGATTGTAACTATAATCATAAGTAAAAATATAAGGATAAAACCAATCAAATGGAATGTTGATTCAATTTTTTTATTAACTGGTTTTCTTCTTATTAATTCTATTATTACAAATAAGACATGACCACCATCAAATGCAGGAAATGGTAAAATATTAACAAATCCTAAATTAATTGATAAAAATGCCATTAAATAAATTACATATTTAACTCCCATTTTAGCTGAATCAGATACAACTGAATATATTCCAACTGGACCTGAAAGTGATTTAATAGATATCTTTCCAGTTATCAAACCTGATATAGTTCTAAACATTGTTTGATAAATTGTTGCAAATTTTTTAAAAGCAAATTTAACTGATTCTAAAAAACCATATTCTATTTTTTCTTTAAATTTTATACCATATTTATTTCTTTCAACTTTATCTTCAGTTACTTTATTTGGTGTTACATGAAGTACTTCTTTAGTATTATCACTATGTCTTACTTCAATATCATAAATATTATCTTTATCATTCATTAATAATTCTATTTGAGCAACATCTACTGAAGATGTTTTGTGATTATTAACAGATAATATTACATCACCATTTCTTGCACCTGCTTTTTCCATCGGAGAATCTTTATCAACTTCAGATATTGTCGGTGTCATATCCTGTGCACCCCAAATTAATCCATAAAAGAATAACAAAACTAATGCAAGGATAAAATTCATTGTAACACCAGCACATAAAATTAATATTCTTTGCCACCATACTTTATTACACATGAATTTATCTTTTTTTACCTTTTTATCATCTTCTTCTACTTCACCAGCCATTTGAACATATCCACCAATTGGTAAGGCTCTAATAGAATATTGAATTTTATCTTTACCAATATGTGAATGAATTAATGGACCCATTCCTATTGAAAATTCATAAATATGAACACCACATTTTTTAGCTACAATAAAATGTCCAAATTCATGAATTGTAATTAATATTCCTAATATCAAAAAAAATAAAAGTAACGTCAAGAACCACATAATTAAGCCTTCTTTCTATATTAAGTATACTATTATATATATTTGTAGTCAAAGAAAAAATTCCCACTTTACATGGAAATCTAAAATGAATCAATATTTAATTTTATTTGATTAAGTCCTAAAATATATGCATGAGCTTGAACTAAAGTTCTAATAGCTTTAGCAGTATTTCCTGACTTACCAATAACAACTCCTCTATCTTTTTCTGTAACAATAACTTCTAAAATTATTGAATCATCTTCACCACCAAATTCTGATACTTTAACCATATCAGGTTCAGTTACAATACTTTTTACTAAGTATTCAGTAAATTCTTTAATCTTCATAATCTATTTTTCTTCCTTTTTAGTAGATTTTTTAGTTACTTTTTTAGTAGTTTTAACTTTAGATTCACTAAATTTTTTCATAATACCTTTTTGAGTAAATAATGATCTTACTGTATCTGTTGGTTGAGCCCCTTTATTTAACCAATTAATAGTTTTTTCTTCATCGATATTAATTTCAGCAGGATTTTTAATTGGATTATAAGTTCCAACTATTTCAATAAATCTTCCGTCTCTTGGACTTCTTGAATCTGCAGCTACTATACGATAAAATGGTTTTTGTTTAGAACCCATTCTTCTTAATCTTAATTTAACAGCCATATTCGTTCCTCCTTTTTTAACTATATGTATATTACCAAACAAAAAAACATCTGTCAACCTTTTTTGGTTAACAGACTAATAATTATTCTTCCTTATTTAAATAATTAGTATCTACATTATCTATTTCATCTTCAATTAATATATTACTAGTATCTTCATAATCATCTTCAATTATTTTAGTTGGAACTTTAATAATGGTATTTCCAAGTACTTCAACTGCTAATTCTTTATCTATAGTTAACTCTATTTTTTGATCTTTAATATTAACATCAGATACTGTAGGTTGTTTTAAACATTTAACTATTACTTCATTATTATCACTTGATGAATCTTTTAAATGAACTAATATTTTATCATTATAATTAAATGTTTCTTTAAATACTCCAGTCTTAGTATCATTATCATATGAATACCATACATTTATATCAAATGATCCATTAATATTAATATTATCACCCATAGTAGATCCATTAAAATTATGATTTATTACCCAACAACCAAGAACCCTGTTAATATTATTTTCAGTATTCATAAAATATTTATCAGTAGAACTTTTTTTAGATTTACCAATTACAGCCTTAGTAACTATTTCCTTATAATTATCCATATTTATCACCCTCTAAAATAATTTATGCAATTTGCCTATATTAGTTTACTAATAAATAAAAAAAATAAATATTATAAAATATTTATTTAGTTCTTTTTTTTACTTTTAAATTATCATTTTTATACATAAAACAATTAAAAACGAATTCATTATTCCAATAATTTGGAATATCTGATTTTACTATTTCTAAATCTAGGTTATAATCATCTGCAAATTTTTTAAAATCTTCTTTTGAATAAAATTGTTTAGATAAATCTTTATATAATTCATCATAATTTGGAACTTCTTTTCTACGATAAGCAATAAAATCATCTTTTTTATCTATATCATGTATATCAATTAATCCAATAGCATAATTTGCTTTCTTTACCATTTTTTCTAAAACAATTTTTGCATATTCTTGACTTTGAAAATAAGAAAAAACACTATTAGATAAAATAACATCATAAGATTTAGTATTTAAATTAATTGCTTCATCACATGTTAAATCATTAGTATTTAAGACTTTTTTAGCTACACTAAGCAATTTAGAAGAATAATCTATTCCTCCTACTTTATATCCATCTTTTTCAAATAAATATAAATTAGCTCCACTTCCACATCCTACTTCAAATACACTATTAATCTTTTCATTAATAATTAATTTTTGTTTAATCATATTATATTGTTTAATTAATGCATCATATGTTAGTGTACTTCCAATACAATCAAATCCATCTAATCTTTTTAATTCCAAAAAAACATCTTCCACTGAATTATTATTTTCTAATATATTATCATTACTAACTCTATTACTCCAAATATCTTTCCATTTATTCATATTTTATCTCCTTTATACTTTTAACTACTGCTTAATAAAGTATCACATATTACATAAAAAAACAACTAAAAATAATGTAATATTTTAACTAATTATGATATTATATTTTTAGGAGATGATAAAATGGATTGTATTTTTTGTAAAATTATAAATAATGAAATTCCTTCTAAAACTATATATGAAGATGAAATTGTGAAAGTAATACTTGATATTAATCCAAATGCAGATGGACATATGTTAATAATACCAAAAAATCATATAGATGATTTTACTAAATTAGATGATAATACACTACTTCATATTAATAAAATAGCTAATAAAATGAAAGACTTAATTTATAATAAATTAGATAATATAAAAGGATTAGTATTACTAAATAATTATGGCGAATTTCAAGAAGTAAAACATTATCACTTACATATTCTACCAAATGGATTTAATACTAAAACTAAAGAAATAGATGAAATATATAATGAATTAATAAGCTAGGATTTTATCCTAGCTTATTTTAATCAATTACTGCTTTTATTCTTCGAATACCTGCAGATGATGCTTCTTCCTTAACAATATGAAAATGTCCTATTTCTTTTGTGTTTTTAACATGAGGTCCTCCACATAATTCTTTAGAAACATTATCTCCAATTGTATATACAGTTACAATATCTGGATATTTTTCAATAAACATACATTCTGCACCAGATGCAAGTGCATCTTCTTTTTTCATTTCTTCAACCGTAACATCCAAACCTTCTTCAATCCATTTATTAACCAAATCTTCAACTTGCTTTTTCTCATCATCACTTAATTTATGATCACAATTAAAATCAAATCTCATTCTTTCATCAGTAATATTTGAACCTCTTTGATGAACATCTTTTCCAACAACTACTTTTAATGCTGCATTTAAAAGATGAGTTGCAGTATGATATTTTGTTTCAATTTCAGAATTTCCAGAAAGACCACCTTTAAATTTTCCAGCAGATGAAGATCTAGATAATTCTTGATGTTCTTTAAATTTTTTATTATATCCTTCTATATCAACTTTAAGTCCTTTTTCTTCAGCTAATTCTACAGTTAATTCTATTGGAAAACCATATGTATCAAATAAATGAAATGCAGTTTCACCATCTATATCTTTATTTGAAACACGTACAAATTCTTTTAATCCTTTTTCTAAAGTACGATTAAATTTATTCTTTTCATTTTCTAATTCTTTATAAACAATTTCTTCATTATCAATTAACTCTTGATAATATTTTTTATATTTACTTATAATTAATTGTGCAATTTGTTTATCCCAATTTGATAATATATCTATTCCTAATTTTTTAGCGTGTCTTATTGCCCTTCTAATTAATCTTCTTAAAATATATCCTTGATCTGTATTAGATGGTTTAATAAGTGATTGATCTGCTAATATAAATACAGCTGTTCTTATATGATCTGCTATAATTCTAAAAGGTTTTTCATTTCCTTCATATGGTAATTTTGATATATCACTAATTAAATCTATTACATCTTTAAATATAGAAGATAAATAATTATCATTAACACCTTCTAATATTGCAGTAACTCTTTCTACTCCCATTCCTGTATCAACATTTTTATTTGGAAGTTCAACAACAGTTTTATCAGCCTTTTTTTCATATTGCATAAATACATCATTCCATATTTCAACCCAACGATCATCATTTCCATCAAAATAATTTGGAACAGGATCATTGGATCTCCAATAAAACATTTCTGAATCTGGTCCACATGGTCCAGTTTCTCCAGCTATCCAAAAATTATCTTCAGTAGTTTTTAATATTTTATTTTCAGAAATACCTAAAGATAACCACTTATTATATGAAAATTCATCAAAAGGAATAATATCATTACCAGCAAATACAGTAACTGCTAATCTTTCAATTGGAATATTTAATACTTTTGTTAAAAATTCAAATGACCAAGAAATAGCCTCATCTTTAAAATAATCTCCTAAAGACCAATTACCTAACATTTCAAAAAATGTATGATGAAATGTATCACCAACACTATCTAAATCATTTGTTCTAATACATTTTTGATAATCACATAATCTTGTTCCATATGGATGTTTTTGACCCATAAGATAAGGTATTAATGGTTGCATACCAGCTGTATTAAATAATACCGATGGATCATTTTCTGGTACAACTGGAGCTGATGGTATTTGTTTATGTCCTTTACTAACAAAAAAATTAATATATAAATCTTTTAAATTCATTTTTCTTCACTACTTTCTATATCATCTAATATTTTATAAATATCTTTTTTTAAATTATTTAAATCATCATTAATTAATTCATAATCAAAATCATTAAATTTATCAAATTCAATTTCAGTTATATGTTGTTTTTCTTTTTCAGATAAATCATTTTCACGATTACTTAATAAATGAATTGTATAGCAATTTTTATATTTAGATTTCATCAATGTAATTTCAGGAATTAATCTAGCATCTGAAATTATTATATTATCATAATATTCTTTAAATATTGTAATATCTTCAATCATTCTATCAATAAATATTTGAGGATTAACTAATTTACGAGATACCTCACCTAAATCTTGTAATATTTTTCTAGGTTTTGGATCAGAATAATTTATATTAAACATTTCATGAGTATATAATTTTACATATTTACTATATTCTGTAATAATTGATTTTTTATTTTTTAAATCATAATACTCCTTGATTAATTTAGCCAGTTCATTTTTTCCAGAATTTGCTTTACCACCTATAATAAATAATTTCATAAAAATCCCTCCAAAAAAGAAAAAAATACCACACATTTAAGGAGCAAATAATGCGGTACCATCCTTTTTTTTTACTTAATTATATTTATCGAAAAAAATCCGTTTAACTCTTCCTAAGCAGCACTTTATATTTATTTCTTATAAACTCTCACCATTTGTTTATTTCTCTTTAAAGAAAATCACATATAAAGATCTTAGTTCAACAAGTTAAAATTAATTATTTAAAAAATTATATTTTTCTTGAAAAAAACTAAATATTACTTTTATCAAAGCAATAGTTGGTGTTGCTATAACCATACCTACTATACCAAAGAAATAATCAAAAATCAATAGACCAAGCATTATTGTTACAGGATGTAACTTCATGGTCTTAGACATAACAATTGGTTGTAAAATACAATTTTCTATTATTTGAACTACCACTACTATTATTAATATTACAATCCCCATAAAAGATCCTTGAGAAAATCCTACAATAACTGCAGCTATACCACCAATATATGGTCCAATATATGGAATAAGATCTGTAATACCACATAAAAGTGCAAAAAGTATTGGTGCTTTTAAACCTGCTATAGCAAATCCTATAAAATCACCTATAAATACCATAAATGCTACAAGTAAAGTTGAATTAACATATTTTCTAACTTCTACAGTCATATTATTAATTAATTTAGTAACATCTTTTTCATATTTATTAGGTAATAATTTTAATAAATGTTTTCTTATACTTTTAAAATCAATTAACATATAAATTCCAATTACTAAACTGATTACAATAGTACCTATACCTGAAAAAATTGTCCCAACACTATTTATAATAAGATTAGGTAAATTATTTGATATAGAATTACCAATATTATCTAAACTACTAAATATTGTTTCTTTAATATTTTCAATATTAATACTTTTTATATTAGAAAATAAATTATCTATCCAATCTTCTAATTGAGATAATATATTTGGAAGTGTTGTAATAAAATCATTTAATTGATTATAAATAGTTGGTATTAAAAAGTAAAAAAACAAAAATAAAAATGAAATAAATATTAAATATACTATTATTGAAGCAACACTTCTTTTTAATCCTTTATTTTCTAATTTAATAACTAAAGGATTAAATATCCAAGCAATAATAAATCCTATAAAAAATGGTGTTAATATTTTTAAAATAGTTAATATAAAATTTAAAACTCCTAATTCTTTTATTAACAATGTTGTTAAAAATATTATACCTATTACCATTATTATATAAACTAAATTTAATATTTTTTTTGATATACCTATTACTTCATTAATGTTATTTTTATTTATTTCATTTTTCAATATATGACCCTCCTAGTATTTATTTAATGTAGGATTAGAAATAACTGCAACAACTATATCATTTTTATTAATAGATTTACTACTACTAATAGTATACTCAATTTTTAAAATATTAATATCATTTGTATCAATATTTAATATTTTATTACTAAATTTAGTTGTTAATTCCTTTGAATCATATATTAATTTATCGTCAGTATATATTTTTATTCTTCCATACTTATATTTTTTATTTTTAACATTTTTAGTTATATTAATATTTGCAGTAAATGATTTATATTCCTTATTTAATTCATAAGAAACACTAGATGTTTTATTATCATTTTTTAATATCGCAAGTCCTTCTTCATATGTTTTATCTTTATCTTCTATTGCCATTTCCTTTTTTATATTATCATTATAAGTAGTTTCTATTGTAAATAAAGATTTAGGCAACATATTATTATAATTATCACTTAATTCAAGTAACTCTGAAGTATTAATATTATCTTTTGATAATAAAGAAACTGCTTCATTAATATTACTTATTGCATCACTATATTGTTTTTTATCTGCTAAATCTTTAACATACTCTATATAAGTTTCATATAAATTATTATCAAAGCTTAATAATTTATCTTTATATTTATCATTATTACTTATATCTATCTTAGAATTATTTCCTGTTTCTTTTAAATAGTTAATACAATCTTTATATATTTTTATTTTATTATCAAGTGATGTATTTTCATCTATTTTATTTATTTCATTTAAGTTATTATCTATTTCAATAAATTCATTATTATATATTTCATTAATCTTATTATTTGAATCATCATAATATATATCTTTATCAATTACTTTTACTAAATTATTAAATGATTCATCATATTTTTTTTCATTATATAATTTTATTCCTTCATTATAATTTTGTTTTGATTCATATAATTTATCTAAATAATTTATGATAGTATTTTTATCATAATCAATATTTAATACATCAAATAAATTATTTAACTTGTATTTAATATAATTATATGTAGAATCAAGTTCATCTATTGAATTATATTCTTTATTAAAATTATCTACTACATTATTAGAAGTATCTATAATTATTTTATTAATATTATCTAATTTATTTTTATCATTATTATATTTTGAAGACAGTTTACTTATTTCTTTTAATTGATCATAGTTTTCGTTATTATAATAAGCCTTTATATTTTTATTAACATAATCTTTATAATTAAAAAATATAGTTTTAGATAAAAAGATTATTAAAATTAATAATAATATAATTGTAATTAAAATTAATATTATATTTTTTTTATTTTTCATATTAATTAGATCTAAAATAAAAATAATCAATAAAAGCTACAAAAGTATCATTATCTACTACACCTGATAAGGTATGATTTACTTTTCCATTTTCAATCACAAAAGTAGTAGGTGTTCCTTCAAAATTTAAATAATCAAATAATTTTGCCATATCACTATCACTATAATTACTTATATTAATTCTATAAGCATTTATTTTTAATTTTTCTAATAATTCTTTTACTCTAGGTTCAAATTCTTGACAATAAGAACAATCATTTTTTACTAATAAAACAATACTCTTCTCACTTGTTTTAAATAATTTTTCTAAAGTTGATACATCAATATCAGTTAATGTTGAAGTAGTATTTGGTAATGTTTTTGAATTTACTTCAACTTTAACTTCTGGTAGTTTTATTGAATCTAATTGATTAGGTTGCATAGTATATTTCATATTATCAATTTTTTTAATATCTTCAGCATTTTTATTTTTTATAGCATAAATAAAACAAAAAATAATTAATCCAACAAGAACAATTGATAATATTATTATTATATATTTTTTATTATTTTTCATTCTTTATTCCTCCTATAAATATTTTCTAATATTTTTTTATAAAAGTCAACAAAACAAAAAAAATAAGAATTTCTCTTATTTATTATATTTATTCATTTGAGCCATAATTTGATTAACTTGTTTTTGAGATGGCTTTCTACCCATTTGAGACATCATTGCAACAATTTGTTTTTCATTTATTGGTGGATTTTCCTTTAATTGTTTTTTAATGATTTTTTTAGATAATAAAAATCCTATAACTAATCCTATAACTACTCCAAGTACTACTAATAATATATCATGTAACATAATATTTTCATCTCCTTTAATATTAATAATTTTACTATTTTTTTATCTTTTAAGCAATACTTTCTAACCAAAAATAATCTTTGTTTTCAAAATCACATGCAAACAAGGAGGAATACTTATTTAAAAATTTTAAAAAAATAGGATTTATAACGGATGTTTCAAGTAACATATAAGAATTTTTTATAATTAATTTAGTATTTTCATTTTTAAAATAGTCATTATATAGATGAATATTTTTAAATTTTGAATAAAAATAATTTAAATAATAAGTATTAAACAATTCATCATTTATATTATTTTTATTTATAGGTTTTGTCATATTATCATAAATATTTACTCCATATATTATTTCATTTTTTGGCATTTGATATAATTCTTCAAAAGTTTTATATAATTGAAATGGATTTTTTTTAGTTAAATTTATAAAT
This sequence comes from uncultured Mycoplasmatota bacterium, assembly GCA_947165285.1. Taxonomy (GTDB): domain Bacteria; phylum Bacillota_I; class Bacilli_A; order RF39; family UBA660; genus RUG12834. The sequence goes on from CAMUZS010000001.1 coordinate 167,554, forward strand.
TCATTACTAATATTAAAAATATAAAAATGTCTCATATTATCACCATTATTAATATAACAATTAATAATAGATTGTTTTGTCATAATTTGTTAAATAAAAAAATTACTTAACATGTTGTTCAAGTAATTTTTTTATACCATTCCATGGAAGTAATGCACAATGTTTTCTATTTTGTTGTTTATATATATCATCATAACAATTTGCTTCTTCAAGTAATTTAGAATCATATTCTTTTTCATTTATCATATTATCATAATTACTAATAATATTTAATGCTTCTTCAATACTTTTATTTAAAAGCAATTTTATCATAATAGAAGTAGTTGATGTAGAAATAGCACAAGCTTCTCCACCAAATTTAATATCTTTAATTATATTATCTTCTATTTTTAAATAAATATCTAAATTATCAATACATGATTCATTATTTGAATTTATATATTCGTAATCATCTTTATTTTTCGGAATTTCTTTATTATATGGATGAAGATAATTTTCCATAATTATTTCTCTTTTAAGTTCTTGATTCATTTAAATCATCTCTTTCAATATCTTTTCTTTATCAGATAATAATTCTACTAATCTATCAATTTCGTCTTTAGTATTATATAAATATAAACTTATTCTAACAGTATTTTTAACACCAACTTCATCTTTTAAATTTTTAGCGCAATGATTTCCTGCTCTAACACATATATTATATTTATCTAAATATACAGCAACATCTTGTGAAAAAATACCATCAACATTAAATGCAACAATAGATGCATCACCTTCTAAATCAATTATATCAATATGTTTAATATCAATTAATTTATCAATTAAATACTTTCTTAATTCTTTTTCATAACTTGTAATATTATCCATGCCTATTTTATTTAAAAATTTTATTGCCTCTCCTAAACCTATTGCTCCAGCAATATTTGGAGTACCAGCCTCAAGTCTTGTAGGTAGATTTTTATATACCATAGTTTCAGGTGTTTCAAAAGATTCATTCATTCCTCCACCTAAATTTATTGGTTCTAAGTTTTCTAATAACTCTATTTTAGCATATAAAACACCAATACCTGTTGGTCCACACATTTTATGTCCAGAAAAAACTAAAAAATCAACATCTAAATCTTGAACATCTATTTTAATATGTGGAGCACTTTGAGCAGCATCAACAACAACAAATATATTGTTTTGATGTGCAAATTCACATATTTCTTTAATTGGTCTAATATCTCCGATTACATTTGTTATTTGTGATATTGCTATTACTTTAGTATTTGAAGTAATACTTTTTTTAACATTATCTAAAGTAACATAATGATTTTCATCAAGTGGAATATAATTTATCTTTACACCTAAATCATTGGCTAAATTAAACCAAGGCATAACATTTGATGCATGTTCTGATTTAGTTATTAATATTTCATCACTTGCTTCTAATAAATTCCAAAAAAATCCATTAGCAATCATATTAAGACCTTGTGTAGCACCACTAGTAAAAACTATTTCTTCTCTATGTTTAGCATTTATAAAATCTTGTACTATATTTCTAGCACCTTCATATTCCATATCTACTTTAATTGAATTTGCATAATCTCCACGATGTGCATTTGCAGTATATTTTGTATAATAATCAACTATTTTATCTACTACACACTTTGGCTTTAAAGTAGTTGCACCATTATCAAAATATATAAGATCTTGATTTAATATAGGGAAATCTTCACGATTCATATTTCACCTCCTAAAATTTAATATTTTCTTTTTCTTCTTCCTTAATATTTAATTTTGATATTAAAAAGCCTTTATAAATTAAATTAATAGCTTCTTCTTTATTTAATCCTTTACTTTCTAAATAAAATAAATAATTATTATCTATTCCTGATATTGTAGCATTATGATTTACATTTACTTCATCAGATGATACTAATAAATTTGGAATAATAACATTATTAGTATCATTTAAAGATAAAATTCTAATATTTTCTAACATATCATTATTTGTTATATTTTTATTAATATCTCCAGTAGCTTTTACATTAATAGATCCTTTTTGGTTAGTTACCCCATAAAAATTTATAATACTTTTATTATCATTACCTAAAATATTCGTATTTATATTACAAATAGATTCTATTGTTTCATATAAACTTTCATTAAATTCTAAATATGTATTATTATTTACTATTATATCAACATTAATATTTGATATATCTTTATTAAACTTATTATATATTAAATTACTATTATCATTTAATATTAATTTTATATTTGTATCTTCTATAGTATCAAAATCATTTATTATTACTTTTCCATCTATTTCAATAGTAATATTTTTTTTAGTAATTTTAATATTTAATTCTTCATTATTTAAATGATAATAATCTTTATCCATTATTATTTTATTCATATTTTTAATTACCTTCTACTACATTAGCCTTATTATAACCATCTTTAGCTATTTTTTGTGCTAATGATATATCACCATTTAAAGTAATAGTATTATTTTCTAATACATGAACAAATTTAGGTTTAATATATTCTAATAAATCAAGATGATGAGTAATAATTAAAATACTAGGTTTATAAGTTTCATAATATTCATTTATTGATTTAGCAACTAATTTTAATGCATCAACATCTAATCCTGAATCTATTTCATCAAGAATAATAAATTTAGGTTTTAACATCCATAAATGAAGAAGTTCATTTTTCTTTCTCTCTCCACCTGACATTCCTTCATTTATATTACGATGAATAAATGATATTGGAATATCCAATTTATTACAAACATCTACCATTTCTTGATTTAATTTAAATATATTAATTTGTTCTTTAGAATTTTGTGATAAAACTGATCTTATTAATTCAGCATTAGTTACACCTTCAATAGTAATTGGATTTTGATTAAGTAAAAAAATACCTAATTTTGCTCTATTTGTAACACTCATATCATTTAATGTTTCATTATTATATTTTATAGTACCAGATGTTATTTGATAATTACTATCACCTAAAATAGTTTTACAAATAGTTGATTTACCTATTCCATTTGGTCCCATTAAAACATGTATTTCACCATCACCAATACTTAAATTAATATCATGTAATATTTCTTTATCTAAAGTATTTACACTTAAATTATTTATTTCTAACATTACAACCACCTGCTTGCTTAAAAATTATACCATAAATTTCTATTTATATACAATATTACTTATTTAAGTGAAAAAAGACACTCTATTTAAGAGTGTCTAATATTATTAATCACCATAATATGAAGTATATTCTATTGGCTCATAAACAGTTCCAGTAAACCAAACTTCTCCACTATCTTTGTCTCTAATAATAAACAAATATGGTTTATTAAATGTTAGATCAATAGTTTTTACAGGCACATCATATTTATATTCAAAATAACAATCAAGTGAACCTTTACCACCAACTGCAGTTGCTGCTGCTGCTTTTATTCCTTCATTTGAAAACTCTATATTTGCCTTATGAGTTGCTTTAGAAATATATGATTTAGAATTTGTTAATTGTGACAAGTTTGCTTTTTCAGAATCAAATACATCTACAACACCTAATTTTTGTAAATCATTCTTTAACTTCAATTCATAATCAAATTTAAACATTGGTATAAATCCTTCAATTTTAGTTATAGTACCTTCTTCAAAACTACTTAATTCAATAGGTTTTAATCCCTTTATAATGGAATTAACATTATTTACATCAATATTATTAATATATGAAGTTAATTCCTCATTTTTAGGCATAATTCCTACATATTCTAATGTTGTACCATTATATGTTTTTAAATCTTTTCCAAATGCTTTTACATTATTATCATCATAAAAATAAAAATCTGTTGAACTACTTATTTGATTATATCCTGATTTAATTTCTTTCATATATTTTTCAATATAAGTCTTTGCATCTGGTTCATTTTCTGGATCTCCACATGCACCATCATCTAACCATTTTTGATATTCTTTAGTAACAGTTTCTCTAATACTTTGTTCACCTTTATCTTTTACGATATCGTATTTATTAACTGAAGCACCAATTTGAGCAGTTTTTGCTTTCTTTTTCATATTAGAAAATTCTGTTGGTGTATAATCTTGAGAATCTAGGGCAGAAAATCCTGTAAAATAGTCTTCATGAGGATAAGAAATATACCAATCTTCATGTTCACTTTGAATCTTATTTACCCATTCCATATCTATTGCTAAAGCATTAACTAAAACAAAATCTAAATCTGATACATCATCAAATAATCCATCAATTAATTTAAATGTTTTATCACTTACCCATGAATTTATTTTATTTGGTGTTCTAAAACTATCAAATACTACACTTCCATTATATTTTTGATTAATTAATGAAATGTAATCATTTTTTATTTCATTTTTAAAACTATCTTTTATAAACATTGCATTAGCAAACGACATATTAGAACTATTATTATATTTTTTTGATACATAATCACCAATTAACGCATCAATTTGTTCTTTAGAATCCCCAACAGCTCCATCACTTAACATTGCAAGTGCATATTTAATTGATAATGGACTATAAATTTTATTCTTTTGTTCATTTTCAAGTTGTAAAAAATATAAATCAAATTTTTCTAAATCATTACCAGACATTCTATAATCTGAATAATACTTATTATTACTTTCTTTAACATTTGTTTGAGCATTATTATTATCATTTTTAAATATTTTATCTTTAAAAGCAAATAATACTCCACCAGCAATTAAAACTAATACTATTATAATAGCTACTATTTTTAATCCTTTCTTATTCTTTTTTTCACTTTTTACATTTTCATTGATTGGAACATTTTCTTCAATTTCTATATCTTGTTGTACTTTAGTATTTTCATTATCTAAATTATTATTTTCCATATACTACCTCTTTCTATTATATATAATATAACATATTTTTACCCACCCCCGTCAATGTTTTATTAAAAAAAATCTTAGCTTTACACTAAGATTATTTTATAACTAACTTACTTAAAAAATCTTTACTTTTTAAATAGAGCCCAGTATATCTTTCATAATATCTATTTAAAAAATCATTTATTTCTCTTTTAACAATATCTGATACTTTAATAGATGTAATCGTAGATATATCAATATAATAATACATTCGTATCATTTTAATAGTTTTTAAACTTACCATTGTTTCGTTAGTATAACAATCTTTACAAATATATCCTCCAACATCAGGATCTATAGTAATAATATTTGTAGTTTTAAAACACTTATTACATTTATCTAAATTAAGACCTACTCCTAAATAATCTAAATATTTTAGTTCAATAATATTTGTAATTATTAATGGATCTAATTTATCATTTATTTTTTCTAATCCATTTATTAAAATATCAAAAATCTCTGCATCAGCACTTTCATTTAATACTTGATGAGTTAAATCACAAAGATAAGACATATATGAAATTAGTTCTATATCTGTTTTAATATTATTAAAATTATTTATTAAATCTACTTGAGTAAGTAAAGATAGCTTTCCTTCTTTATAATATATATAAAAATATCCATATGTAAAATTATCAGTTAATGCTCTTAAAGGAGACTTAAGTGATTTAGCACCCTTTGCCATTACTCCAATAAGTCCATGTTCTTTAGTATATATTTGTAATATTTTAGATGTTTCCTTATATGGTGTATTAGAAAGAATAATACCTCTTACTTTCTCTAACATAAAATCCTACTTTCTTTTTTTATACGCTAAATAATACTCTATTTTACCAGTTTTTTTAAATAATTCCCAATAATTTTCTTTTTTCTTATTTATCATGATTATTCACCTCTAATATAATTATGAGATGTTTAATCGATTTTTATTCTTTTTCAAGTAATCCTAAGTCTTTTAAAGTTGAACCTTTATCTCTCCAATTTTCTATAGTTTTTACATATAATTCTAAATATACTTTTTTTCCTAATAATTCTTCGATATCTTTACGAGATTCTATACCTACTTCTTTTATTAATGAACCATCTTTACCTATTACAATTTTCTTTAAAGAATCTCTATCTACTATTATATCTACTCCTACATTAGCAATACTATCTTTTTCTTCAAAAAAAGTAGTAACACAAGCTATGCTATGTGGTATTTCTTGAGTTAATTTATTAAGTAGTTTCTCTCTAACATATTCAGATATCATAAAACTATTTGAAACATTAGTTATTGAATTTTCATCAAAATATTTTACGTTATCAGTTAAATAATTTTTAATAACTTCTATTAAACGTTCAATATTATCATCATTTTTTGCGCTTATAGGCACTATTTCTGCAAATGAATATAAATCTTTATATGTATTAATTGATTCAAATATTTGCTCATTATTTAACTTATCAATTTTATTTAATACTAATATTACTGGTACATCGGTAGATTTTAAATACTCAATCATTAAATTATCACCTTTTCCAATACCAGCATGTGCATCTACTACAAATAATATTACATCTATATCTTTAAATAAAGAAGTAGCTTGTTTATTTAATACTTTACCTAATTTATTAATAGCTTTATGAAGTCCTGGAGTATCTAAAAAAATTATTTGAGAGTTATCATCATTATATACTCCTTGTATGATATTTCTTGTAGTACCAGATACAGGGGACGTTATACATAAATGACATTGTAAAATACTATTTAATAAAGTTGATTTTCCAACATTTGCTCTTCCTATTATACTTACAAATCCGCTTTTCATTTACTTCTCTTCTTTCTTAAAAAAAAGTTAGTGAAATATTTCCCCAACTATTTTGTTATATTTAAATTATCTAATATTTTATCTTGTAAATCAAACATTATTTTCTCTTCAGCTGCACTCTTTACATGATCATAACCAAGTAAGTGTAAAAGACCATGACATACCAAAAATGATAATTCTCTTTTTTCACTATGATTATAAATACTAGCTTGTTCTTTCATTTTAGGAATAGATATATAAATATCCCCTAAAATTCTTATTTCACTTTTAATAGTTTTATTATCCTCTAAAGCAAAAGATATAACATCAGTAACTTTATCAATATTTCTATATTCTTTATTAATTCTTCTTATTTCATCATTATCAACAAATATTATACTTAAATAAGCATCATTTGCCTTTTCATGTTCTAATGTACTTTTAATTACATCATTTAAATAATCATAATCTTTATATAGTTTATTATCAATAATATCATAATTCATTTAAACTACATACCTCCAGTTAATTTTAAAATATATAAAACAATAACAGCAAATATTATAATACATATTACATTATAAATAAAGTCACTTTTTAAAAAATCAGGTAATCTTTTCTTTATAGAATTTAATAACGCGTAAAAGAAATATCCCAATATTCCACCTATTACATTTAATAATATATCATCAACATCAAATGTTCTTCCCATTCTAACTTGTAATATTTCAATAGTACAACTTGTAATTAAAGATACTACAAATATTTGAAATAAACTTTTTGACTTAGTATATCTTGCTACAAAATATCCATAAGGAACAAACAATAATATATTTCCTAAAACATTATATATAAACATAGGACTTCCAATATCATATCTAAATATTTCAGAAAATGGTACTAAATTCATTCCACTACCTAAAGAATTTTCAGCACCAGTTAAAAGTTCAAATAAAAGTAAAACATAAACCATAAATAATAAATTTAAAAATTCTTCATAAAAACAAAACTTTTTATTACTATTTTTTATTGCAATAAATCTTACAGTAACAAGTATAACAATAAAAATAATTAATTCTGGCCATATTTTTAAAATAGTATTATTTAATGTTTTTAAAAACATATATAGTCAACTCCTATTTATTAAATTAATATGTAACTTGTTTACTAATAAGTTTTTCTACTGTTACAAATAATTCTATATTTATTTTACTATCATTTACTTCTTTTTTCAAAGTATTTTTTTGTAATATTTTCTCATCTTCTTTTAAACTTAAATTTAATTTTTCTGTTACCATATCATTTATTTTCTTTTCAAGTTCTTCATCACTATATTCTAATATATCTTCAACATATTCATATTCTTTTACTAAAATAATCTTTTTTCCAAGTAATGATATAATTTCATTATAATCACTATCATATTTTTTTAATCTACTTTTAAATATTTTATAATCCCTATTATCATATTCTATTATAATATTATTTCTTTTTTTACCAGTATATCTTTTTTTTAAATATGTAGTTGGAATTTCAATTGAAACATTATACCATTTTTCAGCATAAACTTTACCACTTGCACAAACATCTGCTTTTTCTTCTTCATTTAATGTAATATGTCCTGTAATTAAAATATCATTTTCATGAACTATTTGATTATTTTTTGCCATTACTATACCCTTATTAGATATTATTTTACTTATCATTCCATCACTTGAGGCAATAACATTACACTTTCCTTCACTTATATTATTATTTTCTTTTTTTCTTTCTTCTAATTTAATATTATAAGTCATACCAATACTTTCAATTTCTAACCATTCTAATTTATCTTTATAATCATTTAATATCTTTTCTTTAATTTCTTTAATCTTTATAAAATCTTTTTTTAGTGTTAATCTTTTAATATCATATTGATCTAATATTTTAGTTAATTCTTTTACTAATTCTTTATTATTTGATTGAATATTTACATTTACAATCACATTACTTAAAAATATAAATAATATACTTCCCAATATAAAGAAAATAATATTATTTATATTATTTTTTATTTTAATTAATAAATTTTTAAAAGTACTATCATTTAATATATCTATTTTATATATTTTTTTAATATTTTCTAAATCATCTTTAATAATATTACAAATGATAAAATCTTTATATATTTTTATATTATATAATTTAATATGATAATAAAAAGTAATTTTTATTAAAGTATCAATATCATTACAATATATTTTTATTAATAAATTATTCATAAAAATTAACACTTTCTATATTACCTTTAAATAATATTTCTTTATTTAATGATTTAATAGGAATAAAATTATTACCTTTTATTTCTATTTTTTTATTATTAAAATACAATATAATTAAATTAGATGATATATTATCAATTTTAGTAATATTATATAAATATATTTTATTATCAAATATTGATATAAAATTATCATTATCATATAAAAAGTTTTTTAAATTAGAAAATATATGCATTATATCACCTTATTAATTTTATGAATATAAATTAGTATTTATTAATTTAAATAATTATATACTTTGTTGCAAATACTTTATTATCAAATGAATAATGAAGTAAATATTTATTACCTTCTTTATATACAATTATTCCTATAGTTTTATTTTGATTTAATGTTTTTATATGTTCATCTATATAATTTTTATATATTAAAATTTGACCTATATGTTCTTTTTTTAATTTTGTTACTTTTAACTCTATTACTACATAACAATTATACTTAATATTAAATAATAATAAATCTATATAATTATATGTATTTTCTATTCTAATTGGATATTCATTTTTAATAAAAGTAAATCCTTCACCCAATTGTTCTAAAAAAGATGATAAATCTTCCATAATTAATTCTTGTAATACTTTTTCTGATATTTCTTCTTTATTTAAACTATTTTTTATAACTATTGGATCTTTTACTAAATCAGTAATACTCATTTCTTCTTTATTAATTAACTTTAATTTAGTACTTTCTGGTAATCTTTCATATTCTTTTGATTTAATTATTTCATGTAATTTTCTATAACTATAATTATTATTTAAACATTGATTTATATAATAATTTATTGCATTAATATCATTTAAAATCAATAACTGTTCATAATGACTCATACTTAATTTGTCCGTCACTGCCGGACTTTTTTTAAAAAAAATATAAAATTTTCTCATATTTTTAAGTCTTGTAGTACTATATCCCTTACCTAATTCTTTAGTTAATTTAATAGAATAATTTTTAATAATTCCTTCACCATAATGTTTACCAGCATCATTTAATATCTTTCCTACTTCATAATAAGTACTTAAATCATGTCTATTAATAGAGTATTCTTTTACTCTTTTATATACTTCATTATCTATTAATTTATTTTTTATTTCTATGTAATATTTATCATTATTATCCATCTTATGAAATTACTCCTTCCATAAGATATATTATTTATAAAATTCTTATTTCCTTTTTTTTATAATTATTAAACAATTAAAAAACTTAGTATTTCTACTAAGTTAAATTGTTAATTTATACTTTATATCAATTTGCAAGTCGGAAAGCTGGCGAAACACCTACATTCGAATCTGAAATGTCATCAGAACCTTCACCACTCGAATCAACACTACTGAAATTATCATCCCCACCGTTCTCAGCTGTACGCAACCACCATCCAGAAGCATTTCCACCATATAGTTTTATTACAGGAGTATAGAAACTTGTGGTTACTCCTTTTGTATTATAATAATCCAATTGTCTTGTAGCCCCTTGTGCTGTGTCGTAGTCAGAATCATTCCATATTTCTTTTCTTGACAACAAATATAGCTTATCTGTTGTTATAAAATTGCTACTATCACGATCTCCATGTCCAGATACAACATTCGTATCTATTATTAAATTTCTTAATTCACTTGGTATTACATTATATATGTCATTATTTACAAATGATCTCATTGAACTATCTCTCCAACCACCAACATTTGTCATTGTATTATTCATTTTATGTGTTGTTATTATATCAGCAAATTCTAGTACCAAGCCACATGCACTTTTACTTGTTACACTTACTTCACTACATGGTGTTAGATTGGCGATTCTTACTGTATGTGTACCAAATCCTCCAGTTAACGTTATATTCCTTGTTGTACCTGCTGCCATATTTGTTTGAAGTGTTGATGTTTTACCTGCTTGATATCCTAAAATTATGTCATCCCATGACGATGTTGCAAAGCTTGGTGTTGGAATAATACGCCAATAAGCATACAATGTAGTTGAAGATGATACTGTTCCTGTTATTTGACCTGTGGCATTTATTATTTGTGTTCCTTGACCATTAGTTTGAGTATAATATCCACCAAAACTATAATCTGTTTTTGTAGGAATAGTTATTGAAGTTACTGGAGAAGTTAGTAAAGTACTATCATACCATGCATTATCTTTGTAATAGATAGCCTCTGTACCAGGTGTTGTTGCGTTTTGATTATCTAATATAACAGTATATGGATTTACAAATGATCCATCGTTTAATTGTACTGTAGCTGATACTTCTTTTTCCATTTCATTATTTTGTTCTGTTACTTTATTTACAAATGTTATTGTTAATGTATATGTATGTACTGCTCCACTTGCTATAGTATGTTGATCTACTATTGCATAATCAGTCGAAGGAAATTCTTGGGCTGATGATGTATTATATCCTCCATTATTAGACACTAAAGTATAGGTAAAATCACTTTTATCTACTAATTCATTTATTACATTATCTAATATTATTGAATATGTTAAACTTGCAGTTCCTGTATTTCTAACTGTAAATACTTTTGTTAAAGTGTCACCTGGAACCATGTTTAAGTTATTTATCGTATTTCCGTTTTCTATTTGAATAGATAATCTACCAGATTGTATTGCTGTTTGAGAAGAGGTATTATTTCCAGTCACATTAAAAGTAAAGTATCCATATGCTATACCTATTGTACATAAAAATAAAATTGCTATTGATACTAGTATAATTACCCTTCTTTTTTTCATATTATCTTATCCTTATTGTCTTAAGTATATCACATTAATCCTTAAATTGAAAGACATAATCACATATTATAACGTCATCACCTTTTTTAGCTCCCATTAGTTCTAATTCATCTTCTACACCCATATTTTTAAGCTTTTTAGCAAAGCGCATAACACTTTCATCTTCATCAAATCTAGTCATTTTAAATAAACGCTCTACTTTTTCTCCACTTACAACCCAAACATCATTATCTTTTTTTATTGTAAATGGTTTTTCTTCTTCAAATTTATATAATACTTCATTATTATTTGAAACTATTTCTTCTTCAGGTATATTATCAAGTTCATCTGCTAATTTAATTACTAAATCTTCAATACCTTCCAAGCTAAAAGCTGATATAGCTACTATATCTAAATTAGGATATTGTTTTTTAAATTTCTTTAAATTATCATTTGCATTTGGTAAATCCATTTTATTTGCAATTACTACTAATTTTTTCTTTTCTAATCCTTGATTATATTTGTCTATTTCATTTTGAATTATTTTAAAATCATTTATAGGATCTCTTCCTTCTTCACTACCCATATCTATTACATGAGCAAGAATTTTTGTACGTGATGCATGACGTAAGAATTTTAATCCTAATCCTAAACCTTCTGATGCTCCTTCAATTAATCCTGGAAGATCTGCCATAACAAAACTTCTGCCATCACGTAATTTTACTACACCAAGATTTGGATTTAATGTTGTAAAATGATATGCAGCTATTTTTGGTTTAGATGCTGATATTACTGAAAGAATTGTTGATTTACCAACAGATGGAAATCCTATTAATCCAATGTCTGCTAAAACTTTAAGTTCACACTTAACATTTTTTATTTCACCAGGTTCACCTTTTTCAGATGTTTTAGGTGCTGGATTATCATGTGTTGCAAAAAATTTATTACCTTTTCCACCACGTCCACCTTTTGCTACAACAAAAGAATCTTTATCATTTATTAAATCACATAATATTTTATTATTATCTAAATCTGTAATTACAGTTCCTTGAGGAACTTTTATTATTATATCTTCTGCATTAGCACCAGTTCTATCACTACCCTTGCCATTTGTTCCCTTTTCACCTTTTACTATCTTCATATATCTTAAATCTACTAATGTTTTTAAACCTTTATCAACTTCAAAAATAATGTTGGATCCACGTCCACCATTTCCACCATCTGGACCTAAATTTGGCATACATTTTTCATGATGAAAAGACGTACATCCATCTCCTCCATTACCTGCTATTAATTTTACATTTATTTCATCAACAAACATAGTAAATCACCTAAAGAGATTATAACATATTTTATTAATATTTTTAATAATTATATTGTTAAACTATTTATAATTAATTAATATAATATATTAGGTGATACATATGAATAATTCAAGTTTATTACAAGGATTAAGTTTATCTAAAATTATAGGTGGTTTAAATAAAACTCTAAATGTTGTTAATCAAGCAATACCGTTATATCAAAAACTTAAACCAATTTTAGGTAATGCTAAAGATCTTTTAAATGTTGTTAATATTATCAATACTCCAGAAAATATTGATAATAAAAAAGATGATGATATAAAAAATAATAAAGTTATTGAAGCAAAAAAAGTAAGTACTAATTTACCTACTTTCTTCCAATAATTTATTTAATATTATAATTTCACTTTCTAATTTTTGCTTATCTTTTATATTATCTTTAGGTAATAAAGATAATATTTTATTATTTTGACTTATTAAGTAATTATAATAAGGTATTTTGTCTTTTTTTAATAATCCAAACTTTATTTCATCATTAGATAATTTTTTATTTCCTTTAATAAATTTGCATATTACATAAAAAATATCATTTTCTTTTAAAGTTATTTCATCATCTAAATAATACCCTAATTTTATAATTTCTTCTCTTAATAATTTTAAATCATTATTTGATTGAATAACTAATTTATTAATTGTATTATTATTTTTTAATTTATTTAATATTTTAATTATAGAGGTAGTGCCCATACCACTTATTGAAATAGTGTTATATTTATTTAAATCTATATTATTTAAACCATCAGTAACTAATGTTTTAATATTTAAATGAGATTTATTAATATTATTTATTGCAACATTTAATGCAGATTGTGAAATATCTGTAAGTAATATGTCACTAACTAAATTATTTTGAATCAAATATATACCTAAGTATCCATGATCACATCCAACATCGATTAATTTATCATTAATATCAATAAAATTGGCAATACTTAATATTCTTTTATTCATTAATCAGTTAAAAAATCTTTCAATTTTTTTGCACGAGATGGATGTCTTAGTTTTCTTAAGGCTTTTGCTTCGATTTGTCTAATTCTTTCTCTTGTTACATTAAATTTCTTACCAACTTCTTCTAAAGTATGACAAGTTCCATCTTTAAGACCAAATCTTAATTCTAATACTTCTTGTTCTCTTTCTTGTAATGTTAATAATACATTTTGAATTTCTTCTTTTAGTATTTCATTTGTTGCATAATCTTCTGGAGACATATTAGAATCATCTGGAACAAAATCACCTAAATGTGAATCATCTTCTTCTCCAATTGGAGTTTCAAGTGAAACTGGATCTTGTGAAATCTTCATAACTTCTCTTACTTTTTCAACAGTAATTCCCATCTTTTTAGCTATTTCTTCTTCTGATGGTTCTCTATTTAATTCTAATGTCATTTGTCTTTGGATTCTTGACATTTTATTTATTGTCTCAACCATGTGTACTGGAACTCTTATTGTTCTAGCTTGATCTGCTAAAGCTCTAGTTATAGCTTGTCTAATCCACCATGTAGCATATGTTGAAAACTTAAATCCTTTATCATAATCAAATTTTTCAACAGCTTTCATAAGTCCTATATTACCTTCTTGAATTAAATCTAAAAATAAAAGTCCACGTCCAACATATCTCTTAGCAATTGATACAACTAAACGTAAATTTGATTCCGCTAATAATCTTTTAGCTTCTTCATCATCATTTGCAGCTCTTACAGAATATTCTAATTCTTGTTCACTTGTAAGTAGTGGAATTCTACCTATTTCTTTTAAATACATTCTAACAGGATCATTTATATTTACGTCCTTTGTAATTTCTTCATCTGATAAAATTATTTCATCTTCTTTATCTTTTGATGCTCCACTACTAGTATCATCAGATATTACTTCAATATTATTTTCTACTAAAACATTATAAATTTCATCTAAATTATCTGCATCAATATCTAATCCTTTTAATGCTGCAGCTAAATCTTCAAATGTTAAATGTCCCTTTTCTTTTCCTAATTTAATTAATTCTTCTTCTCTTTCTTTTAATCCTTTTATAGTTTTAATAGAACTTACTTTTTTATTATCTTTTTTAGAACTTGAATCATCATCTATTTTTCCTATAGTTATATTATTTTCTTCTAAAGCTTTATTTACTTCTGATAAAACTTCTTCGTTTATTTCAATTTTTTCTAATGTAGTTTTTATTTCTTCTTCACTAACATATCCTTTTTCTTTTCCTAATTTTACTAATTTATTTATTTTTGTTTTTAACCCTTTAATCATTATTTATTACACTCCCTCTTTTAATTTCAGCTATTTCTTCTAACAATTTTTTTTGCTTATTTACATCCATTTCTTTCTTTATTTGTTCTTTTAGTTTTTTTATTTTTATTTCATCCATTTTTTGATTAATAACTAAAATATATTTTTCAAATTCTTCTAAACTTATATTTTCTTCATAAGTATCTATTATTTCAAGAACTACTTCATATAATTCTTGATTAGATGTAATATAAGAAATAAAATCAGCTATGTTAATTTTACCATATTTTTCATTATAGTAAACTATTTCATTTGCAATATTTCGATATATTTTATCTTCGAAATATCCAATCTTATTTTGATAAATCTTAATATACTTAGAATCAATTAACATATAATACAAAATCTTTCTTATTGCAATATTTAAACTATCTAATTTTTTCTTTTTAACTTCTTTTATAGGTGGTGAAAAAACTTCTTTTGCAATTTTTTCTTCTTTATTAATTAATTCTAATTTGTTTTTTAAAATATCTAATCCTATATTATATTCACTACTAATTTTATTTAACGCTAATTCTTTTAATATAGGATCTTTTTCTTTATTAATATCGGCAATAATTTTATTTATATACAATGCTAATTCTTCAGAATTATTAGTATTAATTCTTTGCTTTTCTATTTTCATTTTAAAATCAATATAATCTATTGGTTTTAAAATATTTTCTTTAAATGCTTCAATTCCTTTATTTTTTATATATTCATCTGGATCTTTATAATCTGATAATCTTATTACTTGAACACTAATTCCTGCATTTACTAATAAATCACCATTAATTAAGGTAGCTTTTTCTCCAGCTTCATCACCATCTAAACATAAAATTACTTTTACATTTAATTTTTTTATTAAATTAATTTGATTTTGTGTTAAAGCAGTTCCCATTAATGCAACAACATTTAATATATTATTTGAATATACTCTAATTGCATCCATTTGACCTTCAACAATTATAAGTGAATTTTCCTTTTTGCTTGGACTTTTCGCTCGATGATAATTAAATAAATTATCTCCTTTGATATATATTTTAGTTTCTTTTGTATTTATATATTTTGAAGTATTTTCTTCTCCTTGATATATACGAGCACTAAACCCAACAATATTTCCATGGATATCATGAAGTGGAAAAGTAATTCTATTATTAAAGAAATCACATACTTTATCATTTATAATATTAATTAATCCAATACTTTCAATTGTTTTAAGATCATATCCTTTTTTTATTAATAAGTTATATAAATCATCTTTATTATCTAAAGATAAACCTATTTGAAATTCATTAATAATCTTTTCATCTATTTTTCTATTTGTTAAATATTTCTTTGCAGCAATACCACTACTTGTATTTAAATTATTTTGATAAAACATGTTTGCAATATTCATTATTTCATGTTCTTTTTTAAAATTATCTACACTTTTTAAATTAATATCTTGTTTTATATTATATCCAATTTTATCAGCTACTATTTTAACACTTTCTAAAAAAGAAACATTTTCAAATTTTTCAACAAAAGTAAAAACATTTCCTCCTGTTCCACATACGAAACATTTAAATATTTGTTTAGACTCTGATATTGACATACTAGGTGAATGATCATCATGAAAAGGACAAATACATTTATAGTCTTTGCCTTTTTTTTCTAAAGTAATATAACTTGATATAATATCTTTAATATCTGCTTTAGATCTTATTTTGTTAATTTCGTCATTATCAAAATATGCCATAATTTTTGTCCCTCTAATTATATATATTACATGTATATACCTTATTTCCTTTTTTTTTGATAAAAAAAATGCAAAAAAATTAATTTTTGCACTATTTTTTTACAAATTTTTATTTTTAAACATTATTTTTACCAACTATAACTAATTGTTTATCATTACTATTTTTTAAACATGTAACTAATATTAGATCTCCATTTAATTGTAATTTATCAGTTTTTTTCTTTTCATATATGTCAAATACTTTATATTCTTTATTATTAAAACTAATTTTATCTTCTTTATTTAATTTATCTAAGTCATTAAATAATGCTTTAACGCTTAATCCTGAATGTCCTAATATTATAATTGGATTTAAATTATATAACATCAAACCATTATCTAAATTATTTTTATCGGAATTAATATTATATACAATTTCTTTTAAATTAATTTTATCAATTTTTAAATATGAATATATATCACTATATTTTACTTTATCATTAATAAAATTATCTAATATAATATTCTTTTTATATATATAAGTATAATCTTGATATGAATTAATAATTATATATAAAATGATACTTAAAATTATAATTATTTTAAATATTTTCTTTTGCTTCAACATATAATGAAATACTTATCCCAATTATGCATATTATTAATACTATATATTTTATAAAATCATTTTTATTTGTATCTGGTAAATACTCTTCCTTATAACTATAATTATAATTTTCTTCATTAGTTTTTTCTTCTTCTAAATCATTAATAACTTCATTTGAATTATTAATAATATTATTTTGTTTATTTATAATATTAATATTACTAATATTTTCTAATACTATTTTTTCTTGTACATTTTGTAATATATATTTTTCATTAACACTTTGTTGATTAATATAATAAATTCCTAATTTTAAATTATTAAATGAAACAACACCATTTTTATCTGTTTTATCACATTTAATTAAGTTTTTATTTTCATCATATAAGCATATTTTGCTATCTTCTATATAATTCTCTTCTTCATCTTTTACAATTACATTAATTTCACCTTTTTTTAAAGTATTAATCAATCTAAAATTTATCTTATTTGATGAATAATCTAATAAATTAAAATTAAAATCATTAATATAATTATAGTTTTTTTTACCAGATATTTGTTTAAGTGTATATGTTCCTATTCCTATATTAATGCTTGCTTTTCCTTCGCTATTAGTTACCATTTCAAATTCTTTATTATCATCTTTTATTAAAAACTTTGCATTTTCTTCATCTATACATATATCATCTAAACAATATTCTTTTTTTATATTTATTTCTTTACTTAATTTTTCTACATCAATATTCTTATTTTGTATATCACTATTAATATTTATTTCATATATATTTTTATCTTCTTTAAAAGAACAACCATAACTAATTTGTTTTAAATAATACTTTCCATATGCTAAATCATTTATTTCAAAATGACTTAATTCTTCAATATTAAATTCATTTAATAAGTTATTATTAATATCATATAATCCATATTTAGTAACATCTTCTTTACTACAATTACTATAATAATTATTTAATATATTAAAATCTAATATTAATTTACCCGTATTAATAGTTATATTATAAGTTAAATTATATTTAATTAAATTATCTACTTGTAATACTCTTTGATATCCATCAAGTAAATAAAATGATGAATAATTATCATTTCCAAAGTATATTTTATAAGATTTTGTTCCTTTAAATGATTTTTTTAATATTAACTGTGAGTTTTGATTTATTTGTAAATCATCAGTATCTAATGATAATTCAAATGATGAATTTAAACCATCTACTATTTTTGGAACATCATATGTAGTATTAATATTTACTACTTTATTCATATTTAAAAAATTATTTGCTAAATTTTGTATTTCAGTTACCATATATTCATTAGTATTTACTCTATTTCCATTTAATTTATCTGTAAAATAAATATTAGATGTTGGTTCCATGGCTCTCCATATAGCTATTTGAGTAGCAGCATACCACTCAGGTGCAATATGACCTGAATATCCATAACCATAATATGCAAGTAAATTTATATATTCCCATTTATCTTCATCAATACTTAAAATATTATGATCAATTGATGAATACTTTTTATAATAATTATCTAAAGTAATATTAATAAACGGATCTAAACAATATGCATATTTATTATTACTTTCATCAATAATAAATTGTGCCTGCATATATTTAACTACACCATTTGGTGATTCTTTTTTTAAATAAATATTATTTATATAATCTCCGGCTTTAAATTTAATAGAATCAGCATTTACTTTAGTTATAGCTATTATCATTATTATTAGTAAAAATAATATTTTTCTTATATATTTCATCTATCCTCCATAGAAATCCCTCTATTATATATATATAAGATAAATATTAAATTTCCTTTTTAAATAAAAAAAGAACTTAAAAAGTTCTTTAATTATAATATGGTGCGGGTAAAGGGACTTGAACCCCCACTCCGTTAGGAACTAGATCCTAAGTCTAGCGCGTCTACCAGTTCCGCCATACCCGCAGGTAATTTTTATTACATTCAAAATAATAACACGTTTTTATCTTGTTTGCAACTAAAAAATTAAAGTTGCATTTAAATTTTATTTATGATATTATGGGTATGCTCGTGTTCTAAAAAATAGGTACGAGCTTAGAAAAGGATGTAAAATTAAAATGAAAAAATTATTTGCAGCTGGGGTATTGGTTATCATGATAATTTTCTCATTAAGTACAACTAAAGAACAACAAATTAAAAATACCAACACTTCATATGCTATATCATATACTAAAAGCATTAAATATAGTAAAAAACAACTTAAATCATATGCAAAAAAATTAGTATTAAATAAATACGGATGGAGTATTAGTGATTATAGTGCCTTAGTAAAATTATGGAATAAAGAATCTGGATGGAAAGCTACTGCACATAATAAAAAATCAGGTGCTCATGGAATACCTCAAGCTTTACCTGCAAAAAAAATGAAAAGTGCTGGAAGTGATTATTACACTAACGGAAAAACACAAATCAGATGGGGATTAAAATATATTTTAGGAAGATATGGATCTCCATTAAAAGCGTGGTCTCATTCTAAGAAAAAAGGTTGGTATTAAAAAAGTTCTAGAGTTAATCTAGAACTTTTATTTTATCAGTGGTGGACCCTGTAGGACTCGAACCTACGACCGCCCGGTTATGAGCCGGATGCTCTAACCAACTGAGCTAAGGGTCCATAAAAACTTACTGACTAATTAAATATAACATAATAAATTAATTCTTGCAATATTTTTTAATAAAAAAATAATAAGTATTTCTACTTATTATCATGTAACATATTTAATAAATCTACTTTAAACATATCTTTAGCTGAATTTTCTTTTGAAATCATTACACCTTTATATGCTGTTAATTCAGAGTTATGTCCTTCGATTAAAATATCTTCTGGAGATATTGTATCTAACATAACAATTTGTTCTTTTTCATAAACAGTATAATGTAATTTAATTTCACCGTGGATTTGATTAAATATCTTATCACTTGGTAATTTCAATTCATAACTTTTAGTATGTTTAGTTTTATTTTGTGAAACTAATTCACCGATTACTTCACCATTTCTTAATGCTGGATAATATACAAAATTAAGTTTCTTATAGGCAAGCATATTATATTTTTTTAATGCTCTTTCTAATTTTCTATATTCATTTTCATTAATATAATCTAAAACATAACCTTTCATAACAAAAACCCCCATATTTCTTTGTTGCTATAATTCTAACACAAAATTGGGAGTTTGTCAAATTTTTGTGACATTTTTGATATATAAATCACTTTATATTAATTTCTACAATTGTTTGTCCGTCATTAAACATATCAATTTCAAAGTTTTTTACAAGTTTATTTTCCTTCAATACTTCTTGAGTAAATTTTCTTAAAACTTCTCCACTACGACCATGAATTATGACAATTTTATTATTTTTCATAATATAGTTATCTTTAATAAACGAATTAATTAAATACCTTGCACTATCTTTTGTTTCTCCATGTAAATCTAAGTGTGGCAATAAAATAGTAAATGGATTATTCTTGTTTTTGTTCATATATTTTTTGGACATCTTGAAGTTTTGGAATAGATATCCTTGCCCCCACTAATTGAGTTGAAAGACCTGCAGCTATATTTGAAAATCTTACTGCTTGTTCAACACTAAATTGTTGAGATATTGCATATGCAAATGCTCCTTGAAATATATCACCTGCTCCAGTTGTATCAACAGCTTTAACTAATAATGCAGGAGAAACCTTAATTTGATCATCTATTTGGTATAGCGCACCATGATTTTCTAAAGTAACTACTATCTTTTGTCTATCAAATTTATTTCTTAATATATCATATAAGTTTACCAGTGTTGAAGTATTATTAAAATCAATTTTAACATTAGTAGCTTCTTCAGCAAAATCCTTAGAACATATCATATATTGACATAATTTTGCTGTTTCTACTACTTCAGGTACATATCTTTGTGCATTACATATAGTTACTGCTTTTGGAAATCTTTCGATAGTTGATTTAGATGCATATGAATCATGTCCATCAACTATTATTAAATCTGGTTGAAAATCAAAATCAAATTTTTTTAATTTTACATATTCATCTGCTACATTAAATAATGTTCTCGATCCATTTTGTGTATTAACTATTACAAAAGATATTGTTGTATCTTTATCATAAGTTGTTTCTATATATCTTGTATCTACTCCTACACTTTCAAATTCTTTTTGAATACGATTTCCAAACGCATCATTTCCAATAGTACCAGCAAAAGTAGAACCAAGTCCCCATTTTGCTAACATATAAGCAACATTGGCAGCGTTTCCACCACCACAACCAATTTTATTAATAAATCTAGTTTTAGTATTTTCTTTTGGAAATTCATCTACTTGAACATATATATCATAAGATGCATGTCCAATACTTAAAGTCTTTATCACACATATCACCCTTTATTATTAAATATTATACAATATTTTTTTTAATAAAAAAAGACTTAAGTAATTATTTTTACTTAAATTTTATATTTTTGATTTAAATAATAATATTCATTTTTATTATTAAAAAAATGATATGTTTCTTGATACATTTTATTACTATTATAATTATTATAATATTTAATTCTTTTATAAGGTATATTATAAATACATCTTTCAAGTAAGAATTTATTTTCAATATATTTTTTATTTTTTATAAAAAATATTAGTTTATAAAACAAAAAAGATACAACAATTACTATATTTATTTTTAATAAAAAACTTTTAATTATAAATATAATTAAACTAATAATAGATAAGATAATGCAAATATTATTTACCATTTTATATGGCAAAATATATTCTAATAAAGTATGTATTATTTTTTCTCCATCTAATCCAATTATTGGTATTAAATTAAATATTAACAAATTAATATTATTTTTAATAAAAATATTATATGTAAAATTATTAATTATATTATGTTTTTTTAATATAAAAAAAATAATAAATAATAAGAACTGATTAATTATTCCCCCAACTGATATTAATAATTCCTCTAATAAATTATGATTAACTAAAGAATTATATTTAGTTATCCCACCAAAAGGATAAATATTAATTTTAGTTATTTCTTTTTTATATAATTTTAAAAATAAAACATGCCCAAATTCATGAATAATTATAATTAAATATAAAATAATTATTTCTTTAAAATTACCTGCAAAAAAAGATAATAATACTATCAAATAAGTAGAAAAATCAATTTTTATTATATTCTTCATATGAAATAAACTTGTTATCTTTTTCAAAAACTAAATAATATTTATTATCTTTAGCCGAACCAAGTATTTGTCCTTTTTTTACATAATCATATAAATTAATATTATCTGTATTTATGTTAGAATACCAAATATTAACTCCATCTATTCCTTGAATTATTAAAGTATTATTATATCCTTCTTTTTCACCAATATAAACAACTACTCCACTTTCTAAAGAAGTAATAAAATAATTATCTTCAACATCAATTTCTTTTCCATCTAAATAATCCTTCATATTTTCATTTTTATTATCTTCATTAAACACTGTTTGACTTTCTAATGATTTGTCTAAATTAGGAATAATATTTCCAAATTTTTCTTGATACCAATTATTTATTTCATTAAATGGAATTGTGTTATTTAAAAATACTTTTTCAAAATTATTTTTATTACCTTCACTTATTTTTATGTAAATAACACATATTAATAAGAAAACAATACTTAATAATACCTTAGTAATATACTTACTAAGTATTTTTTTATTATCACTTTTTTTATTATTATAATATTTATTATATGTATCCATACTTAATTATATGGATTAAAATATATAATTATTAATGAAATTATAAAAGTTAATAGATTTTGTGTATTAATATTAAAATTAAATAATATTATATAAGATATAATATATAAAAAATATTTATTACAAATATATTTATTTAAAAAATTAATAAAATAATATAAAAATATTATTATAAATAAATTAAAAATATTATTAGTAAAATAAAATATTAATATAGAGATTAGAATAACATAATATATTTTATGCTTATTAGTAAAATCAAATATTATAAATGATGTTTGATAATTAGTTAATGAAGTTATAATTAAATCAATAAATAAATATATCATTTTAATATCACCACATAATTTGTATCTATTTTTATATAATCTACTTTTATAATAGTTTCTAATTCATAATTTTTTATATCACTAACATATCCAATAAGTAAATTTTCATTTATAGATGTTAATCCAGATGTATATATTTTATCTCCTATTTTATAATCTCCATTAATTATTTTTATTTCATTATTTTTTAAAATTCCATAATTATCATTTATTCTAACACTTAATGACAAATCACTAACTTTTGTTAATATATGATTTTTTACTATACCAATTAATCCATTATTATTAATAACTAATTTATCATTTAAAGTGCCATCATATTCAATATAATAAGTGTCACTATTATATAGGTTTTTATATGTTATTTTTCCAATTATATAATTATAATTATCATATTTAATTTTGGTTAACTCCTCAATATCACTTTTTAAAGAATCACTTTGTAACTTTAAAGTATTATTAATAAGAATATTTTTTTCATTATCATTATTAAAGTAAAATAAAATTTTATCAAATACAACAAATAATAATATTATAATTATATAATAAATAATTTTTTTAATATTGTTATTCATATATCTCAATCTTCCTTTTTTCATAAAAACTATAAAAATTATTATAACCAATAATTATATGATCAATAATTGGAATAGACATTAATTTACCTATTTCATATAATTTATCAGTAACATTAATATCTGCATTTGATGGATTAGAATCCCCACTTGGATGATTATGAACTATTATTATTTGTGATGCACTATTTTTAAAAGCAAGTTTAAATATTTCTCTTGGATGAACTGAAGAATTAGATATTGTTCCTATAAATATTACTTCATATGTAATTAAATTACATTTATTATCTAAAAATAAAGCTATAAACTTTTCTTGATAACAATTTACAAAATCATATTTAAATAAATCATATACAATTAAATTATTATCTATTTTTATTTTAGAAATATCTTTTTTTAAACATCTTTTACCTAATTCTAATGCCGCAAGTAAAGTAATTGCTTTAACTTCACCAATTCCTTTAATTGATGATAATTCTTTTAAAGTAGTATTACTTAAATTATTTATTCCATTAATATTATTAATAATTACACTTGCTAATTCTTTAGCATTATATTCTTTAGATCCAGTTCTTAAAATAATAGCAAGTAATTCATCATCACAAAGATAAGATGCACCATATTTTTTTAATCTCTCTCTTGGTCTTATATTTTTATTTAAATTTTTAATACTATACTTCATTTAATAAATTAACATACTCCTTTAATATATTTTTCATTATTTCTTCATAATTATCTTCATTAGTAGCTAATAATAATGACTCGTAATCAAGTAACGTATTATAAAAATCACTATTTACTTCAATATTTTTTACATAATAAGAAATATTTTTATTATCATAATAATTTTTTATTTGAGTAAGAGTATTACTAACAATAGCAATATATACCCTATATTTATTATTATCATTTATAACAATACCACCATATTTTGACGCAAGGTCATTTGCATTATTTATAGAATCAAAAACTCCGACTTGTAAAGCATATACTTGATTAGAAAACTTTCCAACCATCATATCATTATTATTAGTACTTGCTAATTTGTTATATGCATAAAACCCAAGTCCTGCTCCAGTTAAAATAGCAAGTAAAATTGTTATTAAAAACCTTTTCATTATTATCACCATATTTAATATAGCAATATTAATTAATTTATTTTGTCATTTTATGTATTATATCCTCTAATATATATATTACATATAAAGATAATATTTCCTTTTTTTAAATAAAAAAAAACTTAAGAATTTCTTCTTAAGTTATTATCTATTATGGACATTTAGTAGTTTTATCAATAGTTCCTTGTTCAATTGATAAACTATCATTTGCTCCACTGGCTTTAAATTTTCCATTAGATATATTATATTCAGTTTCAGAAGATCCACCTGCACCTAAAGGAATATTTGTAAGTATATATCCTCCCCAAGTTGATGTATCTGCTTTTTTAACATAACCTTTATTAACCAAACCATCTATTGTTGCACAAACTACTATAGATTCTGGTTCTGAAGTAGTTTTAGGATTATATGTTATTTTAAAATCATTATTATCCTCATCTACTGATAAGGAACTAGATGGATCCATTTGATAATCAGCATAAGCTGTATCTAAATATTTAGCTAAACTTTGTACTTCATCTTTAAATGTATTCTTTTGTGAATTAGCAATAACTCTTTGAATGATTGGTGTTGCTATAAGAACAAGCAAAGCAAGTATTACTATTACTGCTAAAAGTTCTATTAATGTAAAACCTTTTTTATTTTTTATATTATTTATATATTCCTTCATATATAATCTCCTTATTCTATTTTATTAATTTGATTATATAATAAAAAAATAGTTAAATCAATATAAATGTAAACTATTTTAATACATTTAACACATTTTGTATCAAGTCAATATTATCTATTACATTTGATATTTTATCGGTAATTCTTAATGAATATTTGTCTTTACAAAAGTTTATAAAATCATCAAAATTATTATCATTTCTATTTAATTCTTTTATCCAATTTGAGTTTTCTTTTAAATACTGATAATAATTTTTAGAATTTAATAATTTCATTTGAGTATTTATAGTCATAATTAATCTCCAAAAAATTTTGTTATTGGTCTAGGAATTGTAGGTCCTTTAACACTAGCTATGTTTTGTGCTCCTTTTGTTGTTAGTTCTTGAAGTAATGTTAATGCTTTTTGAGCTGTACCAATATGTTCTTGAACTTTAGACATATCAACATTTTTTAACATATCACTTATATTATTTGTATTACTATTTTGATTTTCACTAAAATATTTTTTCCATACACTTTCATCTTCACCATATATATCATATATTTCATATAATTTTTGCCAAGATATATCTTTATGATTATTTACATAATTTATTAATTCAGGATGTTTTTGTGCAAATATTTTAAAATTTTCTTTTTTATCCATAAAAAAATCACCTATTATATTTTATGATTAAATAGGCAATTTATTTATATTATAATTTAAAATCTTGATAGAAATCATCTAATGATGTTTGTACTGGTTCTTTAATAATTTCCTTTTTTTCCTCTACTAATTCTTCTTGTTTTTCTTGATTATCTTTTTTAGTTTTATTTTTATAATCAATTAATTCTACTTGAGTAAAAGCACATATTATTGTTTTTTTAGTAATTGAAGACCCAGTTGATAATAAATCCATTATAGCAATATCACTAGCTTTAATATTTTGAATTTCGCCATCAATATTTAAACTTATATTATCTTTTGAATTAGTAATAAATGCATTTAATACTTTATAATCATTAGATTTAACTTTTTTCATTATGTTAGATCCTTTTTTAGCACGAGTATGTAATTCTAAATCAGATATTTTTATTCTCTTAGCAGTCTTTTTATTAGTAACAATTGTAATATATTCATCATCACTATTATAAGTTAGACCAGATATTAAAATATCATCACTTAAATTAATACCTTTTATTCCAGATGCTTTAGGACCAACAGTACTTATTTCATCACTATTTATGTTTAAATATTTTCCAGATTCACTTATAAATAATGATTTTTGCTTATTTCTTTGTACACTTATTAATTCATCATTATCTTTTAATTTAAATGCAGTCATTGCTTTTGAATATCTAGATACTATAAAATCTTCTAATTTTGTCTTTTTAACAAGTCCATTTTTTGTAAATAATGTTATTTCTTCATCTTTATTATCTAATATAATTGAAGATATTATTTTTTCTTCTGGTGATAAACCACCAATTATATTATTTACATGTTTTCCAAGTTCTTTCCATTTTGTTTCTTGTAATATATGTACTGGAATAAACATATAATTTCCTAAATTAGTAAATATTAATATATTATCTAATGTTGATAAACTAAATATATTAGTTATATAATCTCCTGGTTTTAACATAGGTAGTTCTTCATTATTTGCAGCATATACTTTTTTAGATACACGTTTTATATAACCTTCATTAGTTATTAATACTATTGCATCCTCTTCTTTAATCATTGCTTTCATATCAAGTTTTATTTCTGTTATTTCATCTTTAATTTCTGTTCGACGAGGATTTGCATATTCTTTTTTAATTTGTTTTAACTCTTGAACCATAACATGTTTTAGAGCATTTTCATTATTTAAAATTTGTTCCCAAATTTCTATTTTCTTCTTTAATTCTTCCATTTTTTCTTGAAGTTCTACTATGTCAGTATTAGTTAATCTATATAGTTGTAATTCAACAATAGCTTTTGCTTGTTCTTCACTAAATTTAAACTCTTTAACTAAATTAGCAATAGCATCGCTTTTATTTTTAGAAGCTCTAATAATTTTTATTACTTCATCTAAAATAGATATTGCTTTAACTAAACCTTCTAAAATATGTAACTCTTTTTTTGCTTTTGCTAAGTCAAATTCCGTTCTTCTTGTTATTACTTCTCTTTGATGAGCAATAAATGCATCTAATATATCTAAAATTCCTACATATTTTGGTCTACGATTTACTATAGCAACCATATTAAAACTATAGTTTACCTGTAAATCTGTATTTTTATATAAATAATTAAGTATTAAATTAGGATCAGCATCACGTTTTAAATCAATAACAATACGAGCCATATTTTCAAAATCTGATTCATCTATTACATCATTTATACCATCAATTTTTTTATCTAATTTAATATCAATAATTTTTTTAATTAATTGTTCTTTGACTAAATCATAAGGAATTGATTTAACTATTATTTGATTTTTAACTATTTCACAATCAGCTTTTAAAACAACTTTTCCTTTACCAGTAGTATAAGCTTTAATTAATTCTTCTTTTCCCTCAATTATTCCTCCAGTAGGAAAATCTGGTCCAGGTATTATATCCATAATAGTTTCAAGACGACAATTTGGACTTTCAATTCTCTTAATTGTAGCATCTACTACTTCACCTAGGTTATGTGTTGGAATATCTGTTGCATAACCTGCAGAAATTCCTGTTGATCCATTTACAAGCAAGTTAGGAAATCTTGCAGGAAGTACAGTAGGTTCTTGAATAGAATCATCAAAATTCCATGCCATTTCAACAGTATTTTTATCGATTGATTCAAGCATTGTATCAGCAATTTTTGAAAGACGTGCTTCTGTATAACGCATCGCAGCAGGTCCATCACCATCAATAGATCCATTATTACCATGAATATCGATAAATACTTCTCTCATCTTCCATGGTTGAGACATTCTAATTAATGCTTCATATATTGAAGAATCGCCATGTGGATGATAATTACCCATTATTTCACCAACTGCTTTTGCTGATTTATGATATGGCTTATCATAAGTGTATCCACTTTTTTTCATAGCGTATAATATTCTTCTTTGAACAGGTTTAAGACCATCTCTTACATCTGGTAATGCTCTTTCTTGAATAATCTCTTTAGAATATCTTCCAAAACCTATTTCCATTATTTCATCTAAAGCATAATCACTAATTTTTTCAATTATTTCTTCAGTATTTTTTTTCTTTGGCATTATTATCACTTCCTAAAGTCATCTTCTAATGTAAAATCAACATTTTCATTAATCCAAGCCTTTCTTGGGGCTACTTCATCTCCCATAAGAGTATGAATTCTTTTTTCTGCAAGTGCAGCATCATCTAATGTTACTCTTATTAATCTTCTATTTTTAGGTGACATTGTTGTATCATAAAGTTCATCAGCATTCATTTCACCTAATCCTTTAAATCTTTGTAATTTATAATTTCCTTTTAAAGTTTTCTTTCTTTCTTCTAATTCTTCATCAGTAGCAATATATTCTTTTTCTCCTTTTGATCCTGTTTCTATAGAATAAAGTGGAGGTGTTGCAATATAAAGCATTCCTTGTTCTATTAATGGTCTCATAAATTTATAAAAGAAAGTAATTAATAGAATTTGGATATGTGATCCATCAACATCTGCATCAGTCATTATTATTATTTTTCCATAATTTGACTCACGATAATCAAAATCTTGCCCTAATCCTGCACCTATAGCATATTCTATAAGTCTAAGTTCAGCATTGTTTTCAATATCAGTACTTGATGCTTTTTCAGTATTTAATACTTTACCACGAAGAGGAAGTATTGCTTGGTGTTCTCTATCTCTATAACTTTTAGCGGATCCACCAGCTGAATCTCCTTCGACTAAGAATAATTCATTTTTTTCATAATCTCTTGATGTTGCTTTAGCTAACTTTTCAGATATTATTCTTTCTCTATTGTTTTTTGATTTATCTCCTTTTCTTACAGCTTCCCTTGCTTTTCTAGCTGCTTCTCTAGCAAGACGTGATTTATCTGCTTTTTCAAGTATCGACTTTGCTATTGTTTGATTTTCTTCTAAATAAAATTTTAAATTTTCATATATTACTTGTTCAACTGCTGATTTAGCTTCTGGAGTTCCAAGTTTACCTTTAGTTTGACCTTCAAATTGTAAAATATCTTCAGGTATTTTAACACTAATGATTGCTGTTAATCCTTCTCTAAGGTCAGATCCATCAAATGTATTATTTCCTTTAATTATATTATTATTTTTTGCATACTCATTAAATGCTTTAGTAAGACCTGTCTTAAACCCTACTTCATGAGATCCACCATCAGTAGTTTTAACATCATTAACAAATGACAATATTTGTTCATTATAAGAGTCAGTATATTGCAATGCAATAGATACATCTATTCTATTTTTTATATTATTAAATTGAACTACTTTATGTAATGTATTATGACCATCATTTACATATTCAACAAATGCTGTAAGTCCTGTTTCATAATGATACTTAGCATTTAAATTATCTTCTATATCACATACTTCTACTGTTAAATTAGGATTTAAAAATGCAGATTCTTGCATTCTTTCTGATATTGTAGTAAATGAAAAATTACAATTTTTAAATATTTCTTTATCAGGCATAAATTGAACTATTGTTCCTGTTTTATTAGTTTTACCAATTTCTTTTAAAGGAGAAGCTACTTTTCCACCATCTTTAAATTTTATTTGAGATATTTTTCCTTCCCTTGAAATTGTAACAGTCATCCATGAAGATAATGCATTAACAACTGATCCACCTACACCATGAAGACCACCAGATACTTTGTATCCTCCTTCTTCAAATTTACCACCTGCATGCAAAATAGTATAAATGACTTCAGGAGTTGATTTACCAGATTCATGTTTTCCAATTGGAACACCACGGCCATTATCTGCTATTGTTATTGAACCATCACGTTCTAAAATTATTTTAATATAATTACCATAGCCATTAATTACTTCATCAATACCATTATCAACAATTTCCCATACTAAATGATGCATACCTCTTTTATCAGTTGATCCAATATACATACCAGGACGTTTTCTAACAGCATCTAATCCTTCTAATATTTTGATACTTTTTTCATTATATTCTTGATTTGCCATTGTCTTCACCTTAATTCATAATATCATAAATAATCCCCAAATTCTAGGCATTTTACAAAACATTTGACATATTATAAAAATATAGTATAATTATTATTGCAACTTAATTTGGCAGTGTTGTAATGTAAATAGATGTGTTTATCACGCAAAGTATATTAGTATCTTTTCTGCCTAAAGAGAAAATATCAAGATAAACTCCCCTTTTTATATTATAACTTTCCTTTTTAGTAGCAAATATAAAGAAAGGAGAAAAATATATGGCAAGATATACTGGTCCTGCATACAAAAAATCTAGAAGAGTTGGTTTTTCTACTTTAGAAAACGGAAAAGATTTAGCTAGACGTCCTTATGCTCCTGGAATTCATGGTGCTCAAAGAAAAAGAAAAACTAGTGAATATTCTATTCAGTTAACTGAAAAACAAAAAATTAGATTTATGTATGGATTAAATGAAAAACAATTTAGAAAAACTTTTGATAAAGCTTCTAAAATGAAAGGTATTGCTGGTGAAAATTTCTTATTTTTATTAGAATCAAGACTTGATAATATTGTTTATCGTCTTGGTATGGCTAAAACTAGACGTGCAGCAAGACAAGTAGTTAATCATGGACATATTTGTGTTAATGGAATAAAAGTAGATATTCCTTCATATCAAGTAAAACCAGGTGATATTATTACTGTAAAAGAACAATCACTTGATCATCCAGCTATAAAAGAAGCTGTTGAAAGTTCATTAGGTACTCCTAAATTTGTTGAATTTGACAAAGCAAAACTTACTGGTAAATATTTAAGATTACCTGAAAGAAGTGAATTAAATCCTGATATAAATGAATCTCTAGTAGTAGAATTCTATAACAGATAATAAAAAATACTAACAATTGTTAGTATTTTTTTTATGGTTCCATTAATATAGTTACTTCATTAGAAACATCTATCTTATTAATTATTTTTTTTGCATCTTCTAATGATAATGATTTTATTATATTAAAAATATTATTATTAATCTTATTATATGTAATTATATCATCTATAATAGAATTATTTACATATTCAACATCATCAAAACTTGTAATTAAATATGCCAAAGTACATTTAATTTTTCTTCTTAATTTATCATTTGTTATTTCCATCTTTTTCATACTTTGTTTTATAATTGAAATTAATTCCTCAGGATATTTTGTTTCAGATAGTATTGATATAACTACACAATCTTTATCTACTCTAACTTTTGTATTTAAAGTATTAATTAAATTTTTTTCCATTAATTCTTCTTTTAAATCACTTGTTGGTCCAAAATTAGCATTCATAATTGTTCTTAAATAAACTCTAAGTAGTAAATCAGAATAATCCTTAAATAATTTTCTAGATATTTTATAACTAATATTTAATTTTGGTATTTTAATATTACCTTTTAAATTTATTTTTTCTTTTAATACTTTAGTATCTTCTTTTTCATATATTTTTTTTATATTAGCTTTATTTGATTTTTTACTTTTTTGATTTTCTTTAATAGCGGCAGCTAATTCATATGGATTAAAATTACCAGTTACTACCAAAAACATATTATTAGGTTGATAGAAATTATCAAATACTAATTCTAATTCTTTTTTACTAATCTTTTTTACATCATCTTCTGTACCAGCTATTTCATTTCTTATATTATTTTTATTATAAATTGCTTTATTAGATTCATAATACATCACTCTATTTGGTTGATTTTTATTCATCCTTACTTCTTCTAAAATAATATTTCTTTCTTTTTCTACTAAGTCATTTGTTATTACTTTAGTTTGTACAAAATCAAGTAAGTAAGTTACATTTTCAATTATATCTATATTTCCAAAAATATTATAAGAAGTAAAGTCATATGTAGTAAATGCATTAACACTTGTTCCTTTTAAATCAAAAAATTGATCAGCAGTTTTTCCATCTTTTTCATTAAAATTAATATGTTCAAAATAATGAGCTATTCCATCATTTACTTTATACTCTTTATTATCTATTTTAAAATTAGTATCTATTGATCCATATTTTACATTTAATGTTGCATAATAATTATTTACTTTTTCATTAGTCCACATAAATATTTGTAAACCATTATTACATTCATCGTAGTATATTTTTTCATTTAATTTATTTAGTTTAATTTCTTTCATTTATTACCTACGCTTTCTAATAAATATATGGTACTAATTTTAATTTTTTTTGCTAAATCAATTATTTCTTTTTTACTTACTTTTTTATCATTATTTATACGTTCCATTATTAAAGGAGTTTTATTTAAATTATGAAAAAAATAATTATTAATAAGTGATGATTGATTATCTAAAACATTTTTTAATCCATTCATATGACTTTTTATAGCATTATCAATACTTTCTTGATCAAAATCACCACTTATCATTTCTTTAATAGATTTTTTAATTAACTTAACAGCTTTATTTTTATTAACTTTATCAATACCTGTCATTATTATTAATAAATTATCATATTTTTGATACATACTATTAATTTGATAACACAACGAATTCTTTTCTCTTAAATTTTGACCTAATTTATTATTTAAAGATCCACTACCAAAAATATTATTAAATATTGGCATAACATTATTTTTTTCATTATCATTTAAATCTTTTAAATTACATATAGTAACTAAAACATCTTGTTCAAAATTATCTTGTTCTACTATTTCTTTAACACTATTTTTAAAATTATTTTCTACATATGTTAATAGTTTTTGTGTTTTAATTATATTGTTTTTAAATAAATCACAAATCATAATATTTATTTTATCCATATCAAGATTTCCAATTAAATATATATCACAATAAAAATTATCCAACATATATTTATATTCATCTACTAAATTGGATGTATTTATTTTATTTAAATCATCAATATTACCAACCATATAATAACTAGCAGGCATTTTATCATCTGTATTAATTAAAGCTCTTTTAATAGCATATCTATTAGGTGATTCTTTTATACTTTCAATATCTACTAATATCCTGTTTTTAATAATATTTAATGTTCTTTCATCAAATTCATTATTTTTAATATTTGGATTAAAAATCATTTCAAATGGAAATTTTATTACATCTTTTAAATAAGATTTTTCTGCAAATTTTGGATCTATAAAATTATATACAAAATTATTTAAAACTATATTTCCTAATCTTGTAGATACTCCATAAAAAGAAGCAGAATATAAATCTTCAAGTTTTTCAACCACTTTTTTTCTTTTATTATATTTTTTACTAGAATGAACTATCATATCAACTAATGCATTATTTATAGTAATTTTATTTTCTTCAAATTTATTATAAAAGATTATTTCCATATGACACGTCTTGAATTTATCTGTTTTAATAGTATATAAATTAAATGAATTATTTTTATATTCTTTATATATCATTAATATCACCTACCTTTATTATGTATCTTTTACTTTTTTTTACTACAAAAAAGAAGAAAATTACACATCTTCCTCTTCATTTATTTCATCAATATCCTTTAATGGACTATACCAATCAACTATATCTTCGCATACAAATTTCATTTCTAATTTATTATTTATAAAATTATAATATAATTGATATAAATCACTTGTTTTAGTATTCTCATCATAATTTTTAGTAACAAATATTAAATCATTATTAATGTAAAGGAAACTATATATATCATTTGCAACTGTACTAGTTCTTATTCCATTATATAAATTTAAATCATTAGTATTATCGCCAGTTCTTTTTAAATAATAAATACTATCTTTACTTTCTGATACCTCTACATAATCAGCATTTACATCTTCTGCAATAGTTCTAACTTTTCCATCAGAAATAGAATTTAAATAATATCTATCATTAATATAGTTACTATATATATAACCATCCACATAATTATCATTTAATTGATTATTAATTAATTTAGTGTCGACTTCATTTACTAATCTAATAGATTTATTACTAATTCTACTATAATATAAATTATAATAATTTTGATCTTCTAGTAATAAATAGTATTCATTATTATTTCTTAAAAATACCTTAGCATTAGTCGTAATATTTTTATATGCTAAAGATGGATTTGAATTTCCATATTTTAAATACATACTATTTAATCTTAATTTTTCAAAATCATCATAGAAAGTTTCTACATTTTTATAATCTTTAATATTTAATGCATTATTTTCAAAAGAATATGTAGTATAACTATATATTTGATTTCTTAAATCATAATAATATAATTTATTAATATTGGCAGCTACTAAAGATAAATTATCATTATTTTTAAAATACAAATCATATCCTAGTTTACCATAATTTTGAACATATTCTCTTAATTGATTTCTAAATTCAACATTTTTTCCTTCTTTTTGATTTGCTTCATAAGTTATTTTATTAACTCTTCCAGATGTATAATCTTCATAATCATAAGATTTATAATTTTTATCTGATACTTTATAATCATCTTTTAAAACATTAGATACATCTTTTTCATTTTCACTATTAATTGTATAAATAAACTTAGTATAATTATTATCTTTATCATATAATTTAACAATATTTTCTAAAACCTTCTTTGTAGAATCTTTAGATATATCATATACAAAATAATCCATTAATTCATCATTTTTTACTGAATATAAAATATATTTATTATCATGATTTATTTCTACACTATTATAAACATTTGATATTACTTTTGGATCATTTTCTATTTTTTGATATATTAATTTTCCTGCTTGATTATATATTAAATGATTACCTGTAATTACTTCTATTTTATTAACATTTGAAGCCACTTTTATAAGATTTTTTTCATTTCTAGCATATAAATATAAAGTATTTTTATTATCTATGTAATAAATATGTCTATCATCTTTACTAAATCCAAATGTAACAACATTATCAGCTATTTTTTCTCCAGGTCCTACCCCAGTTGTATCAAGTAAAAATAGTGTATTTTTATTTAAATATAATAAATATCTTGTATCATTATTTGCATATTCAATTTTAGCATCTTCTAAAGTAGCTATATCATTTTTCATACTATTTGATTTGGTAATAAACATTAGTTTATTTTCTGCATTTGTAAAAACAAGCGGAAAATCTGGATGTATTTTACTTCTAAAAACTAAACCTCCAAAAACTAATAAAAACGATAAAATAAATAACCCAAAAACAATAACATATGATTTTATTTTATTTGAATGATAATTATTATTACCTTTCATTTTATACACCTCTTTATATATTATCTTATAAATAAATTAAATCGTCAATCTTTTTATATTTTTTA
The DNA here is from genome assembly GCA_947165285.1 of uncultured Mycoplasmatota bacterium. Taxonomy (GTDB): domain Bacteria; phylum Bacillota_I; class Bacilli_A; order RF39; family UBA660; genus RUG12834. The sequence goes on from CAMUZS010000001.1 coordinate 204,234, forward strand.
CTTCATTTAATAAATAATCATCTGTCATTCCAGCAATATAATCTATTACTTTCCTTTCATTTGATGTATTTTTTAAATAATTTTCATTCATATTATTCAAAAAAACTTTATATATTGGAGCATTATAATCATCTATTTTTAATGCTGCTAATGAATGTTTATAAACGGTATTAAAACATTCTTTCCAATACTTTTTATCTTCACTTGTACTTGATTTTGAATATATATTTAAATAATTAAATTTTTTTAATTCTTTTAAAGCATTAAATACCTTATCACTCATTGCAATATAATCTTTTTTATAACTATTAATTATAATATCTGTTATTAAAGTATTAACTATACTTTTATTGGAATTACCAAGTATATTTGTAATACTTGATGGAATATCTTCAATATTAAACTTACCTAAAATAACAGCATCTTCAATATCTCTACCTAAGTAAGCAATAATATCAGATATTCTAACTACGCATCCTTCTAATGTCATTGGTATTAACTTACTATTAACACTAGGATCTTCATAACATGATTTATATTCTATTAAAAAATCTTCCTTACTTTTTTTAACAGGCATATATTTTTTTAATTCTAATTCACCATTATGACATAAAATAGCATCTAAAACTTGTAAAGTTAAATTTAATCCTTCTCCATTTTTTTCAATTTCTAAAAATTGTCTAACACTTTGAACATTATGATTAAAATATCCTTGATTAGAATTTAAACTTATCTCATTTAAAATAGATTCTCCAACATGTCCAAATGGAACGTGTCCAATATCATGTCCTAAAGCTCCAGCTTCAATTAAATCTTCATTTAAATTTAGAGCTCTTCCTATAGTTCTACCAATTTTAGAAACTAATTGAACATGTGTCATTCTTCTACTAATATGATCGTTATTTAATTGTGAAAAAACTTGTGTTTTATCAATATATCTATTATAAGATAAACTATGAATAATTCTATCAGCATCTCTAAAATATGGAGGTCTAAAATCACACTCTTCGTTTTTTAACCTAATAGCATCACTATTTTTACATGCTTTTTCATCTAAATATTTATCATAATTCATGTTTTTTATTATTTCTTCATTCATAATAACACCATAGATATTATACCAAAAATAAATGTTTAATAATATATAAATTAATAAAAATTGTTGATTTTTTTATTATTTTTTAATATAATTATATTGCGCTTGATAAAAAGCATTGTTTGCGCCCATAGCGCAATTGGATAGAGCGTTAGACTACGGATCTAAAGGTTAGGGGTTCGACTCCCTTTGGGCGCACCATTTTTTTTAAGTAATCGGGAAGTAGCACAGCTTGGTAGTGCACTTGGTTTGGGACCAAGGGGTCGCAGGTTCGAATCCTGTCTTCCCGACCATTTTAAAAATATACACCATTCTTGGTGTCTTTTTTATTACAATTAAAAAGATGTAAATATTTATTTACATCTTTTTATATTCATCTAAAAAGCTTTTATATATACCGTCTTTTTTTGTTCCTAATACACAATTTAAATTAATATTATCTATTGACTTAAAGATATTATAATCAATATCTTTATTTTTCTTTCTTAATTCTTTAATAAGTTCTTTTATTTCTTTTCTTTTACTTGTACCATCATTTATTAAAGAACAACCTTCACTAAATCTGCAAGCACAATTAATAAATGTTAATTCATTATATTTTTTCCATGATATTATATCAGCTTCTTTTACTAAATACATTGGTCTTATTAATTCAAGACCTTCAAAATTATCACTATGAAGTTTAGGCATCATAGTTTTAATTTCTGAACCATAAAACATAGAAAGTAATGTTGTTTCAATAACATCATCAAAATGATGTCCTAATGCAATTTTATTACATCCAAGTTCTTTTGCTTTATTATATAAATATCCCCTTCTCATTCTTGCACACATATAACACGGACTCTTAAAATCAACTTTTGATACCACATCAAATATATCTGATTCAAAAACTTCAATAGGAATATTTAATGTTTTAGCATTATCAATTATATAATTTTTATTATATTCATTATATCCAGGATCCATAACTACATAATGTGCTTTAAATTTTGTCTTACCATGACGTTCTAATTCTTGCACACATTTAGCAAGTAAAAAAGAATCTTTACCCCCACTTATACAAACCATAACTTTATCATTATCTTGTATTAATTCATAATCTTGTACACCTTTAACAAATCTTGCCCAAATATCTTTTCTATATTTAGTTATTATACTTCTTTCAATTTCTTTATATTTTTCCATCTTCTTTTAACTTTCCTAAACATTCATCAAATATAGTTAAAAATTTATTAATTTCATCTTCAGTTGTTAAATGAGAAATACTAACACGAAGTGAAGATGATGCTAAAGATTTATCATTAGTTAATGCATATACAGATTTTGATGGAGTTTTATCTGGACAACATGTTGTTTTAGTAGATATATATATATCTTTATCCTCTAATAATTTTGCAAAATCAGATGAGTTAATTCCTTTAATACTAAAATTAATAGTAAATGGTACTGATTTTTCTGTGTTATTAATATGAATACATTCATATTTTTTTAAATGATTTATAACTAATTTATTTAACTTTAAAACATGATCATATCTATCATCTTGTTCTTTTATAGCTAGATCAAGTGCTAAAGATGCTGCAGCAATTGATCCAGTTACTGGAGTTCCACTTCGATAAATAGTAGTTGATTTTCCACCATTAATAATTGGAACTAAACCAACATTGTTTTTCTTAACTAAAATACCAATTCCATTAATTCCATAAAACTTATGTGGAGCTATTGTAATTAAATCAACATTACTATAATCAATTGTTACTTTGCCAATTGCTTGTGTTGCATCAGTATGAAAAAATGTATTAGGATAATTACGTAAAATATTTCCTATTTCTTCGATTGGTTGAACAAGACCTAATTCACTATCAACAGCAACAACACTTACTAAAATAGTATCATCTCTAATTAATTTCTTTAATTTATCAACATCTACTAATCCTTCATGATTAATAGGTAATACATCTATTTCAAATCCTTCATCTTGTAAAGTAGTTGCAGATGCAATTATTGAATTATGTTCTAGTGAACTTATTATTATATGTTTACCATTATTTTTATATCTTTTAGCAATTCCTTTAATAACCATATTATTTGATTCAGTAGCACCACTAGTATAAATAATATCTTCTTTTGATACTCCTAAAATTTTAGCAATATTTTCTGATGATTTATCTATAAGTTCATTTGCCTCTTTTCCAAGTTTATGAACTGAATTTGGATTTGCATAATATTTTAAAGTAACTTCATAGAAATAATCTAACACCCTTTTATCAACTGGAGTATTAGCAGCATAATCTAAATATATCATTTAAAATCACTCCTTAAAAATTTAACATTAACCAATCTGGTTTAAAGATTAGTAATAATCCCATAATAATCATTATTATTGAACTTATTAATGTACATAATTTATTATATTTATTTGTTATACCTGTTGCTTGTAATGTAACCATAGAAATTGTAAATACTATCATATCATCTATCATATAAAAGAATATATATATTAAAAGGTAAATTATTTTTGTAATTCCACTAATATTATTAATAGATAGTACCTCTGTAAATATTACAGGAAATCCTAAAGAACATGCAAGTTCAATTAAATTTACTGAAGCAGCTAAAACAATAGTTCCAAGTAATGCTAGTATAAAACTTTTATTACTAGTAATATCTCTCATTTTTGTTATTAATTTTTTTCTTTTTTTCTCATCAACTACACTACATCCTGCTTCTTCTTTTCTTATTTTAAAATACTTTCTTAAATTTAAAATACCTGCAATTAATATAAATATTGCAATTAATATTTTTAACCAATTAACAGCAACTACTGATATTACTAAATTTATTCCTAACATTGATAAAAAATATACTAAACCTGAAACAAGTAAAAAAGTAAACCCTATTATCCATGCTCTTTTTTTATTTTTCATTGTAAATAACATATTGATTAAAAATAATAATATCCACATAGCACATGGATTAAAACCATCTATAAAACCAAGTATAACAGCAACAAGTGGAATTGATACACTTTTCATATTTATATTACCAAGTATTGGAATATTTACATTATTTTCTACATTTTCTTGATTATTATCTTCTTTTAAGTATTCTTTTAATACATTCTCAATACGTGATGCACTAACCTCAGAATAACCTGCAAAAGCTTTATCTCCTACTACAGTAAAAGGAACAGATTGCCCTGAAAAATCAAAAATTTTCTTAGCCTCTTCCATTAACTTAGCATTAGTTTTATTATGCCATACTTCAAATTCATAAATATTCAAATTATCTTTATATTGTTCTTTTAAATTATTAAGCCAATTTCTTTCTTCTTCACAATGTGGACATTCTTGACCAAAAAATAAATATAAATTTACTTTATTATCATCTATTTTAGTATTAGTTAAAGAGAATAATTTATCTTCATAATTATTTGATAAGGCAAATACATTAATTGGAAATATTAATAAAATAGCTGCAAATAAAATAAGTAATTTCTTTTTCATAACAAAGAATTCTCCTTTAAAAATGTAATTATTTCATCATATGATTTTTCCCCTATTAATCTCTTATCATTATAAATAATAACAGGTAATATATCACCTACATTATAAGGTTTTACTTTATCTTCATCAAAATCATAATCTAATATTTCAAATTCTATATTATATTCTTCACTTATTTTTTTAATATGTTTTTTTAATATTAAACATGAAGGACACCAAAGTGCACTTATTACAACTACCTTATTCATATATATTTCCTTTCATACATATATAATTATAATCCAAATTGATTATTTCATCAATTAAAACATTTAAAAAATCTTGTATAAACAAGATTAATTAATTATTAGTTACTTTAACACTGTATAGATAATATGATCCATCATCATATTGTTTAAATGTATATTTAATGGATTTATTAATATGTTCTAATTCAGATTCTTTTTTATCTTTATAATCATCATTAATTTCATCAAGTTTAACATTATAATTTATAATTATCTCATTTTCATTACTATCATATGATAAATTATCTTTTATATTATAGAATTCGCCAATAAATGAATCTGGATACAATACATAATAATCTTTATATATTCCTATTTCATTTTCATTTGTTTTTTTAAATATTTCATCACCATTTTCTGGTAAATTATATAATTTTGCTATTTTTTTATAATTTTCTTTAGATAATCCATTACGAAAAGATGGTCCACCTACTACATTTAATTTTAATAATTCTTTCTCATCAGTAATTAAATATTCTATAACCATATTGTTATTATGTGCATATGTTTTTATTAACCATTGAAGATAAAAATAATCCTTATTTTTTATTATTACTTCTCCAGATAAATTAACAAAAACACCAGCTAAATCATATCCACTCATATCAACTACATCTCTATTAGAAAAACTTTCTTCAGTTGTTCTTGGATATCCTTCTTCAGTTAAACCTATAATATTAAGCAATTCTTTTTTAGTTGAATCTGAAATTTTTTTCTTTTCTTCATTTTTATTATTGCTTTCTTCTTGTTTTACTTCATTATTATTTTTATTACTAAAAACTCCTTTATCATATAAGATATATCCTATAGTTCCAAGTAATGCTATAACAAGTAATATTACAAGTACTAATAATCCTTTTGACTTGTTATTGTTTGAATTATTGTTTTCTTGAATTTCGATATTATCATTCATATAAACTACCTCTTTTCTATTATCTAGATTATAACTCTTTTTTACCCCCCCCACAAAACAATTTTTTTTAATAAAAAAATCTTACCTTTACAGATAAGATTTACATTTAATCTTCTAATTTAACACTAACTAGTTTTGATACACCAGATTCTTGCATTGTAATACCATATAAAGAATCAATATATTCCATTGTTTTCTTTTTATGAGTAATTATAATAAATTGTGTTTTATCTTGTTCTTTCTTTAAGTATTTAGAGAAAGCTAAAACATTTACTTCATCTAATGCTGCCTCTACTTCATCTAAAATAACAAATGGAGTTGGTTTAACTTTAAGAATTGCAAACAAAAGTGCAATTGCTGTTAAGGTTTTTTCTCCACCTGATAAAAGTGCTATAGAATTTAATTTTTTTCCAGGTGGTTCTGCTATTATTTCTATTCCAGTTTCAAGAATATTTTCTGGATCAGTTAAAACTAGATTTCCTTTTCCACCTTTAAATAATTCTTTAAATATTCCTTCAAATTCCTTTTTAATTTTATCAAAAGTATCTTTAAATTTTGTTATCATTATTTCATCCATAGATGTTATTAAATTTGTTAATTCTGCTATTGAAGATTGAATATCATTTGCTTGCTGACATAAAAAATCATATCTTGTAGAAACACGTTCATATTCATCAATTGATCCAACATTGACATCTCCTAGTTCTTTAATGTTTTTCTTTAATTTAGAAACAATAGTTTTAGTATCAGAAATATCAATATCTAAATCTGCTCTTTCTAAAGCTTTTTCATATGTCATATTGTAATTTTCATTTAGAATTGATAGATAATTATCAATTTTAACATCCATCTTACCTATTTTTACTTCAATCTCTCTTAAATTATTTTGATATTTATTATATTCAGAATTTATTTGACGATTATTATTTTCTAATATTTGTATTTCATTATTTTGATTATCTAATTTTTCTTTTAATGTTTTTATTGATTGATCTAATAATTCTTTATCTGTAGTCTTTTTATAATAGTTATCCAATAATTTAGTCATTTCATCATCTAATGTATTATTTTTTACATTTTTAGTACCTTCTAATTCTTGAATTTTTAAATTATATTGCTTTTTTAAATCATTATATGTAATTTCTTTTCTATTAATATTTTCTTTTAATTCAATAATTGAAGATTGTAATTCATAAATTTTTTCATTTTTATTTTTTTCTTCAATAACTAATTCATTAAAATCTTTTGCTAATTGTTTAACTTCAGAATTTAATTCATTCATTTCCTTATTAAGTGAAGATAATTCTTCTTTTATAGCTAATATATTAGTAGAATTTTTAATACTTCCACCTGTAATAGATCCACCCACATATATAACTTCACCAGTTAAAGAAACAATTTTATATTTATAATCTATTATTTTTCCTACTTTATTTAAAGTATCAATATCTTCAACAATAATTATATTACCTAATTGATTTTTTATAATATTTTCATATTTATTATCATATTTAACAAGACTATCAGCTATACCAATAAATCCTTTAATATCTTTAATTTTATTTATAGTTTGTTCATCTACATTACGAGGTTTAATAATATTTAATGGAAAAAAAGTAGCTCTTCCTAATGAATTATCTTTTAAATAATTTATAGCTTCTTTTGCAACATTTTCATTATCAACAACAATAACATTAGATGATGCACCAAGAGATATATTAATAGCTGTTATATATTTATCATCTGTATTAATTAAATTTGATATAGTATTATGAATTCCATTAAATCTTGGATTATTTAATACCTGTTTTACTGGATAAGGCATTGTAGAATTCTCAGCTAAATTATTTTCTAAGATATCTATTTTATTTTTCTTTTCTAATATATTTTTATTTTTAGTATTAATTAATGCCTCTAAAGAATAATGTTTATGTGTTAGATTTAATATATCATCTTCTAATTCTTTTTTTTGTTTATTTATATCTAATAATTTTTTATTTAAATCATCAATTTCACTAGATACTGTAGTCATATTTTTATTTAATGTTAATTCTTCTTCTTTTAAAAGTAATATATTATTTTCTAATTTTATATCATCTACTTCATATTTTTTTCTTTCACTTACTAATTGCTTTTTTGCCTCTAAATCTGATAATTCTTTAGTTAATTCTAATAATTGATCTTGTTTTTTATTTAATTCTTCTTCAAATTTAATTTTCTCTAATTTTAGTTTTTCTAAATTTGCAACATCTGTTGAATTATTTAAATCAATTTTTTCAATCGAATTATTCAAAGATGTTTGTTCTTCTTTTAATAAAGAATATTCTTTTTGAGTTTCTTGTAAATCTTTAGCAATTAATGATATTTCTTTAGTTTTTAATTCTTCGACATAATCAAGATATTTTCTAGCAATTTTGCTTTGTTTTTCTAATGGTTCTACTTGAATTTTTAACTCATTTATAAGTAAATTTACTTTTTCTAAATTATCAGTAGTTTTATCTAATTTTCTTAAAGTATCTTCTTTTCTTTTTTTATATTTTAATACTCCAGCAGCACTTTCAAAAATAGATCTTCGATCATTAGGTTTATTATTTATAATATCTGTTACTGTTCCTTGAGATATTATATTAAACGATTTATTTGATGCCCCAGTATCAATAAATAAATCACTTATATCCTTTAATCTTACTTTAGAATTATTTATATAATATTCGTTTTCTCCAGTTCTATATAAAACTCTTTTTACTTCAACTTCATTAAATTCACTATTTAAAAAATGTGTGGAATTATCAAATGTTAATGCAACATATGCACGGTTAGCTTTATCACGTGTTGCAGAGCCATTAAATATGACATCTATCATTGCATCACTTCCACGTAATGCTTTAATTGATTGTTCTCCTAAAACCCATTTAATAGCATCTACAACATTTGATTTACCTGACCCATTAGGACCAACAATTCCAGTTATTCTTGATTCTATATCAATATTTAATTTGTCAGCAAATGATTTAAATCCTTGAGCTGTTATTTTTTTTAAATACATAAATTATACACCTACTTTGCACGTTTTTTAAAAGCATCTTTAGCAGCGGCTTGTTCTGCTTCTTTTTTAGATTTTCCTATACCTTTTCCATATACTATATTATCTACCCTTGCTTCAACAACAAATGTTTTATCATGAGCTGGACCACTTTCACTAATTAAAACATATTCTACAGATTTTTTTGAAGTTTGAACATCTTCTTGTAAAGCACTTTTATAGTCAGTTAAAAATGTTTTATTTTGTTTTATATATGGTATAACTACTTTATAAATATATTCTTTAGCCATTTTAAATCCTTGATCTAAATAAATAACACCAAGTATTGCTTCAAATATATCAGCAATTATTGTTTCATTTATATTATCTAATTGTCCATGGCCTACTCTTATATATGGAATATATTTTACATCTTTTGCATACTCAAATAAAGCTTCTTCACAAACAAATGATGCTCTTTTTTTAGACATTTCCCCTTCAGATAATTCTTCATTATTAAATAAATAATCACTTATTATTACTTGTAATACAGCATCTCCTAAAAACTCTAATCTTTCATAAGATAAACAATTATGTTCATTTGCATATGAAGAATGCGTAAGAGCAGTTAATAATAAATCCTTATTTTTTATATCAATATTATATTTTTCTAAAAAGTTCATATTATCACCTTGTATAATTATAACAAATTATTTTACAATATTCAAAATTTATAGTAAAATTATTTAAGGTGATAATTATAAAAAAGTTTTTAATATTTTTAATTAAGTGTTATCAAATAACACCACTTCATAGTCACAAATTATGTAGATTTAATCCTACATGCTCACAATATATGATAGATGCATTAAATAAATATGGCTTTTTTAAAGGGTTAAATCTTGGTATTAAAAGAATTTTAAGATGTCATCCAAAAGGAAAGTATGGATATGATCCAGTTAAGTAAGGAGAGATAAAAAATGAAAAGAATATTTAAGGGATTATTATTAATTATTATGTTACTTAGTTTTTCTACTTCATGTTTTAAAAGAGATGATATGGAAAATATAAAAATATATACTACAATCTATCCAATTACATATATAATAGATCAATTATATGGAAGTTATTCTGATATTGCTAGTATTTATCCAAATGGTATAGATGTAAATAATTATGAATTAACTGATAAACAAATTTCAGATTATTCTAAAGGTAGATTATTTATTTATAATGGATTAAGTGATGAAAAAGAAGTTGCAAGAAAACTAATTAACAAAAATAAACAATTAAAAATAATAGATGTATCTTATGGATTAAATATTGAATATAGTAAATCAAATCCAGCAGAACTTTGGTTAAGTCCTAATAATTATTTAATGCTTGCCACTACTATAAAAGATAATTTATCTGATTTTATGACAAGTAATTATATTAAAGATGAAATAAATAAAAACTATAAAAAATTACAAGAAGAACTTAGTTTAATTGATGCTGAACTACGTAGTATTGCATCTTCTTCAAAGCAAAAAAATAAAAATACTATTGTTGTAAGTAGTGATATGTTTAAATTTTTAGAAAATTATGGTTTTAATGTTATTTCGTTAGAAAATGAAAAGAATTTCACAAATGAATTAAAAAATAATTTTAAAGATAAAAAATTACAATACATTTTTATTGAGGATAACAAAACAAATGAAAAAATAGATACTTTAGTAAAAGAATATGGAGCTAAAACAGTTTCAGTTAATACAATGACTGTTTTAAGTGATGAAGAAATAAAAAATAATGAAAATTATATTAATATTACTAGAGAATTTTTAAAAAATTTATCTGATGTTGTTTTATAAAGTTGTTGACTACAAGACCAAGTTATTGTAAAATTAACTTGTGTCTTGAATATTTTGGAGAAGTACTCAAGAGGCTGAAGAGGCGCCCCTGCTAAGGGTGTAGGTCGGGTAACTGGCGCGAGGGTTCAAATCCCTCCTTCTCCGCCATTAAAAAATAAATCCAGATTATTTCTGGATTTTTTTCTTGATTAAAATTTCTTCTATATACTTATTATTTATATTATTAATATTTTCGATATCTAAAACCATATAACTTGATAATTCCATAGGATATTCAATTATTTTTATACTTGGTATATGATATATTAATCTTTCAAAAAGCTTAATAAAATTAGTTGTCTTATTAGCACTTATAATATATTGCTTATCAATAACATTTGATAAATTATATAATTCTTTTTTATTTTCTTCTATAAATACATTTTCATAACCATTTTTGGTATCAAATAATTCTTTTAATAATATATTATTTTTTTCATGAAATTCGTAATCTAATACATACATAGATGGTATTTTAATTATATTAATATCTCTTTCTTTTATTAAACTAATAAATAATAGTAATGAAATTAGTTTTTTTGGTTCTACATTTTCAATTAAATGATCTGGTACATTCTTATTTAATTTATATTTTAATCTATCTATTTTTTTATATAGTTCGTAATTCATTACATTAATATTAAGTTTATTAATATCTTGTATAGATCCTATTTCACATATAAGTTTATTATTTTCTTCATATATTCCATATCTAACTGTCGGAAAATATATATTTTGATGTTTTATATTAGTTAAAAAGAAAATCATTTCTTTTGGTTCTTCATCAAAGGATTTCGATAATCTATTTTTTGATTTAATAAAATATTCATTAAATAAACTAATTCTATTAACATATTTTTCTTCATAATATTCATTAAAAATATTATTACTTAACATTAATATATTTTTCTTTAAAAAATTCTCAGGATTTTTAAAATCATCTGGTGTCATTCTTTGCCAAATATATTTAAAAAACCATAGGTATTTTTCTTGATATCTAAATTTTTTTATTTTACAGTATTGTTCTAATAATGTTTGCATATAAAATAAAAATTGTTTTAAATTTGATATTTCAACTATTGGTTTTGAATAATCAATATTTTCTAAGCCATTTATAACATTTTCTTTACTATAATCTTTTAATATATTTATAATATAATTATAATCATCTTCATTATTAAATTTAAAATACATATTTGGAATTTCAAATTTTTCAAGCATTACTAAAGGCATTATTTTCAAAGCAAAGTTTTTTACCATTTCCTTGTAATTATCCATAATACATACTCCTTTAAAACTTTTGCATATTTAGCATAAATTTATCCTACTCTAATACTAATTTTTTTATATATTTGTTTTCTAAATCTAATACATTATCTTTATAAATCTTATATGCTTCTTCAATTTCATAATTATCATTCATTTAAAATTTTCCTCTTTCTATTTATCCCTTTAATTTATGTAATACTTCCTCCATGTTGCCCACTATTCTAATACTTCTGTCAATTATTGTCAATATATCATTTTTTTAATTAATGACAAAAAAAAGACATATTGTCTCTTATTATCTTAAAATATCTGGTATAATTTTTTCATCAAATATACCACGATTTTTTTATTATACTTACTATTTTGCTTTTATGCAATTTTCTTAATAAACAATAATATATAATCTCTAAAAAGTAAAGTTAAGAGTAAATACAAAATAAAAAAAACACCTAATATTAGGTGCTTATTTATAAATTGGTGACCCGTACGGGATTTGAACCCATGAATGCATGCGTGAAAGGCATGTGTGTTAAACCACTTCACCAACGGGCCTTAAATGGTGGAGCTGGGGGGACTTGAACCTCCGACCTCACGCTTATCAGGCGTGCGCTCTAACCAGCTGAGCTACAGCTCCATTTCATATCGACTATTTAATTTTACAAGAAAATTACTAAATTTGCAACATTTTTTTGTTAATTTATTCATTTTTTTGATATAATCATGCAAAGGAAGTGTTCTAATGCGTGTAAATGTAAAAAAAGAAGATGTAGAAAAATTTAATAATTCTGAAATAGGAAAAGTAAAAAATCATTATTTAAAAAGAGTAAAAATAATTGGAATATTATGTATTATGGTAGGTTTATCATGGTTAATAATATCTATATTTAATAAAAACCAGTTATATGATTATATTATATCTTCAACATTAGTTTTATTTGGTATTTACTTTATAATTAATAGTAAAGTAATTAAAAATAAAGAAGTTAACAAATATATATATAATAATAAGAAATCTAAATAGTTAAGATTTCTTTTTTTATACATAAAATTAAATATGAATACCAATAAACAATTAAAAAGAATTAAAATTGAAACTTTCATTTGGTATATTTATATATTTATTTTACTTTTTAATATATATTCAAATTACTTAGAAGAATTAGCTATTAAAAATAATGATAAAAAATGTAGAAAAAAATTTAGAAAAATAAATGAAGGTGTTTTTTTAATAGTATTAATAATATATATTTATTTTTTATATATCAATTATGAAAATATTTTAAATATAAACAATATGAATGACAAGCAAAAACATATTTCTTATATATCAATGTTTGTTAGTATTTTATTTGTTTTAGCGGGCTTCTTATCTTTATACTTGGCTTTTAAAAACGATGAATTTGATCAAGAAATTGGTTTAATATAAAAAAATGATAATTTCTTATCATTTTTAATACCAAAGATCAGTTACTTTAATATTTACAGATGTAGGCATTGGATTAGGTAATTCAAATTGAGTAATCAATGGTGTTACAAAAGAATTTCCAAAACAAAGTGCCATACCTGGATGCAACATTTTTAATTTTTCTTTTAAATCATCATTAATATTAGTTGATAATGATAATACAATGTTTAAGTCATCTGGATATTTCATCTTAAATACAATATAATTTGCACATTGAGATAATACTGTTTTTGATAATTCATTAGGTCTTTGTGTAATTAAGCCAAGTATTATTCCATATTTTCTTCCTTCTTTTATAATTCTTTCAAAAATATTATATCCTAAAACATTAACATCTGAATCATTTTGAACATATCTATGAGCTTCTTCAACAATTATATGTATTGGAAATGATCCCCTGTTATCTAATTCTGTTACATAAGTAAAAAATATTTTAGATAAAATCTTAGTAAGTTTTTTAGTAGTTCTATCATCTAAATTACCAAAATTAATATTAACTATTTGAGTAGATTCTCCCCTACCATTTTTAAATAAATCATTTACAAAATCAACTTTGGTAATAACCTTGTCAGATTCAAACATATTTTTTAAATCACTATTAATTATAGATTTTAATCTTACTTTTAGTATATTTAATTTATCAAATGAATCACCATTTGAAAGTATTCCTTCATTAATTAGTGAAAACTCTAATGCTTGATATAAATCTTGTAATGTATATATAAATCCTTCTTTTATTTCAATATTTTCAAGATCATCTTGAACAAATTGTGTTAGAAAATCAACTACTAAATTAATAGAATTTAATTTTCCTTGATTATCTATTAATAAACATTGTCTTAATGTTCTATCATAACCAGGTTGTGATATTATTGAGTCTAAACTTAAATCTTTTGTATTAAATTTAGTTAAAACTGCTATTATTTGATCTCTAATTTGAGTAGATGTTTTACCACTAGATAAAATATCTAAAATACTTGATGCTATTATACTATTTTGGTAATTTTTTACATAATCATCATCTGAAGTAAAAATATATGCAGTTCTTAATGTATTTGTAATTGTTGGAATTAATTCTGGAGTAGAAACATCAAGTAATATTGCTAAATCATCAACATCTAAAAAATAAGCTGGTATTTTAATAGTATCATCTAAATTAGAATCTAAATCAAATTTAACTTGTTTATAATTTAAACTAGGGATATTATTTATACCTTCAAAAGCACTATTATAATCACCATAAGAATCAAAAATTACAAAATGAGCATTTACTGGTGCAGCATTAGCTGAATTATAAAAAACATTTTGAATTAATCTAGCCATTGCACATGATTTACCTGAACCAGTATTTCCTAAAATAGCAAAATGACTTGAAAAAAAGCTATTTTTATCTACTGTTACTTTAATATTATTATATATTTCTGAATTACCTAATAATAATACATTTTTATCATTATAATTTTGATTTCCTAAGATAGCTTCTAATTCATTTTTTAATATAATTCTACAACTAGAGTCTAAACTAGGTTTTTTAATATCTCCAGAAATAAATACATTATTATTTAATTCTCCGATTATATTTATATCTATATAATCTTCAGATATATTACTTATAGTACCTACAATTTTAGAATTTTCTTTAATAAATACTACATGTATATTAATTAAACTTAATTCAGCTTTTTTTGATAAATTTATTAATCTCACACTATTATTTTCAATCCCTATTATTTTCCCAAACATATTTTTCTACTCTCCCTATTATCATTAGTTTATCAAATATAAATAAAATTGTAAATTAAAATAAAATATGTTATAATTTCTTTACAGATGGCCCGTTGGTGAAGTGGTTTAACACATTGCCCTCTCACGGCAACATTCATGGGTTCGAATCCCATACGGGTTACCATAAAAAATAACTAGGAATTCCTAGTTTTTTAATTTTTATCAATAAAATCCGTTATTAATTTTATAAAATTATTATTATTACTTGTATATTTTTTTGGTTTAAAATCAGCTAATTTTGATATAGCACTTTCTAAATCATTTGATCCATTTATAATATATCCACATTTTTCAAATTCTTCAATTATTTCAAGTTGGTGATCATTAACATGTTCACCATATTTTTTTAATCTAGCAACTGCTATAACTTTTTTATTTAAATTTAAAGAATCCAAAATTGTACCTACTCCACCATGACATATTACATAATTACTTTTTTTTATGTATTTTAATACATCATCTCTATCTATAAAATCAATTAATTTCATATTACTAGATTCATATTTTGTACATCCTATTTGAGCTATTACTTCTTCTTTAATAATCTTTTTATCAATTAATTTATCAACTTCAATAAGTAATCTTTTAAATTCTTTATCTTGTGTTCCAAGTGTTACAAATATCATATAAATCTCTCCTTAATATGGTAATTTTAATCTAATAATAAACTTGATTAAAGACATATTAGTACTAAAATTAAGTCTAGGTATTTTATACTTATCATCATTTTTAGATGCCTTTTTATGTTCTTTATTAGGTCCAAAAGTAAATGCTAATTTATAATTATTATCTTTTAATACTTTTACATAATTATCACTTGATAAACCATATGGATATGCAAAATAATTTGTATTAACAATCTCTTTCATTTTTAAAAAATCATTATTTAAATAATCATAATCTTTAAGATAAGAATCATCATGATGTAAATCGTATGAATGTGAAGCAATAGTTATGTTTGAATAATTATTTTTTATATATTCTAAATCATCTAAATTCATAAAATTTTCATTATTTAAATTACTTCCTATATAAAATATTGTTGCATTTAAATTATATTTTTTTAATATTTTTATTGCCTCTAAAGAATTTTTCCATCCATCATCAAATGTAATTAAAACACTCTTTTTAGGTATATTTATTTCACCATTTATATAAGAATAAAATTCATCTATAGTAAGTGTTTTATAATTATGATCATGTAAATATTTCATTTCTTCTTCAAAATTACTTAAAGATATTTGCATATTATTTTCTGGATTACTTAATACAAAATCATGATAAGTTAATACTGCTACTTTTTGAGGTAATAAATTATATATTAAAATAGCAAGTATTAATAATATTAAAATAGTAATTAAAATATATTTTATATACTTTTTCAAAATATCCATCCCCCATATACAGCATTAGGATAAACTTCTAACATTGATTTCCATTGTACTACAAATAGATCTGCAAATTTATATATTAACTTACCTGTAACAGTCTTTGAATGAATATTTGCTAATGTTTCAATATATATAACTTTTTTTCCAAATATTTTTGCAATACAACACATTGGACCAGCTGTATGAGTTCCTGTAGTAACTATATATCCTGGTTTATATTTTATAAAGTAAAACAAAGATATAAATGAATTAATTAATAATATAAATGGATAAATTAATAATAATTTTTTAGTCCCATAAACTAAATAAGATAATTTTTTATTATATTCTTTCTTTAAATATTTAGTACTTTTATTTTTTTCGGTTACTATATGATAATTATATTTATCAAATAAGGGACTTAATTTTAATAATTCATTTAAATGTCCACCACCAGATGATATAAATAATACATTCTTTTTCAATCTTATTCCTCCAATAATTTTATCCAACAATTCTTAGTATTTTGCTTATCATATTTTTTTGATGTAAAATATGCATTTTTACTAAACTCAACTAATTTTTTTCTATCATTTAATAATTCTATAACTTTATTTGCCATTTCATTTTTATCTCTATTATTAATTAGATATCCATTTTCGTTATTATTAATAATATCACAAGCTCCTTCTGCACTATTAAATGCTATTGGAACTAATTTTTTTGACATTGCTTCAATTAAAACTAAACCAAATGATTCCGTATATGAACTCATTAAATATATACTAGATAAATGATATAATTTATTAATATATTCATGATTTTGATATCCATGTAATGTTATATAATTTGATAGATTTAATTTTTTTATCTTCTTTTGTAATTTATTATATTCTTGTCCATCACCAATTATATTTAAATGAACATCTTCTTTTTGATCCTTAATTAACTTAAAAACATCTATTAAATCATCATATCCTTTTTCAGGTGATAATCTTCCAACACTTATTAAATTATTAGTATCTAAATTTGATAAATTAGTATCATTACTATCAATAAAATTTGGAATATAAATACATTTACATTTAATATTATTATCATTAAATATTTTTTCATAAGTTAATTTTAAAGATTCACTTACTAAAATAACACTATTTAATCTTTGACATGATTTCATAAATTCTTTTTGATATTTTAAATTACCATGATGATGATTATGTTCCCAACCTATTAATTTTCCTTTACCATATTTACCAAGTAATTTATTTGTAAATATTCTAGTTGATATGATTATATCACTATCAATTTTTTTTATTGCATTAATTGTCACTCTTTTTTTTAATCTTAATATATTTAGTGCTTTAACTCCTTCTTTAAATGTAGTAAATATTTTTAAATGTTTAACACTATCTATAAATTCTTTTTTATTTGGTTTCATATTTGTTAAATATTTAATTTTTACATTTTTATTTAATTCAAATACTTCTTTATCATATAGTTTATATATACTTAATATTTCAACTTCATAATCATTACATAATAAATTTGCAACATCACAAATACATTTTTCTATACCACCATATCCTAAATGTAACGCTAAGAATGTAATTTTTTTCATTTCTTTCACCTATTATTATTATAGGTTAATTAATTATTTTAGTAAAGAAAAAAGAGATTAAAATCTCTTAATCAATAATTTCTATATCTATATTATTATCTACATTATTATTAGTTTCTAATGTTTGATTATCTTTAGTTAGATCATTATTTTTTTTCTTTTTATTTTTAATAATAGCAATAATTATAAGTATAAATACCAATACTGCCGCTACTATTAAAACTATTGCTTCAATTATATTAAACATATTAAATTCAAACTTAATAGGATTATTTCCTAATGTTGATAAATTCCATATTAATCTTTTACCATCATTTTCTACACTTGTAGCATTATTAGATATTGTTTTATAAGGAACATTAAGAACAAATTTTAAATCCATTGATGATAAATAAGTATTAGCTATATTAGCATAATCATCAGTATTAGATAAACTATTAGTATTTGCAAAATTACTTAAAGATGCGCTATATCTATTGATTAAAAATCCTTTATTAACTATAAATGAATTTTGATTATTATCTTGACTATTAATTTTAAAATCATTATTAATATTAAAATCATCAATATTATTAACATGTTTTGTTAATTTATATCCTTTGTATGTTCCATCATCATAATCTTCAACTTGATATCCTTCTTCTTCTAATGTTTTTTTACTAGAATCAATATGAGAAAAAGTATCATCTCCACTATTTAATAAAGATTTATTTAATCCCATAATTATAGAAATATCCATGCTTTTATCAACATTTACATTCATTTCTACATTTTCTTTAACACAACCACTAAATAATAATAAACAAAACAATACTATTAATAATTTACAACCCTTTTTCATTTCTTTTACTCCTTATCTAAAATCTTTTTTGTAAAAACATCAAATATAATTCACTTTCATAAAATTGACTATCAATTGATGCTAAACCAGATTCATTATCATAAATAATTGTTACTTTTATTGTTTTGGTTTCTCCAGCTTTTATTATATCACCTTTTTTAATATCAGTTCCATCTAAATATTTAGCACTATATTTTATATGTTTTTTAAAATAATAATCAAATTTTAGATTAAACGGATTAAATTTTAATTTTGCATCTATTGTACCATCATTTATTATATCAAATGTATATTCTATTGAATCCCCATTTGTTGAAAAATTTGTTCTTGTCATTAATCCATGTTTTGTTAATTCAGCTTTTTCTGCTCTAACATTACCTTCAGCATTAATTCTTTGAAGATTAGTATATTTAATATCCCATTCTTGACCTTTTGGAACATATACATATAAAAACAAACATACCAATACCAATACTACAACTACTATCAATATAGCCAATCCAATTATTTTTTTCATATCAATTTATTCTCCTTTAACGAAAATATAACAAGTATCATCCTCATAATATATTTTATATTCATCTAATACTTCTAAATAATAATGTAGTGAACGTGATTTAGAAGTTATTAAAACATCAAAATTATATTCATCTAATAGTTTTTTTGGATCAGAGGTTAAATTTTCTAAACTTTTTGAATCAGGTAATATTTTAGATGAGAAGACATCACCTAATCCATAACTAAATAATTTTACATCATCTAATAAATTAAATTGATCTAATTTATATAATAAATTACCACCTTGTCCAAAATCATTAAATAATCTCTTTGGTTTTAATTCACCTAATTTTTTTACTGATTCATCACTATAATATCCATCATGATCAATCACACCAACTTTATTAAATGTTTTAACTTGTTTATATCCTATAAATGCAGCTCCCATTATTAGTAATATACAAAATAATACTGTTAATACTTTTTCAAATCCCTTAAATGGTTTTGAAAGAACTTTATACATATCATCACTAACAAAGAAATATTTACCTAAATTCCACATTGAATATATCGCATACATACCAATAAATCTTTGGCTTCTTAAAGCCATAAATAAGAATAAGAATTGAAAAGCTATTTCATAAAATTTCATTTTTTTCTTAGTTAATATCATATTAGCAATTGGTATAGCAATTATTAAAAATAAATATATACCAAATATTCCATGAAAATCTGGACTCTTCCATTCTAATATTAAATCTAACATGTTAGCATCAGCCATATTAGTAAATGGATATAAAATCATTTTATAACCAAATGGATTTATACAACTACCAAGTAAGGTTAAGACAAGTACAATTATTAATGTTTTAATCTGTTTTTTAGATAGTTTAAATGATGCCCATCTATCTTCTTTAAATTTAAATATTTTCAAGAATAATTCACATAATAATATACCTATAATAAATATATAACTTAAAGATGATGATCCACCATGAAAGTTAACCCAAATTATTTGAAGGATTGGAATTGTATATATTAACTTACCAAATTTTTTTTCATCGTCTAAATATGAAAATAATACATAAACTAAATACGCCATAAATAATAAACTTAAAATATATGGACGTGGTCCAGTTACTTTAAAAAATACTGTCATCATTAATAAATAAATTAATTTAAAGTCAAATATCTTTTTTAATTTTACACGAAGTGATTTAGCCATTAATATATATAATAATAAAAATATTACTAACATTATGGCAATACATCCCATTGGTCCTATTTTATACATAATTAATTCTGTAAGCCATTCATGTGATGTCCAATTATATGGACCATGCCATGTAAATAATTCTGTTTTAGGAATAGAATGTGAATTGTTTATAAAATGACCTATTACATGATGCCAAAACCAATCATTATCAGTTATTGGCTCAAAAGCCATAAATAAACCAACTATAAATGTAAATAATACACCCATATTAATCTTCCTCTCTTTCCTTAACAATATATATTGGTCTTTTCTTTGTTTCTAAATATGTTTTTGCTAAGTATTGTCCAATAATACCCATACAAAATAACTCAATACCACCAACAAATAAAACAATACATACTGTACTTGGCCAACCACCAACTGGATCACCAAAAGCAATTGTTTTTATTATAATTACTATAATTGAAATAAAAGCAATTAAACACATAATTAATCCTAAAAAGGCTGCAATAGAAAGTGGTGCTGTAGTAAATGCTACTATACCCTCAATGGCATATTTAAATAATTTATAAAATGACCATTTTGTTTCTCCAGCTACTCTTTCAATATTTTCATATTCTAACCATTTAGTATTAAATCCAACAAATGAAAACAATCCTTTAGAATAACGATTATATTCTTTTAGAGTCAAAATCGAATCAACTACTTGTCTAGTCATTAAACGATAATCTCTTGCACCATCAACCATTTCAACTTTAGACATCTTATTAATAATTTTATAAAACATACGAGCAAAAAAACTTCTTATAATTGGTTCACCTTTTCTAGTAACTCTTCTAGTAGCAACAATATCATATTCTTCATGAACAATTATATGATACATTTCAGGTAATAAACTAGGTGGATCTTGTAAATCAGCATCCATTAATGTAATATAATCACCTTTACTATGTTCTAATCCTGCTAACATAGCAGCTTCTTTACCAAAATTTCTTGAAAATGAAACAAATTTTACTCTTTTATCATCCGTTCTTAATTTTTTTATTATTTTTAAAGTATTATCTTTTGATCCATCATCTACAAAAATAAATTCAAAATCTAAATAATCCATTTTTTCTGCTACTTTATTTATTTCTGTATAAAATTTAGGTAAAGATTCTTCTTCGTTATAACAAGAAACTATTACTGATATAAGTTTATTTTTGCTCATTTTAAAACAACTCTTTTCTATATATAATTTTAACATATTCATTTTATAAATTAAAGAAAAATCAAGAATTATAATCTTGATTTTTTCTTTAATAAAAATTATTTGCTCCTTTTCAAAGTATAAATATCACCACAAATATTTTCATAACCAGCAAATAATGCCAATTTTTGACTTGCAATATTTTTAATATTTATCCTTAAATCTAAACTATCTATATCATTATATTGTTCAAATATTTTTTTACTAAATTCAGATAATAATAATGATCCAAAATGTTGTTTTCTATATATATTTAAAATAGCATAAGATATTTCATATGTATTACTATATTGATTTATAGTTATTATTCCTACTGGAATTTTATTAAAAAATGCTACATAAAAATTTGCTACAAGACCATTTTTATTATTTCTATTTAAAAATTCATATAACATTTCTAAATTACCCAAATATCTTTGAATTTTAAAATCATTTCCTAAATTTATTAATAAACTTTTATGTTCAATATTTTTTTCATTATACTCTTCTAAAATAAAATTATCTAATACCATAAAATATCCCTCGATAAATAGATTATAACACAAAAAAATTTATTTTTCTTTTTTATTATCTACTGATAAAATAATTCCAATTGACATCATAGATACTAATAAAGAAGATCCACCATAGGAAATAAATGGTAGAGTAACTCCTGTTACAGGAATTAGTCCAGTTACTACAGATAAATTTAAAAGTGCTTGAATTAATATTTGAGAAGCTAATCCAAATACTAAATATTTACTAAATAGATCTTTTGTAGATAAAGATATTTTAATAGATTTATAAAATATAAACATAAATAGCATTGTAACAATTAATACACCTAAAAAACCAAATTCTTCTGAAATTATAGCAAATATAAAATCAGTTTGAGGTTCGGGTAAATAAAAATGTTTTTGAATAGAATTAAATAATCCTGCACCTAAAAGACCAGATGGACCAATTGCATATAAACTTTGTATTATTTGAAATCCACTTCCTAAAGGATCTGTCCATGGATTAAGATAAGATACAATTCTTGCCATTCGATATGGAGCTAATATAATCAAAGTAATTATTCCAATTAACCCTAATATTCCACATTTAATAAAAAATGATAATTTTGTTCCACTAACAAATATAATTAATAATAAACTTAATATAATAACCATAGCTTGCCCAAAATCTGGTTCTAACATAATAAGAGCAAAAAATAAAAATATTACACCAATAATTGGAAAAATACCTCTTTTTATATCTTTAATATCTTTATCATTACACGCTAAATATTTTGACACAAAAATAATTAATGATATTTTTGCAAATTCTGACGGTTGAATACCAAAAGAGCCAATTTTAAACCATGAACGAGAACCATTTCTTACATTTCCAATTCCAGGTATTAATACCAAAACTAATAATATTAAAGATATTAATAATATTTTATTTGCATATTTTTCATATATACGATAATCAATTTTTTTTAAAATAAAAATCATAATTAAACCTATAACAAAAAATAAAAATTGTGCTATTAAATATTTGTACTCATTATTATATTTATATTCTGCCCATACATATGATGAAGAATATATCATTAACATTCCAAATAATGTTATTATTATTACTGATATTAACAATGAATTGGTTTTGATAAATTTCATACTTTCACCTATTTAATAATATGAAAAAAATAGTGTATTATACTTACACTATTTTATAAACTTATTAATAATTGTTAAAGTAGATGATGTTTTCTTTTCTCCAATATCATGATCTCCACCTTTAATTATTTCTATTCTTTTTTTAAAATCATCATTTACATAATTAAGTACTTTTAAAGGATTTACTAAAGTATCTAGATCACCATATATTATTTTAAAATCTTTTGGATTATATTTTTGCAATTCATCTAACATATTAATTCTTACAATATTTTGATAAGTATTTCTTAAAAATCTTGTTCCATAAACCATCTCTGGAACTTTAATTATTTTTATTAAATATATATCTCTAATTATTTTTCTAATTGGATTTAATATTTTTGGTGTTTTAAAAAAATTTTTTGATTTATTAGTATTTCTTATTAATGCAGGTGCAATTAATATTTCTTTTATATTGCTATTAAAAAGTGTTTTATATCTAAGTGCCACTGCTCCACCAAAAGAATAACCAAGCAAATAATCAATTTTTAAATTATTTTCTTTTATATAATCATCTATATATTTTGCATAATCATCTAAAGTCCACATTTTAACATTTGGTTCTTTTTGTTTCCCAAAACCAGGTAAATCAGGATAAAATATTTCATAATTTTTACTTAATTCTTTTATAAAAGTTGACCTTTTATCCCAAGTTAAACAATTATTAATTTTATAATAATATCTATAATCCCAACCATGTAATAATAATATTTTTTTCATAAAAACCTCAAATACAAAAAAAGTGTATTATAACCATACACCATATGTAATCATAAGCATTGCAAGTAGTAATCCCACTACCCAAAAAACTTTTACAATATCAGTTTCTTGCCAATTTAATTCTTCAAAATGATGGTGAAGTGGAGCCTTTTTAAATACTCTCTTTTTAAATTTTCTAATAGCAATTATTTGTATTAAAGTTGTTAAAGTTTCTATTACAAATACTCCACCAATAACTGCTAAGGAAATTTCATGTCTAGTTAAAATTGCAATTGCAGCTAAAGTTGCTCCAAGTGACATTGAACCAGTATCACCCATAAATACTTTTGCTGGATGAGTATTAAATAGTAAAAATCCTAAAAGCGATCCTACTAATATAAAACAAAATATAGCAATTTCATTATTTCCGGATAGCCAACTTGTAGACCATGCAATTAAGCCATATGCTAAAAATGCAATCGCACTAAGTCCTCCAGCAAGCCCATCTAATCCATCTGTTAAATTAACTGCATTTGATGTACCAACAAGTAAAAATAATATAAAAATACCATATATCCAACCTAAATTTATTTCAAAATTTAAAAATGATATTTCAATTGTTGGATTTCCACCATTTCTAATAAATATATAGAAAAATACTAATGCAATTAATGTTTGTATAAGTAATTTTAATAATCTTGATAAACCTTTATTATTTTTGAATTTTATTTTCATAAAATCATCAACAAAACCCAGAGCTGCATAAGATAAGAAAACAAACATAACTATTACTATATTACTTGTAATTTCTAGACTTCCATACATCCATAAGAATAATGTTGCCAAGATGGTTGGAATAATAAATATAAATCCTCCCATAGTTGGTGTTCCTTGTTTAATTTGATGTTTTTCTAATGATTTACTTACTTGTTGACCAGCTTTAATTTTTTTCATAAATGGAATAAATAATAATCCCACTATTATTGCTAAAATAAAACCAAGCATTATAGCCATTGCTGTTTTTGCTAAAATTAACATATACTCAGCTCCTAATCTTTTTTAATTATACTACAATAACTATCTATAATCGATAGTATTAAATAAATTTTACGTTTATTTGTCAGTTAGAAAGCATTAACTTTACAGTGGAGTTTTCTTCAACATATATATTTGCTTTTGGTGATTGATAAATAACTTTGTTACCCTCACCAGAATATTCCAATTTATATTCTTTTAATATCTTTTTTGCATCTTCTAAACTCATATTAACTACAGATGGTAATACTTTATATTTTTTATCATACCAATTATAAACTTTAGGCATCCCACTATTATCTGGTTCTAATTTTTTTATATCAATATAACTTTGTAATATTGATTTAGCAATTGGAGCTGCAACAGTTCCACCATATTGGGTAATTCCTTTTGGATGATCTATTGCTACATATAATACTATACTTGGATTATCAGCTGGCATAAAACCAATAAAGGATACTATATAATTACCTACCATATAATGACCATTTTCAACTTTTTGTGCAGTTCCTGTTTTTCCACCTACTCGATAATTTTCAATATATGCATTTCTTCCTGTTCCGTTTGCTACCACACTTTCTAAAGCAAATCTTACCATATCTGAGGTTTCACTATTTATTACCTGTCTAAGACTAACAGGATTATTTTCTAAAACAATATTATTTGTTTTAGTATCTGATATATTTTTTAAAATATAAGGTTTATAAAGTATTCCACCATTTAAAGATGCTGATACTGCTCTTACTTGTTGAAGTGGAGTTACTGAAATACCCTGACCAAAAGCAGTAGTAGCAAGTTCAACATTACCTACTTTATCTAAATTAAATATTATTCCATTTTCTTCACCTATTAAATCTATATCTGTTTTTTCTCCAAAGCCATAATTTTTTATATATTCAAATAGTTTTTCTTTTCCTAACTTTAAACCTAAATTTACAAAACCAGGGTTACAAGAATTTTCAACTACTTGTAAATAAGTTTGTGCTCCATGGCCACCTGCTTTCCAACAATGAAGCTTGGCACCATCAACGCTAATTGAACCCGAGTCATAAAAACTATCTTCAAACAAATTTATTATATTTTCGTTAATCGAAGCTGCAAGTGTTGTAATTTTCATTGTTGAACCAGGTTCATAAGTCATCCATATAGGAAGATTTCTATTTAATACTTCTTTTGATACATTTTTATAATTATTTGGATTATAATCTGGACGTGATGCTATTGCTAATAATTCACCTGTTTGAGGATTCATTGCAATAGCTAGAGCATGTTCTGGATTATATTTATTTACTGCATTATCTAATTCCCTTTCAACTGCTTGTTGTAACTCTAAATCTATTGTTAAGGTAATATCTAATCCACTAACAGATTCCACATATTCTTCAGCAACATTTAATCTATTACCTTTAGCATCAGAATAATATTTAATATTTCCATCTTTTCCTGTTAAGTAATCATTATATTTTAATTCTAAACCTGATAAACCTTGATTATCAATTCCTACAAATCCCAAACTATGTGATAATAAATTATTATACGGATAATATCTTTTAGCTTCTTTAAGTAAATAAACACCATCATAATTTAATGAATTAATTTTATCAGCAATTTCAAATGATAATTGTCTTCCTTCTGGATGAACTCTTTCAAGCGATGTTTTTTTATTTACATGATGTAACATATCATCATAACTAGTTTCAAGTATTTCAGATAACTTTTTTGCAACAAGTTCTTTATCTTTTATTTGATTTGGAACTAAATAAAGTGAAGTAGTAGTAATATTTGTTGCTAAAACTTTTCCATTTCTATCTAATATTTTTCCACGATCAGCAATAATTGGAAGATTTCTTGACCACAAATCTCCTGCTAATGTATTTAACTTTTTATATTGAAATACCTCTATATAAAAAACTTTAATTATTATAGCTATCATTAATAATGTTACAATAATTACAGTAAATCTTATTCTTGTTTGTTTTTCATGCCAAAACATAAATATTTCACCTAGTAAATTATATTATAAAAAAAAAGAACTATTACAGTCCTTTTAACCAAGTTCAATAACTAATTCATCACCAGAATTTATTGGAGTATTTGGTTCAATACTTTGTGAAATAACTTTACCATATCCAGAAATTGTATATCTAAGTCCCAATAAATTACATAGTGTTACAACTTCATTTTCTGACCAATCTTTTACATTAGGCATTTTATAATCATTATTTGTAGTAACAATAAATACTTTATCACCTTTTAATACTTTACTATTTTTATTTGGATATAAATTTGCAACATATTTTCCTGTACCTAAATTAATGGTATTTAATCCTAATGATTTTAATTTATTTTCAGTATCTTCAAATAACGTATTAATATAATTATCTAAAACTATTATTTGCTCTGTTGAATCTGTTGAATCTATTACAGCTATATTTTTATGTTTAGCTATTTTTTCAATAACATCTGTTACTGCTTTTGCATAGTTTTTAAAAGCTCCTGAAAATTGTTTTACAGAAACATAAATTACGTATTCAGGATCTTCACGAGGAAATAATCCTGCAAATGATCTTACATAATTTAAATATCCATTTGGAGCTAAATATCCACCATTTGGAGATGGAATATTTGCTGTTCCTGTTTTTCCTATTATTTCTATATTTTTAGGTTGATAATACTTTGCATCTGTTTTATTAGAATAAATAGCATCATACATTAATTCTCTTATTTTTTTAATTGATTCACTTTTTGCTACTCTTCTAACTTCTTCCCTTTGACCTTTATAAATAACTTCATTAGTATTTGGATCAACTATTTTATCTACTATATATGGTTTTATCATGATACCATCATTGGCAATTGCAGTTAATGCCTGAATATTTTGAATTGGTGTTGTAGTAATACCTTGTCCATATGCTGCTGTTGCTAATTCTGTATCATATTTAAAATACAAATTTCCTGAGACTTCACCAGGTAATGTAATTCCTGTTTTTTGTCCAAATCCAAAATTATCATAATATTCAAATAATTTATCTCTTCCTAATTTTAAAGCTAAATTAGATGCAGCTACGTTTGATGAGTATGCAAATCCCTCATCAAATGTAATTGTACCCCATCCTACATCGTTAAAATCGTGTAATTCACTATTTCCTACTTTAATACTACCAGATTTATATGTATCTGATCCATTATATATTCCATTATCCATGGCAGCTAAAAATGAAAATATTTTCATGGTAGATCCAGGTTCATATTGATAAGATACTAATGGATCTAAATATGATGTCATATTTTGCTTATTTAAATTAAAAGTTGGGTTAGATGCCGATCCAAGAATAGCACCAGTTTTAGCATCTGCAACAGTAAAAGTTAACCAACTCATATTATTTTCATCTGATAAACCTTTAATAGTTTCTTCAATAAATCTTTGGATATCACTATCAATTGTTAAATAAATATCTTTTCCTTGTTTTGGTTCAACTATTTGTTCTGGCGAATTAGGAAGTTTATAACCATATATGTCTGTTTCATATTTACTATAACCATCTTCACCACTTAGTTCGTCATCATAGTAATTTTCAATTCCCATTTCTCCAACTATATCACCATCATCATTTGCTCTAGCATATCCAACAATATATGGAGCTAAATCTGCCATTTTATAATAACGTTTAGTACTCGATAAAAAATCTATTCCAGGTAATTCTAATTCTTCAATTTGTTTTTTTATAAATTCTGTAATATTTCTACCACCAGGACCTAATTCAACTTGATATCCTTCTAAACTTAATAATCCCAAAATATGTTCATATGTCATTGATGTAATATTATTTTGTTCAAATATTTCTGATAGTTTTTGAGCTGTAGTTTCCTTATCAACAACATGTTTTGGATTTTTTTCATCAGTAGTTCTAGATGGAGATAAATAAGCCACTACAGTATAAGAATTAACAGATTGTGCTAATGTTTCTCCATTAACATCATATATAGTTCCACGCGATGCATATAATGTTCTTTTAGTTTCGTTTCTATTTTTTGCAAATGCAGATAAATTAATACCATCTATTTCTTCAGACAATGCTACTTGACCAAGTCTTATTATGGCACCAAAAAAAGAAGCAATAAGAACAATAATTAAAATTGTATATATTTTAACCGTTCTACGCTTCTTCAATACTTTCACCTTCTTATTATTTCATAACTTTTATATTATCATTATTATAAGATAAACCTTGTGATGATGCAACCTCTCTTATATTATCAAGTGATGCTAATTCATTTATTTGCATATTTAAAGATTCATTAATCTTATTTTGAAATTCAATTTCTTGTTCTAATTTTTGAACTTCAAAATTAGATTCGGATAGTTTAGCTTGAGTATATACATTTATTAGTGGAGTTGCAATAAACAATATAAAAATTGCAATAATGACAAATTTTTCTCCCTTAAGTCTTTTCTTCTTGATTTTTTTTGTATTCATTCTAACCAATCCTTTCTACAATTCTTAATTTTGCACTTTTTGATCTTGAGTTTTCTTTTAACTCATTATCACTTGGTAAAATTACTTTCTTATTTATTAATTTAATTTTAGGTTTGTACTCATCTGGTATTTCAGGTAACCCTTTAACTAATTCATTTATTTCACTATTTTCTTTAAATATTTTCTTTACTATTTTATCTTCTAGAGAATGAAAAGTTATTACACTTATTCTGCCTCCAATATTTAACATATTTATTACATCAGGTAAAACAGTATTTAACACTTGTAATTCATCATTAACTTCAATTCTAATTGCTTGAAATATTTGTCTTTCAGGATGATGTAAATTAAAATATTTCAATCCCACTGCAGATTTTATTGCCTCAACTAATTCCATTGTTGTATTAATAGGACGTAAGTCAACTATTTTTTTTGCAATTGCTCTACTTAATTTTTCTTCTCCATATTCATAAAATATTTTAATTAATTCTTCTAATTTGTATGAATTAATTACATCATATGCAGACATTTTTTTACTTTTATCCATTCTCATATCAAGTTTTGCATCTGTCATAAATGAAAAACCTCTATCAACTTCATCTATTTGTGGACTTGAAAGTCCTAAATCAAATAAACAGGCATCTATTTTATTAATACCAAGTTCTTCTAATTTTTCCTTCATATTAACAAAATTTGAATGAACAATTTCAAAATTACTTGCAATATTAGATAATACTTCTTTTGAATAGTTAATTGCATCAATATCTTGATCAAATGCGATTAATTTTCCTTTTGGAATAGATTTTAATATTTCACTTGAATGACCAGCATAACCTAATGTTGCATCGACTACAATATAATCATCTTGTAAATTAAGTCCATCTATTGCTTCTTTTTTTAACACACTATAATGTTTCATATGTTCACATCCGTAAATAAATTTTCAGCAATATCACTTAATTTATCTTCATAATCATTCATAAAATTATCCCATAGAGTCTTATCCCATATTTCAAGACGATCACTTGCACCTATTATTACACATTCTTTTTTTATTCCAGCATATGTTGATAAATTAGAGTTAATAACTATTCTTCCACTCTTATCTAATTCACATTCACTTGCTCCAGAAAAAAATGCTCTTGCAAATGTTCTAACATCTTTTTTTGTAAATGGAAGAGTATTTAGTTTAGAAACTACTTTTTCCCATTCGGTTTTAGAATAAATGTATAAACATTTTTCTAAACCTTTGGCAATAACAAATCTATTTCCTAGTTCTAAACGAAAAGTTGAAGGAATAACTATTCTTGATTTATCATCTAAGTTATGATGAAATTCACCCATTAACATAGTAACTCCCCACTTTCTTCCACTTTGTACCACTGTACATTTTTATTTTATCTAAATATTGTTTAAAAGTAAATAAAAGAATAAAAAAAACTTAGTGATTTGCACTAAGTTTACATTTCTTTTACAAATTATGCTCTACCAGAATATTTACCATCTACAGTAGATATAATAATATGTTCTCCTTGATTTATAAATAAAGGAACTTTTACAACATATCCTGTTTCTACTGTTGCATCCTTTTGAGGATTATTAGTAGTATTTCCTTTAACTGCATCAGTTGTATCTATTACTTCAAACTCTATTTTTTCTGGTAAGTCTAAACCAATAATTTCTCCTTGATAAAAATTAATTTTAATTTCTAAATTTTCTTTTAAGAATTTCTTTTCTTCTTCTAATCTAACTTCAGGAACTGATACTTGTTCATAAGTTTCACTATCCATGAATATATAATTATCTCCATCTTTATAAAGGAAAGTCATAGGTTTTTTATCAATATGAGCTTTTTCAACTTTAATAGTAGAATTATATGATTCAACAGTAATAGCTCCAGTTTTTAAATTTCTTAATTTTACTTTTACAATTGCAGCACCTTTACCAGGTTTTACATGTTGAAATTCTTGAACTTGGCATAACTTACCATCCATAATAACAGTCATACCATTTTTAATATCATTTATATTTACAAACATATAGGAACTCCCTTCATATATTATTTAGTTTCTTTAAATACAGTATGTTTACCACAATTTGGGCAGGCTTTTTTAATTTCTAATTTATCAGTAGTATTCTTTTTATTTTTTTCAGTAGTATAAGTAGCTTTTTTACATTCAGTACATTTAATAGTAACGTAAGCTCTATCTTCTTTCTTTGCCATAATTTTTGCCTCCTTTTTTATCACATAGGTATTTTATCACATAATACAAACAAAAACAAATATTTTTCTTAAAATCTAGCTAATTTTAATACCTTTGGATTTTTATCTATTAATTTAAAATATAAATTAAAATTTTCTTTTTTAATAATATCTAAATATTTTTTAAATTCTTCTTCATTTAAGAAATCATTTAAATTAAGTCCATTTTGATATTTTAACATTATAGAATATAATTTTTCAAATTCTTCTTCGCTTAAATATAATAATAAAGATTCTTCATTATTACAAACAAATAATGAATATCTATTTTTAGTTAATGTTATAGATAAATATTCATCATTTATATAATAGTGAATCTTACGATTTATTTCTTCATCATTCTTATAAGAAATACTATAAAAGCCATCTTCATTAGTTTTAGAAAAATAATCTTTTATTATATTTTTTTCATCAACACTTTGAATAGCATATCTACAATTATCATCACTATATTCTATAGCAAATATTTCATTTTTTTTACTATATCTAAATTCTAAATCTTTATTTAATTCATTATAAAATATATCACTATTATATAATTCATTATCTTCTTCAGCAAAAAATCTATTTCCTAAATATTTATATATTTCATCATTTATTTTTTGTGTTGATTCTCTTTCAATTATTTCAGCTGGTATATTTAATTCATCACTATAATAATCATTTAATGATTCTATACAATAATCTTTATTACCTTTAGTATCATTAGAAGGTATTATTCTATTTCTTTCTTTATACATTAAAAATGAAGTAATTAAAGATATAGTTATTATTGATCCAAAATAAAATTTTTTAGCTTCTTTATCCATATTATTTACCTTCTTTCTAATATTTTTTTAAATTCTTTATCTACTTTTTTACTTATTTCTTCCTCATTGTAACTAATCAAAGTTAAATAGTTATTTAAATCTTTAATAAACTCTTCATCTTGTGAATTTTGAGCTATTCCTTGTAAAACAGGAATAAACATTATTAAATCTTTTCGATAATTAAAATCATATTTAAAACTATCAATAGTTATTTCTTTTATTTTTTTATATAAGTCTCTATTATCTTTTGACATGCAATATTCATTACAAAGACAATCAGTTAGTAATATTATGGATGCAGGTACTCCACCAAAATATATATTTCTTAATTTTTCTATTAATTCTTCATCATATAATCTTACATAGTTATGTTTTAATCCCCATACTAATATCATTCTCTTTTTAAGATTATATAATTTCCAATTCAAACTATCTAACATATTAATATACCCCCATAAAATTATTTAATATATTATCATATTTTATCAAATTTGTCACTAAAAAAGATACCTTGATGGTATCTAATTAAATTTAATTTTTTCTTCTACATAACTAACTAATCCATCAATAGATAATGTAATTTGTTCCATAGTATCTCTATCTCTTATGGTTACTGTATTATTATTAATTGTTTCATCATCTATTGTTATGCAAAAAGGTGTACCAATGGCATCAGCTCTTCTGTATCTTTTTCCAATAGATCCAGCTTCATCATAAGATACCATGAAATATTTTGATAATAATTGATATATTTCATTAGCTTTATCACCATGTATTTTTTTATTTAATGGTAAAATATTTGCTTTATATGGAGCTAAGAATGGCTTTAATTTTAAAACTAATCTTTCTTCACTATCCAATTGTTCTTTTGTATAAGCATCTGATAATACAGCTAAAAATAATCTATCTACACCAACAGATGGTTCAACTACATATGGTAAATATCTTTCATTAGTTTCAGGATCTAAGTAAGTTAAATCTTGTTTAGAATGTTCTTGATGAACACTTAAGTCATAATCAGTTCTATCTGCTATTCCCCAAAGTTCTCCCCATCCCATTGGAAATAAGTATTCTATATCAGTTGTAGCTTTACTATAAAATGATAATTCTTCTTTCTTATGATCTCTATATCTTAAATTATCTTTATTTAAACCTAAAGTATTTAAAAAATCTAAGCATCTTTGTTTATAATAATCAAAGTATTCTAAATCAGTATCTGGTTTACAAAAGAATTCTAATTCCATTTGTTCAAATTCTCTAGTTCTAAATATAAAATTACCTGGTGTAATTTCATTTCTAAAACTTTTTCCTATTTGTCCAATTCCAAATGGTACTTTTGCTCTCATTGTTCTTTGAACATTATTAAAATTAACAAATATACCTTGAGCAGTTTCACCTCTTAAATACACTTTTGATTTTGAATCTTCAGTAACACCTTGATGAGTTTCAAATAGTAAATTAAACTTTCTAATTGAAGTAAAATCACTTTCACCACATTTAGGACATGGAATATTATTATCCTTAATATAATTTTCTAATTTTTCATTATCCCATCCATCTCCAGTTTCTTTTCCATTTGTGAAATCTTCGATTAATTTATCAGCTCTAGCTCTTGATTTGCATTTTTTACAATCTATTAATGGATCAGCAAATGATGCAACATGACCAGATGCTACCCATACTTCTGGGTTCATTAATATAGCACTATCTAAACCAAAGTTATTTTTTTCTTCTTGAATAAACTTTTTCCACCATGCATTTTTAATATTATTTTTTAATTCTCTACCTAAAGATCCATAATCCCATGTATTAGATAATCCTCCATATATTTCTGATCCTTGAAACACAAAACCATATTGTTTACAGTAATTAACTAAATCTTCCATATTATTCATAATTTTTACCTCCTAAAAAAAGATGATTCTTCTAATACTTAGGGACGACAAAACGCCGCGGTTCCACCCTAATTATTCTATTAAAGAATCACCTTAAATTCATATAACTGATAGACTTTCCACAGTCCGTCCTCGTTTGTATGTCTAGATTATAATCTAATATTAACTATTTTTCAAGTATATTATTTTCTTTTCTTTATTGCTTTTTTTGTACTTTCAACTTTATCAAACATCATTTCTTTAACTTCTTCTAAATCCATATCCTTGGCTTTTTTTCCTATTTTTTTTGCTCCTTTAACTATATCTTTTCTAGTTTCTTTTCCAGATTTAGGAGCTAAC
Organism: uncultured Mycoplasmatota bacterium; assembly: GCA_947165285.1. Classification (GTDB taxonomy): domain Bacteria; phylum Bacillota_I; class Bacilli_A; order RF39; family UBA660; genus RUG12834. Next base: position 239,461 of record CAMUZS010000001.1, read on the forward strand.
ATAATTCCAGCACCAACGCCAATTAAAGTACCCGCAACAAATGCACCAACTGTTTTCTTATCCATTATTATTACCCAACCTTTCCTTATTAACATTATTATATACAATATTTATATAAAATAGTATTATTATTACTTTTTTCTTTTATATTTACGTAAAGATTATCTTTTAATTACTCTTTTATAAACATCACAAAATTCATCTATTGTTTTAACATTTCTAAAATAATTATAAATATGAACATTAAAACCAAAATATGAAATAATAGATTCTAAAATTAAATCTAAATTTTCTTTTAAAACATTTTCTTTTATTTTATATCCTAAAGTATCGATTGCTTTTAATTCTTTATTATTAAATAATAAATTAAATTGTAGATCTTGCATGTATATTTTATTTAGTGATAAAAAAATAACATCTTTTACCATATCAATATATTCTTCTTTTAATTTATCTAAATCTATATTAAATAAACCCATATAATCTTCTTCGTCAAATATATTATCTTTTAAATATTCACTTGAATATCCCAAAATATCATTATTTTTATCTACAAATAAATCAATTGGAAAAGCAAAATGTTTTAAATTACACATTTCTTTTGTAATAATTTGATTTAATTTATAATTAAACATATGATTATATATTATTTTATATACCAAACCATCATTAGCTAAATAACATTTTCCTTCTGTACCACTATCAAGTAAATCTATATTCTTATTTGTTAAAAAATTTAAATATTCTATTTGATCTTCAAATACTTTTATCACTATGAAAACCCCATTTCTAAACGGGTATTTTAGCAAATAATATGTAATTTGTAAAGTTACATCATATTATCAATGCTATTTTTCATCATTTTATCTGCACTATTTAGTATGCATTCCATCTTTTTCATAACCATTTTTCTAGCACTCTTATCAAACATTATATATGCTATTGCCATACCACTCATCATACCAGCAACTAACATCATTTTTTTCATAATTTCACCTCTTGAAATTATTATTAACAAATCAATTAATAATTATGTATTAATTTATTCAAAAGATTAGTTTTTCTATTTGATGAATAAACATTAAATATAGCCATCTTAAAAGCATTTGAATCACCTATTATTACTAGTGATTTTTTAGCACGAGATACTGCTGTATATATTAATTTATTATAGAGCATTCTATTATAATTTTTAGAAACTGGTATTATTACATGTGAAAATTCACTTCCTTGTGATTTATGAATAGAAATAGCATATGCATGTTTAACATTACTCATATCTTCTTTTTTATATTCGACTTTTACTCCATCAAAATCTATCACAAAAATATCAGTTTTTCTTGGATGATTAATTGAAATAATCGAAGTAATATATCCAATATCACCATTAAATACATTATTATCAATATCATTTACAAGTTGTAATACTTTATCATTTTCTCTAAATATTGTATCTCCTATTTTTATTTCATTTTTATTATCATCCTTTGGATTAAATAAATTTTGTAATATACTATTAATATTATCTATTCCATTTTCACCTTTATAGATTGGAATTAATACTTGAATATCTTTTTCATTTAAATTCTTAGAAATACACATTTGACATATTTGTTTTAAACTTTCTTTTATATTATTAGATGAAACTTCTAAAAAATTATAATCATCTTTTTTAGTAGTAAAATCATCTGATAAGCTTTTATCTTTTATTTCACTAGCAAGAATAGGGATATAAGAATTATTACTTTGTCTATATATTTGATGTAATGGTGAAAAAGTAAAAATATTTGAAGATATTAAATCATTTAAAATTAATCCAGGTCCAACTGATGGAAGTTGATTTGCATCACCCACTAATACTATTTGAATATTTCTTGTTAAACCTTTAAGTAATGAATAAAATAAAAATGTATCAATCATTGAAGTTTCGTCTATTATAATTAGTTTGTGATAATTTGGATTAAATTCATTTACTTGAAATTCATTAGTTTCCTTATTCCATTTTAAAAATCTATGAATAGTAGATGCAGGAAGATTAGTTGCTTCAGAAAGTTTTTTACTTGCTCTTCCTGTTGGAGCAAGTAAAGCAATTTGTGAAAATATTTCATTACTAGATAAATTATGTAATTTAGAATACAAATTAGTAATTGCTTTTATAATTGTTGTTTTACCTGTACCTGGACCTCCAGTAATAATACTAACCCTACTTTCAAGTGATGATTTAATTGCACTTAGTTGTTCTTCATTATAAGTAACATCTATTTTTTCTTGTAATTTTATTATTTCAGTATCAAAAATTTTATATTTAGTTACATTATATGAATTTATTTCTTTTAATCTATTTGAAATATAATCTTCCATATAATATGTATTATTTAAAAATAATTTATCATCTTCTTGGTATAAAGTACCATCAAATATTAATTCATCTAAATATGATTGAAAAGATTTATAATCCAATACAATTTTAAAATAATCTTTTAATCCTTGTAATATTTCATTTTCATTAAAATATGTATTTCCTGTAGATATTTCTAAATAAACAAATGTCTGTTCAATACACGCTAGATTTCTTTTATTAACATCAAAATTAGTTGATTTTAAATATGCTAAATCTATCTTTTTAAAATCAATTAAATCTTTTAAAGAATATGGATTATCTTCCATTATTGATAAAGAAGAATTACCAAAATGATTAATAATAGTTAAAGCTTCATTTATTGATAAACCTAATTTTTTAAATTCAACAATCATATCATCAGTTGTTTGATATTTATTTATAGATTCATAAATCTTTATTGCTTTTTTTTCTGTCATTTTAGGAACTAAATATAAATTTGAAATATCTTCTTTAATAAGTTTTATTGCATCATCACCCAATGTATCGACAATACTTTTAGCACTAGCTTCTCCACATCCCTTTACTAAAGGAGATGACAAAAACTCAATAATTGCATCTCTTCCTTTTATTTGGACACGCTCATAATTATCAACTCTATATTGATATCCATATTTATCATTATACTCTAGTTTTCCTTTAAATATATAATTATCTTCTTGATTAAGTTCTGCAAAATACCCAACAAATGTTATTGTTTTATTTAAAAAATCTTGCATTTCTTCATCATTTGTTTCCTTAATTCTAATAATACCTATTTTGTAATTCTTATCGCTTTCAAATATTAATTGTCTAACTTTACCTTTTATGTAATTTTCCATGAAAGCCTCCTATAAAGGTAATTATAACATAATTTATATTTTTTTAACAAAAAAAGTACTCATAAAAGAATACTTATTTTATAGGCTCAGTACTTATCCAAACAAAATCATTATTTTCTTTAACAAATACTGATTTATATTTTGTTGTTTTATCTTTATAGTAATCTAATAATTCATTAATATTTTCTGTAGTTAAATTACCATATTTATTAAATACATCTAAATTATCAATTTTTTCAGTTCCATTTAAATCACTATATATACCTTTTTCTTCTTCATTAAATATATCTGCTTTTTTAACAACTAATAATGACGAATATATAATTAATTTATTACTTTCAAAATTAGCAGAATCAAATTTAGTTAATGTATATAAATCTGAAAGTTTGATATCACTTCGTATATTATAACAATTACATTTATCACCATTAAATATACATTTTATACTTCCAGTAGGATTAAAATCAGAAAATGTTACATCAACATTATTTCCAAAATATTGTTTTAATTTTTCAATAATTAAATTCTTATCAAATTCTTCTTTATAACATTCTTGTGGATAATTATTAATATTTATAGATGTTTTTAAACACTCATCTGTTATTGAACCAGTTATATTTTTATCCTCTGTGGATAAAGCATTATATGCAATACTTAATTTATCATCGTATTTAAGATTTCTAAATTCTATTTTTTCATTTTTAAAAAACAATAAATCATTAGTTCCAACATTATATTTAGAATTCATAAAATAAAACTTTTCTAATCCTATTTGTTTTAATTTTTCATTATTATCACTATTATCATTTTCAATAACATCAAAACTTTCAATATTTTTATAATCAGAAATTTTAATAAATTTATTATATATAAAAACACATATACAAGAAACTATAGCAATAGCTATAATATAATCAAATAATTTTGGCTTTCTTACTTCTTTTTTTTCTGTTGAAGAATTATTTACTTCTTTTTTCTTTTCAACTATTTTATTATCATTTTTTTTACTTGTAAATTCATCTAAGCTTTCTAATTTTTTATTTATTTCTTCTTCTAATTTTTTTTCTTTTTTAACACTTTTTTTCTTAGTAGATTTTTTTATTAATGAACTATCTTCATTAACATCTATTGTTTTATTTTCAAATTCATCTAAGCTTTCTAGTTTTTCATTTATTTCTTCTTCTAATTTTTTTTCTTTTTTTATCTTCTTCTTTTTATTGTTTTTAATTGGCATTTTTTCTTCACTTGATATTAATATTTCATCTATTTGATTACTATTATCTTTAGTATTATCATTTTCAAATTCATCTAAACTTTCTAATTCTTTTTCTATTTCATCAGCTATTTTTTTATTTTTTTTAACTCTTGTCATTTTAGATGGTTGTTTTTCTTCGAAAGATTCTTCTAAATAGTTTAAATCAATACTTTCACTTAGATCCATTTCTTTTTCTATTTCATTACGAATTTCTTCTTGTTCTAAGATCTTTTTACTATTTTTCTTTGCCATACGCATTCACCTATTATAATTGTATCATAAATATATATTTTTTTTAATAATTTTCAAATAAATAATCACTTATACTTTTTGACATCATTTGATTAATCGGAGCTAAATAATTATTTTTTCCATCTTCATATGATATATTTGGATTAACAACTACTATTGAATATTTTGGATTATCATATGGTGCATACATAATATATGATTGGTTAATACTTATTATTTTATCATTATAAAACGTTTGAGCAGTTCCTGTTTTTCCAGCTGCATTATATTTTTTATTTGTATAACCTCTTCCTGTACCAGAATTAACTACTTCATAAAAACCTTTTTGAATTCTTTTCATATATTCATTATCTAAATTTACTTCATCAATTAATTCCTTTCTATCTTTTTTAAATGATAGTTTATATCTTTTTCCAGATGTTGCTATCGTATTTATATAAGATGTTAATTGAAGTGGTGTATAAGTATCATATTGACCAATAGATAGATTTAATAATAAATCTGGAGCAACTTTTTCTCCTTTGATACCAAAAGATTCTTTTGAAAAATCAATTCCTGTTGTTGATCCAAGTCCATATTTTTTAAAAGTATCTCTATATAAATTAAAATTATCTTCAGTTACTTCAAGTTTCATATTATTTTTATAATTATTTCCTGTTGATTTAATAGCGGTAATAAATTGGTAATAATTCGAAGACATTTTTAACGCTGATATATCATCTATATATCCCAATCTTTTAAATGAACATTTTGCAGGAATACTATACAATTTAACACATGAATCATTAATTTTTTTACCTACTTCAATTAAATTATTTAAATAACCTACAGTATGTGATGCACCCTTAACTAATGAACCAACTGTATAAGATGATATCATTGTTTTATTAGATATATCTTTATAAATTATTTCATTATTTATTTTATCTTTTTGAAGTCCCATTAAGCCTAATATTTCTCCATTATTTGGATTACTAATAATTATATAAGCGTGATTATAAAATTGAGTATTTTTAAATTTTTCTGCTTTTTCTAAGTATTCTTTTAAAACATCATATATTTTTTGTTCTATATTTATATCAATTGATAATACTAAATCTTTTCCTGGTATTTCATCACTAATTTTTTCAATATTATTATTACTATCGACTTTATAAATACTTTTTACCCCTTTTAATTCATTATCATAGTATTCCTCTAAACCTGATATTCCAACAATATCAGTTGAAATATAGCCATTATTTAAAAATTTATCTTTTGTCTCAAATGGTATTTTACCAACTTTACCTAAAATATTTTCCAAGATAGGATATTTTATTACTCTTTTCCATGACAAATCACAACTTACACCTAATAAATTTTTTTCTTCAATTGTTGCACATAAATCAAATGAAACATCTTGTTTAATTATTTTTGTATCAGAATTATATCCTACATTCATTAAAAAAAATGTGTGTATATTTTTTTTATCATCATCATTAAATACTTGTAATTCATCATCAATTCTTTGATATCTTTTTTCATAAATATCATCATTTGTAATTTTACGAAATTTATAATTTTCTTTTTCTTCATCAGTTAATAAATAATTTGTATCATAATTCATTATATAGAATTTTTTTAATTCATCCGTTGTTGCTAAGTCACTTAAATCAAAAGTTTTTGTTATTTCTTTTGCTATTTCATATTCTTCATTAATATTTATATTATTTATTTTACGATAAACTAAATTATATATTGTTTGATTATCTACCAAAACTTCTCCATTTCTATCTAATATTCTTCCTCTTTTTGGAGTTTGACCATGAATTATATTATTACTTTTACTTAAATATATTTCTTGATATAAATGATTGTTAATAATCTTAATATCCATAATTTTATAAAGTGGTATTAAAAATAATAATATTGATATTAAATAAGGAATTTTTTTCATAATATCACCATTATTAGTATTTAAAATTAATTTATTTTCATACAATATATTAGGGTGATTATTATAAAATATTTAATACATAATTATATACAAAAGTTATCTATTGATGATTTAAATAAATTTGCAATAAATAATAATATTATTTTATCTGAAAATGAATTAAATTTTATATATTCATTTATTAAGAAGAATCATGAATATCTTTTAAATAATCCAAATGATTTTAATATCGAAAAATATAAAGATAAGTTAAGTGAAGAAAACTTTATTAAAATAGATTTATTAATTAATAAATATCGAAAAAAATATAATATTTAAATACACTATTTGTGTATTTTTTTTAGTGTAAAATTAATGTATATTTAGTATTGATATAAAAAATAATTATAATAATAATGATATAATTATTAATAAGAAAGAAGTGTGTTTATGAATATTAATATTGATAATCTAATACATTCAATTATTATAATAATTGTAGGTATTATTATTTATGAAATTATAAAGTATTTTATGAATAAAGGTAAACTATATAAAAAAAATACATATTTTTCAGTTTTTAGAAGTGTTTTAAAAATAGTATATGTTTTATTTATAATATTAATTGTATTACAAGTAAATGGTATAGATGTATCATCCATGCTAGCTGGTGTTGGAGTTGCATCAGTTATTGTAGGTTTAGCTTTACAAGATTTTTTAAAAGATATATTTAGAGGTATTTCTTTAATATCTGAAAACTATTTTAAAGTTGGAGATATAATTAAATTTGAAACATATGTAGGAAAAGTTATAGAACTTGGAATTAAAACTACTAAAATAAAAGATATATATACTGATAATATTGTATCAATTGCAAATAGAAATATAGAAAAAGTCGAAGTTATTTCTAAAACTATATATTTAGATGTTCCACTTCCATATGAATTAAAATTAGAAAAAGCTGAAAAAGTATTAAATGAAATTGTTGATGAAGTTAAAAAAATAGATAAAGTAATTGAAACTGAATATAAAGGAGTTCAAAATTTATCTGAATCATCAATTGATTATAAAATAATGGTTTCATGTGATCCAGCTAATAAAATAGCTATTAGAAGACAAACTATTAGAACTATACTTCAAGTATTAGAGCAAAATAAAATACAAGTTCCATATAAACAAATTGATATCCATACAAAATAAAAAGAGATTCTAATCTCTTTTTATTTTTTTCTTCCATAAGTATTTTTTATTTCTTCTTCTAAACGTATTTTATCCATTTGTACTTTTTTTATATCAACTTCTTTTTTAAAATATTCATCCTTATTTTTAAAACCAATCATTTGTAAAAGATAGTCAATTTCTAAATCATATTTAGTACATAACTCTCCATCTTCGACTATATCATAATATAAAGAATAAATTATATATTCATACTTTTGTTTTATTAAAGTATTATTGTTTTTAGCTAACATTAAAAAAGCTTTTTTTAATTTATATGAAAGTAATTCTTGATTAGCATTTATACAATATAATTCTTTAATATCATTTACTATTTCTTGAAAATCTTCTACTTCAAATATTATTTTATCTTCCATACATAATTCTCCTAACTGATGAAATATTATATCATTTATTTTATAAAATACAATAAAAAAAGAGATAAAATCTCTTATATTGTTGTTGGTGCAAGTATTGGAAATATATTTCTTAATATTGCATATATAATTAATAATATACATATCATTATCCAAAATTTATCACTTATTTTTAAATAAAGTGGTTTTCTTTCTTTTTTTATACTAATTATATTTTCTATAAAGAAAAATATAAAGAAAGGAAACATAATAAATAATAGTGGATTATATCTAAAACTTTGATATATATTTCCAGTAAAAAGTGCAATCAACATTCTTGTTACTCCACATCCTGGACAATAAACATGAAAAATTTCATGAATTGGACAATTTATTTCAACTTTAAAAACTAAACCTAAAATAAAATATACAATAACAATGGCTGAAAAGATTAATACATTACGATATTTTTTCATAAATAAAAGAAGAGCTTATTAATTAGCTCCCTTTTCAGCGATTTTATTAAGATCAGCTTGTACTAAAACATAAACAATAATACTAAAACCAATTATATCTAGTACTAGGAATAAAACAGCATTATCTTTTACTTCTAAACCATGTTCTTGTTGAGCTTTTTTCATTAATTCACCCATTTTGTATGCCCAATAAATACCATAGATTCCACAAGTAATAAGTGTTAATAAGAATGCTACACCTCCTGATTGGAAAGTATCATCATTAGCAGCTTTTTTAACATCATCAGTCATAACAATAAACCAATAAATACCATAAATACCACAAGTAACTATTGTTAAAATTATAGCTACAACAATATCCCTTTTTTGAATCATTTTTTCTCACTCCTTCTTACCTAAGATTATAACACTTAAAATAGTAATAAACAATAATTTATTTAATATTATTTACATTATCGTTTATTATATCATTTATTAAATTATTATTAAATTTTTTATTTTTTATCATATCTATTTCATATTTATATGGAGGATATATTTTTTCTTTTTCATTTTTTCCAACATATGGAGTTTCTAATATTTTAGGAATTTTTTCTAATCTAGTACTATAAATTATATTAATTAATGTTTCAAATCCTATTGTTCCATAACCAATATTTTCGTGTCTATCTTTATGAGAATTAATCTCGTTTTTACTATCATTAATATGAACACAACCAATTTTATTAATTCCAATTAATTGATCAAATTCATCTAAATATTTTTCAAATTCATTTAAATTATATCCAGCATCATTTAAATGACATGTATCTAAACAAATACCAATATTATCTTTAATAGATATATTATCTATAATACTTTTTAATTCTAACGTTGTAATCCCCATTTCATTTCCTTTACCAGCCATTGTTTCTATTAAAATTTTTACATTTATATTATGTTTTAAAACACTATTTAATACAAATATAATATTTTTTATAGCATCCTCTCTTGATTCATTTACAGCAGATCCAGGATGTAATACAATATTTTTTATTCCAAGTTGTTCACATCTTTTTAATTCATTTGTTATAAAATTAATAGCAAATTCTTGTTTATCTTTATCATTACTTGCAGGATTAACAATATATGGTGCATGACATATTACATTATTAATATCAATATTATTTTTTTTCATTAATAAAAGTGCCTCATTAGTATAATTATCATTTATTTGACTTCTTAATGTGTTTTGAGGTGCACCAGTATAAAACATAAATGTATTTGCATTATATAAAAGTGCTTCTTTAACAGATCCTAGTAATTGATCTTTTTTAAATCCTACATGTGATCCTATTATTAACATATTTACCACCAAAAATATTATATCAAAAAAATACTAGTTTTCACTAGTATTATTTTCAGGTCTCATTATTGGGAACAATACAACATCTCTTACACTTTGTGCATTATATAAAAGCATCATTAATCTATCTATTCCAACACCAAGTCCAGAAATTGGAGGCATACCTTGTTCCATAGCACTTAAATAGCCTTCATCCAAATCCATTGTTTCATCGTCACCTTGTGCTTTTTGTTTTAATTGTTCTTCAAAATTTTCTCTTTGAATTTTTGGATTTACAAGTTCTGAATATGCATTACATATTTCTGCTCCAGCGATTATTACTTGGAATACATCAACCACTTTATTATCTTCATCATTTCTTCTAGCAAGTGGTTTTAGTACTGCTGGATAATTGTACATAATAGTTGGTTCAAATATATTTGCTCTTATTAATCTCTTATAACAAAAATCTATCAACTGTGCAACAGAATTACACTCAGCTAAATCAGAAGCACTAAATTTAGATGATTCAATTATTTTACTTCTTAGAACTTCAGGATCTTCTATATTAATAAAATCAAATCCTAATTCTTTAGTTAATTCTTCAACATAATTTATTCTTTTATAAGGTGTAGCTAAATCTATAGTTTTATCACCTATTGTAATTTGTGTTGTTCCTTTTAAATACATTGCTGTTTCTTTCATGAATTTTTGGAAAAATTCTATATTATCTTCAAAATCCCAATAAGATGCATACCATTCAATTTGAGTAAATTCTTGTAAATGTTGAGGATCCATTCCTTCATTTCTAAAACATTTAGCAACTTCATATACTCTTTCAAATCCAGCTGCATTACATTCTTTTAAATAACACTCTGGAGCTATTCTTAAATTACAATCTAAATCTAAAGCGTTATGATGAGTAAAAAATGGTTTAGCAGATGCTCCAGATACTGCTGTTTGAATTATAGGAGTCTCAACTTCTAAAAATTTGTTATCATTCATAAAATTTCTTAAGAAATAATAAAATTTTGATCTTCCTAAAAATAATTCACGTGAATCTTCATTCATTATTAAATCTACATATCTTTCACGATATTTAATTTCAGTATCAGTTAATCCATGAAACTTTTCAGGAAGTGGTCTAAGTGCTTTTCCTAAAAAAACTAATTCTTTAACACTTAATGATTTTTCTCCTGTTTGAGTAGTAATTATTTCACCAATTGCTCCGATAAAATCTCCAGTATCTATTAATTTTTTAAAGAAATCATATTGTTCTTCACCAATTACATCAACTTCTAATTTTAATTGAATAGAAGACTCTATATCTCTAATTCTAACAAATGATAATTTACCCATTTTTCTAGCAAACATCATACGACCAGCAATACGCACATCTTGTGTTCCATCGCTTAATTCTCTTGCTTCTTTAATTGTATGAGTTGTTTCAAATTTTGATGGATAAGGATTACAGATTTTTTTAATTTCATCTAATTTTTGTCTTCTTACAATTTCTTGTTCAGATAAATTTTGCATAATACTCATCTCTTTTCGTCTTAAAAATAATACCATAATATAGATATTTAGTCAAAAAAATTATTGAAATTAATCAATAATTTTTTTCATATTATTATATGTTAAATCTTTATATTTTTCTATTCCAACTATCTTTATAATTTTTCTTTCTACTTTTGAAAATATTTTATAAAAATTTGAATTTTCATGATGTATATCAGATGATATAAATTCAACCAAATTATTTTTATATAAATATTTTACTTTTTTCTTTGCATCATTTCCATACTTTCCTGAAATACTTTCATAATTAACTTGAAATAATATATCTAAATCAATTAATTTTTGATAATCTTCTTTAGTAAAGTATGAATATCTCTCTGGATGAACTAATATTATATTTATATTATTTTCTTGTAGTTCATATATTATTTTTTCTAAATTATGTATTTTTGAATTAAATGGTAATTCTAAAAACAAATAATTATTTAATAAAGAAATTTGTTTATCTTTAATTAATTTTATTATATTTGTTGTAATAGCTACTTCATTAGCTAAATATAATTTTACATCTATTTTTAAATCTTTTAATTCTTTATTTAATTCTTTTAACACCTTTTGTTTTTCTTTATTATTTTTAAAATATGGTTGTCTATAATGTGGTGTTAATACAATTTCTTTAAAACCAATTTTAACTAATTTTTTTATAATACTAATACTTTCTTCAATAGTTCTTGCACCATCATCTATACCATATAAAATATGGCTATGAAAATCTATATAACTATTCATATTTATAAGATGAATAATAATATCCTGATTTAGATACTGGAACTTTATTTACTATAACTCCAGCAAGTGAGGCATTAACATTATCTAAAGATTTTTTAGTATTTTTTAATAGTTCTAAAGGAGTATAACCTATTGTAGAAACTATTAAAGTTTTATCAACTAAACCTGAAACAATTAATGAATCTGGTAAATTAGTTATTGGAGTACCATCTAATATTATAAAATCATACATTTCTTCTAGTTTTTTTAATATTACTTTAAATGTATTACTATTTAATAATTCAGATGGATTAGGAGGTACAATACCTCTTGTGATAACATCTAAATTATTAATATTTGTACTATTTATATAACTTGATATATTATCAATATCTTTTTTAGCAATTAAATTAGATAAACCAATATTTTTTATATTAAATTTTCTATGTACAACACCTTTTCTTAAATCACAGTCAAGTAATAGTACTTTTTTATTATTTTGTGCTATAGAAATAGCTAAATTTGAAGAAATAAAACTCTTTCCTTCACCTGGAATAGATGATGTAATTAATAATTTATTAATCTTTTTATCCATTCCTGAAAAATCTAAATTAGTTCTAATAGTTTTAACATCTTCAACAAATCCAGATCTTGGAAAATCACTTAATAATATTTTATCTTTATTATTTTTATTTTTTAATTCTTTTGAACAATCTCTTACACTACCCATTATTGGTAATTGTAATTTTTCTTCAACTTCTTCTTTATTTTTTACATTTCTATCAAAATAATATAATAAGAATAAGTATGCAAATCCAAGTAATACTCCAGCTGCAGAATATATTATTTCTTCTTTTACAATATTATAATTATATGGTGTATCTGAAACTTCTGCTTTATCTAAAACTGAAACATTAGTTAAATCATATATTTTATATACTTCTTTACTAAAATTATCAGCAATATTTTCTGAAATATCTCTTGCTTTAGTTGAACTTTCATCTGTTACAGAAATTGTAATAATTTCTGTATCAGTTAATGCAGAAACACTAACATGCTTTTTTAATTCGTCATAATTATATGATAAATTTAAATCACTTATTGTTTTATTTAAAACATTTTTACTTGTAACTATTTGTGTATATGTATTAATTAACTTTTGATAAAGTGTTAAATCACTTTGTGTTATTGTTTGATCATTTGCTAAAATTACAGATGTAGTTGATTTATACATAGGAATTTTAATATATAAACTATATAAAGTCCCTAAACCAACAACCAAGAATGTTATAATAAAAACAACCCATATCTTTTTAATAAAATACTTAAATAATTCTTTTATATCTAATTCTTCCATACCAAAATGTACCCCTTTTCTTATTGGTTAGATATAATAACATAAAATATTAATAAAATCAACATTTTTTGTGACATTTTTGTTACAAAATAAAATAGTATATTAAAATATACTATTTATTAGGTTCAATTTTTTCTTTTCCACCCATATATGGTTGTAATACTTTAGGTATTAATATTGATCCGTCTTCTTGATAATTGTTTTCAACTACTGCTATTAATCCACGAGGAGAAGCAACAACTGTATTATTTAATGTATGAGCAAAATAATTATCTTTTTCACCTTTTACTCTAATACCTAGTCTTCTTGCTTGAGCATCAGTTAAATTTGAACAAGATCCAACTTCAAAATATTTTTGTTGTCTTGGAGACCAAGCCTCAATATCACAAGATTTATATTTAAGATCTGCTAAATCACCAGAGCAACATACAAGTTTTCTAACAGGTACATCAAGTGATCTAAAATAATCTACTGTCATCTTCCACATTTTTTCATACCATTCATCACTATTTTCTGGTTCACAAATAACAACCATTTCTTGCTTTTCAAATTGATGTACACGATAAACTCCTCTTTCTTCAAGTCCATGTGCTCCACCTTCTTTTCTAAAGCATGGTGAATAAGATGTCATAGTATATGGTAAATTTTCCTTTTTTAATATTTGATCTTTAAATTTGCCAATCATCGAATGTTCTGATGTACCTATAAGATATAAATCTTCTCCTTCAATTTTATACATCATAGCCTCCATCTCAGAAAATGACATTACGCCAGTAACAACATCAGATCTTATCATAAATGGTGGAATACAATAAGTAAAACCATTATCTATCATAAAATCTCTAGCATAAGAAATCATTGCTGAATGAAGTCTTGCTATATCTCCCATTAAATAATAAAATCCTTCACCTGAAGTTCTACCAGATGCATCTTTATCTAATCCATTTAAATTATATAAGATATCTCCATGGTATGGTATTTCATAACTTGGAACTATTGGATCACCAAATTTTTGAGCTTCAACATTTTGACTATCATCTTTTCCAATAGGAACATCATCTGCAATAATATTTGGTATAACCATCATTTTTTTCTTGATTTCTTCTTGAATTTTAGGTAATTCTTCATCAATACTTTGTATTTCTATACTACTTTTTGCAATTTGTTTTTTTACTTCTTCAGCCTCTTGTTTTTTACCTTCTTGCATTAAAGTACCAATACTTTTAGACAATTTATTTTTATCAGCTTTTAAATTATCTCCTTTTGTTTGCATTTCTCTTGCTTTTATATCTAAATCATATATTTCATCAACAAGTGCTATTTTTTCATCTTGAAATTTTTTCTTAATATTTTCCTTAACTAAATCCTTATTTTCTCTTATTAATTTAATATCTATCATTTTTATCTCTCCTTTATTTCTTCAAATCTATATTCTTGTTTAACATTTGGATATTTTTTTCTATCAACAATTGAATTAAACATATCATATGGTCTTATCCATACCTTTTTATCATCAATACTTTCATATACTACTAATTTACAATTATCCGGATTTTTTTCATCATATTTTTCTGAATCATATCCAATCGCAATAACTTTATAAATATGTCCTTTAAAATGTTTATATAAACCTCCAACTTTAATACTTCTCATATTACCTCCATAAAACAAAAAAAGACAATACCATAAGGAGTCATAATATGACGGTACCATCCTTTTATTAACTTAATTTAGATAACGGAATAATCCGGTTGCTATTAACAACTCTAGAAAGTAGATTCATATATACTTTATTATCTATTTCCACCAAACATAGATTCTCTATAAATATAATATATATTACTAATCTTTCATTATAGATTTATATTCTTATTATAACATTTTTTATTATTTTTACAACTATCTTCTTTTCATTGATAATATTTTTTTATTAATTTCTGGTATAGTTGTATATATTCTATCAAAGTTTTTCTCATCATATACATTTTCAAAATATGTAAGTAATTCTTTATGATTATTTAAATGATCAATTGCTTTTGCTAAAACTTCAATATTATTTTTATCAATAATGGAATATATTAATGGTATTGATTTACCTGATAATATTAATATTTCAACATATGCAGTAAATGCCTCTTCTAATTTTAATTTATGTATTTCTAAATTAGAATACTCTTCATTTATTATTTTTTTTATGTCTTCATGAATTTTTGATATTAATTCTTGAGATTTTTCTTTATCAAAAATTGATTTATCATATCTACAATCATCTAATTTTCTGGCTTCTTTAATGTATTTATGATATATATTTGCTATTTCTTTATTATCTGAACTACTTTTTAAATCATCATTATCTAATTTTAATAATTCTAAAAGTGGTAAATCATCATCTGTAATTTTTCCAATATACATTCCTTGTTCTTTAGCAGTTTTTATAAAAAATTTTAATTCTTCATCATCATTAAATATAATATCATTTTCATTTAAAGAACACTTAGTACAAAGTAATTTATCATTTAATATTGCAAATTGGTGATAACATTTACCTCCTTTTTGCAAATCATATAAATTAATATCATTTCTCAACAGATTTTTTATTCTACTATTTAATACATCCACATAATCGTCTTCATCTAAATATTCACTAAACAATGGTTCTTCAAGTAAAAATGAATTTAATAAATCAGGATTATTATTTTTATAATTTATATATTTTTGTGTTATTAAAGAAAAATTAGTATCTCTTTTTTTATCATAATAATCCTTGATTTGATCAATTTTTTTTAAAGAATCCTTTTTGCTAATTATTAATTTTTCATATTCTAAGCATTTATTTTTAAATGTATTTACTTCATCTTTTTCATCAAATGATTGTGAAATAATACTATCTAAATTAATTTTTTTCATTTAAACTCCCCACTAATTAATTTTTTCAACATCTATTTTAACATTATGTCCATTAATGTCAACACTTTCTCCTTGTTCTTTATTAATGATTTCTTTAGTTAGTGTTTCAGTTTTTATTAATTCTTTATATTTTTCAAAACATTCATTTACAATTTCATCGCCATAATAATATAAGTTAATTCTATCCATAATATCAAATTCTTTATTTTTTCTTAAATTTTGTACTTTAGATACAATTTCTCTTGCTAAACCTTCTAAGAAAAGTTCATCAGTTACTTCAGTATTTAAAATAACAAATTTATTATTTTGCATTCCAACATTAAAGCCTTCTTTAGCTTCAATTCTAATATCAACCATATTTGGTGTTAATGTTAAATCACTTCCATCAAATTTAACAACTATATCTTCATTATTAAGAAGTTTTGTTTCATCTTCCCTTGAAAGTTCTTGTAACATCGAAGCAAAATCTTTAATTTTTGGTCCAAAAGTTTTTCCAACTTCTTTAAAGTTTGGTTTAATATTAAAGTTCATATAAGTAGATAAATCTTTAACAAATACTACATTTTTAACATTTAATTCTTCCTTAATTAAACTTGTTAAGTCTCCTAAAAGACTCTCATATTCACCATTTATTAAGATTTCTTTAAGTGGTTGTCTTACCTTTATTTTATTTTCTTCTCTTACATATCTACCAGTAGAAATTAAATCTCTAACTAAATCCATTTTTTCTTCAATTTTTTCATCAATTAAAGATTCATTACATGTTGGAAAATCACTTAAATGAACTGATAATTCATTAGTTAAATCTCTATATAATTCTTCAGTAGTATATGGAATAATTGGAGCACATAATTTACATAATCCAACTAATACTTCATATGTAGTTTGATATACTGCCTTTTTAGAATCATCTAATTCTGATGCCCAGAATCTATCTCTATTTCTTCTTATATACCAATTAGATAAGTCATCTGAAACAAATGAAGTAATTTCTCTAGCAACTAGATTTAAATCATATTCATCATAATATTTAGTAACATTTTTAACTAATTTATTATATTTAGATAATAACCATTTATCGATATCTTCTCTATTTTTTATATCAACATTACAATTATTAATATCTATACCATCAATATTTGCATATGTTTGAAAAAATGAATAAGTATTTTTAAATGGATTAAAGAATTTAGAGTGTACTTCTTTAATTCCTTCACTATCATATTTTAGTGGTGTCCAAACAGGAGATGCATACATCATATACCATCTTACATTATCAGCACCAAATGTAGTTAATTCATTAACTGGATCTACAATATTACCTGTAGATTTAGACATTTTTTTACCCTTACCATCAAGTACCATGTCATTAACCACAACATTTTTAAAACAAGACTTTCCTGAAATTATAGTTGATATAACTAAAAGTACATAAAACCATCCTCTAGTTTGATCTACTCCTTCAGCAATAAAATCTGCTGGAAATTGACTTTCAAATAATTCTTTATTTTCAAATGGATAATGAAATTGAGCATATGGCATAGAACCTGAATCAAACCACACATCAAGTACATCTTCAACTCTTGTTAAAGTATCTCCAGTATTAGGTGATTTAATATGAATATTATCAATATATGGTCTATGTAATTCTAAATTAGATACATCAATATCTTCAATTGCTAGTTCTTGAAGTTCTTCTCTTGATCCTACACAATAAAGTTCTCCACTTTCTTCATTTTTCCAAATTGGAAGAGGACATCCCCAATATCTAGATCTTGATATTCCCCAATCCACCATGTTATCTAACCAGTTAGCAAAACGTTTTTCACCAACATATGTTGGATACCAATTAATTTTATTATTTGCTTCAATAATTTTATCTTTATATTTAGTTGTAGCAACATACCATGCTGGTTTTGGATAAGAAATTAATGCACTCTTACATCTCCAGCAATGTGGATAATCGTGAGTTAATTTAATTTTTTTGAATAACTTATCATTTTCTTTTAAATATTTAATAATTTCTATTTCAAGTTCAGAATCTGTTACAAGTCTTCCCTTCCATGGTCCTTCAATATAACATCCATCACTTCCAACAGGATTAACAAATGCTATATTATTTTGTGTTGCAACACGATTATCATCTTCACCAAATGCAGGTGCAATATGAACAATACCTGTTCCATCACTATCAGTTACATATTCATCTGCTAAAACTTCAAAAGCTTTACCTTCAACATTAATAAATGGTAAGAATTGATCATATTTTAATCCGACTAAATCTATACCTTTATAAGTTTCTAAAACTTTTACATCTTCACCTAATACTTTATTAACTAATGATTCACATAAGATAAATTTGTATCCTTGAGATTCAACTTTAACATAATTGTATTTTGGATTAACACAAAGTGCTACATTTGCCATTAAAGTCCATGGTGTTGTTGTCCAAACCAAAAAGTAAGCATCTTCATCACTTTTTTTAAATGGTAAAATAATTGAGTTAACTGGATCTTCTTGATATCCTTGTGCAACTTCATTAGCAGATAGTTCTGTACCACATCTTGGACAATACCAAAGTATTTTATTACCATAATATATTAAGTCTTTCTTAAACATTTCTTTGATAATCCACCACTCTGATTCAATAAATTCATTAGAACATGTAACATATGGATTTTCACAGTCAATAAATTGTCCCATCATATCAGTTACTTTATTTACTTCATCAATATTAAGTGCAGTATTCTTATTACATTCTTTGCAAAAGTTTTCTACACCAAATTTTTCAATATCTTGTTTACCATTAAAACCTAATTTTTTTTCAACATTTACTTCAATTGGAAGTCCATGAGTATCAAGTCCAATTTTTCTTAATACCCTATATCCTTGCATTGTTTTATATTTAGTAAATGAATCTTTAATAGATTTAGCTAAAACATGATGAATACCAGGTTTAGCATTAGCATATATTGGTCCATCATAAAAAACAAAATCTTTTTTTCCGTTTCTATTTTCAATAGATTTTTCAAAAATCTTATTATCTTTCCAAAACTTTAAGATATCACTTTCTACTTCATTAACTTTTCTTTTGTCTAATTCTTTAAACATTGTTTTCACCCTTTCAAATAAATAAAAAAACTCAATGAATTTAAGGGCGAAGTAAGTTACTCCGTGGTACCACCTTAATTCATGAGTTATTATTCATGCACTTATATACGTAACGTGTATTAATCGTACTAAACTTATCTTTTAGTCACATCAGAAGTGATCTACAAATAATATTGTTTATCTATTTTACAGCTACCATAGACTCTCTTAAAACTTAATTATTTGCCGTCTTCATCAATTGCTTTACGTATTAAATTATAATATTTTTTTAATAAATTATCAAGTGTTTTTGACATAGTAAACATTAATAGATATAATATAAAAAAAAGAAACGAGATGAATTCATGAAAAGGGATAAAAATAAAAAAAGAATTATTACTATTATTATTTTTTTAATCTTTTTTGGAATTTTTATTTTTTCATTAGCTAATATATTTGGTTGGTTTAAGGATAATAAATCAATTGATGATGAAGTTAATAAAATCGAAGAAATAACTAAAATTGAAGAAGTACAAGATTCTGATAAAACTCAAATAATAAAAAACAAAGTTAAAAGTGATGATTTATATTGGAAATATATTAAGATGAATTTAATCAATGTAGATTTTAAAAATTTAAAAGAAACTAATAGTGATACTGTTGGATGGATTCAAGTTAATGGTACTAATATTAATTATCCTTTTGTTCAAACAAATAATAATGATTATTATCTAGAACATTCATTTTATAAAAAAGATAATCATGCTGGATGGGTATTTTTAGATTATCGTAATAATATATCTGATTTAGATAAAAATACTATTATTTATGCTCACTCAAGAGTTAATGGTACAATGTTTGGTTCTTTAAAAAATATATTAACTAATGGTTGGTTAAATAATGATAATAATTATGTAATAAAATTATCAACTGAAAAAGAAAATACTTTATGGCAAGTTTTTAGTGTTTATACTATTTTAACTACTAATGATTATATTCAAGTTAAATTTTCAAATAATAAAGAATTTATAAATTTAGCAAATACTCTTATTTCAAGAAGTAAATTTAATTTTAATACAAATATTGAAGAAGATGATAAAATACTAACTTTATCTACTTGCTATAGCGACAGTGAAAAAGTAGTATTACATGCTAAATTAATTAAAAAGGAAGGAAGAAATTAATATGAAAATATCTAATGTTATTTTAGAAACTTTTTTTGAAGATATAAATAATGAAGATATACTTAGTATTTGGAAAGTATATTTAGCTATTGCTACAGTTATTTTATATTTATTTTTAGTAATAGGATCATTTTCTTTAGGTTATAATTTATTAAGATATGATGCTTTTCTAGGAATAATATTTATGTCATTAAGTTTTATATTAGTATTTTATTATATCTATAAGTTTTTTAAAACATTAATTAAACTTTCAAAATAAAAATTACACAATAATGTGTAATTTTTTAATTTAAAGTTATTGTTCCATTATCTATTGGTAGATTTTCATAGTTAGCATCTGTTAAAGTAAATGTTCTAAGAGCTGGCACTGAATTTTGAATTTCTTGTGTTTGTGCATCCGAATTCATTGTAATACTTTGAACTTGATTATTAAATTCATGTTCAGAATCTGAAGCTGTTTGTTTAAAATAAATTGTTGGTGCATCATCTTGTGCATATGGAACATTTTCAAATATAGCATTACCTTCGCTATTTGAAGTAATTGGATCTCCATATTCAGTTCCAGATGAATCTGTTCTAACAAATATTGCTCCAACTATTGGATTGCCTGTTGATGTTCCATCATCACTTACATGAAGAGTTAAAGTACCATTTGCTGATATTGTAAAAGCATAATTATTTGTTCCTTCTACTACATTTACAGTTGATGGACTAATAGATGAATTATTGTAGCCATCAACACTTGCTTCAACACTATAACTTCCATTAAGTATGTTTTGACTACCTTCACCATTTAAAATAGTTATTATCTTTGCCATAATAATAAATTCCCTCTTTCTATTGGCAGATTATTATAATAATAATCAGTTAATAAAAAAGTGATAATACTACTACGTTTATAATTTTGATTTATTAAAGCATAATTAAATATAAATGAATAAGTATTTAAATAATTATTTACATAAAAATAAGTATTAATAGTTCCAAAATTTGATTTAGCTATTAATTTATACTTTTGATTAGTTTTTAAACAAAGATTAAGTTTATTATTATATGTTTTTTTATTTACTATTAAGCAGTTATTTTTATCGTATATTAAAACATTGGCTTGATTAATATTATCATATCCCAAACCATAAAATCTTAATATAATATTTTGCATTTTTTTATCACCTTTTAATATATATTATTAATTTTATAATTAAACAACCATATTAAACGTCCAAATAAAAATTACTTTTTATATAAAAAGCAATTTTTTTCATGTGAATCAATTAATCCAATAGCTTGTAAATAGGAATATATTATTATACTACCAACAAATTTCATTCCCCTTTTTTTTAGATCTTTAGATATTTCATCCGATATTTTATTGGTAGTTTTATTTATTTCATTAATTGGATTATTTATATATGTTTTTAAATAATTATTAAAACCATTAAATTCTTCTTTAATCTTTTTAAATATTTTAGCATTATTAATGCTAGCATTTATCTTTAATCTATTTCTTATTATATCCTTATTATTTAATAATTCTTGAATTTTTTTATCATCATATAAACAAATAATATCTAAATTAAAATTATCATATGCTTTTTTAAATGAATCTCTTTTATTAAGTATGCATTCAAAAGAAAGTCCTGCTTGAAAAGATTCTAATATTAGCATCTCAAATAAATAATCATCATCTAAATTTAAGACACCCCATTCTTCATCATGATATTTAACATAATTATTATTTTTTAAATTGCACCAACTACATCTATTCATATTAATTATTAAAAAATTCGTTAAATTTTTCTTCCTCTTCTCTTAATATTTCCTCAGTTAATTCACCACGAGAATCTTTTTGTTTATCAGATTTTCCAGTAGTTAATTTAATTAATGTACCTTCTTTAATATACATATAATTTGGAGCATATATTCTTTTTTCTCCAACTAATACATCATTTTTATTATCATCAGTTAAATTATAATCTCTAAGTTTATCTCCAAAAATATTTAAAAGTTTATAGTAATCTTGGCTACCATCTTGGGTTTTTATTGGAACATTATTTTCTAATTTATATACATCTCTAAATAACTCTTTACCATTATCATCCCAAATATCAACATAATATATTTTCTTTATATTATGTTTTTTTGATACTTCAATTGCTTTTTCTATTGTAGATCTACACCAAGGACACAATCTTGAACCAAAATATACATAAAAAGTTTCTTTATTATTAATCTTATTAACTATATCACTTAAAGATACTTCCTCAAAAGGATTATTTTTATCTATTGAAACACTACGATGAATTTTTCCAGATGAATTTTCTTGTCCATTTATTTTTTCATAATCTTCTTTAAATTCAATTGCTTTTTTATTGTCACAACCACTTAATAATATAACACTCATAAATATTGTAATTACTAATAATATTTTCTTCATATTTATTTCCTTCCTTCGGTTATTTTTTTATAAGTATTTGTATTTTCTAGTTCAATTTTATTATTTAATGCCTCATTTAACATATTTAATTTATCCATTTCTTTTAAATCATAAAATTCATCAAATATTTTTGGATTATTAAATATTTTTAGATACTCATCTAATAATTCATTTGATGTCTTATAATAATTTGGATTAGAAAACATATCTTCATATTCACTTAATACTGAATCGATATCTAAATCATATGTAAAACTATTTTTTATTGCCATATTAATACTCCTAACATGTCTTAATTATATCAAAAAAAAATAAATCTATAAAGATTTACTTTTTATGCATCATTATTTTACCATTGCTTGTCTATTTATTTAATATTGCTTTCTATTAATTTAAAGAATTCATTTATTAAATCACTATGTTTACTAACTTCAATTAACTCTAAACCTAATTCTATATTATCTGTAATAATATTATCTACATTCTTTTCTATCATATTATTTATTGATTCTTCTGTATTAATAGTCCACGCATATACTTCTTTATTAGCATTATGAATTTTTGAAACTAAATTATCACTAATACTTGATGCTTCAATTGAATAAACATCTGCATAATTAGCATCTAAAACATTTCCAATTGCAATACTCATTAAATATGCTGTTTTAATATTTGGATCAATTTCCTTAACTTTAGTTAATACATTGTAATTAAAACTTGCTATTACACAATTATCTTTAAAATCGTATTCATTAATTATATCAATTACACTTTTTTCAAAATCTATTTCTTTTCCATTAGGCTTTAATTCAATATTAAGTTTCATATCATTTTCTTTAGCAAATTTTATTGCTTCAGATAAAAGAGGTATTTTTTCTCCCTTAAATTCTTCACTAAAGAAACTTCCGACATCTAAATCTTTTATTTCATCATATGTCATATCAATTATTTTTTTATCAACATTTGCAGTTCTTTTTAAATTACCATCGTGAGATATTATTATTTTTTTATCACGTGTTTGTTGAACATCTAATTCTATCCATGTAGCACCTACATCATGTGCTCCCTTAAAAGCTGATAGCGTATTTTCAGGATATTTTACACTATATCCTCGATGAGCAGTTACTTCAATATTTCTATCAAAATCAAGTGACATATTAATATTACCAATTATTACTTGATATGTTATTAAAGAACCACCTATTATAGCTAATATAAACATAATAATTGATATTATTTTTAATGGTCTAAAATCTAATTTATTATTTATACTATTTTTATATTTTAATTCTATTATCTCTTCATTTTTTTGATTTTTATGTTTATAAAATAATGATGAAATTATAGCATAACTAATTGCATTAGATAAAATACCATAACCAATTAAAACTAATCCCATTAATAACCATATTATAGTAATTAAAAAACTTTGAATAATATTATAATTTGCTAAAACATTTTTAATTAAAATAACAATTCCAACACCAATTAATAGTAATAATAAATAAATAATAGTAAAAAATAACTGAGCCAATAAAATTTTTAAGAAATCTTTTATAAAACTATTTTTTATTAAATTACCACTGTTTTTTCTAGCTTCTTTAAAATCTTTATCTTCTAATATCATATAATGAATTGAATATAACCATTTAAAGAATATAATAAATAATAATATATAAATAATTGAATAAATCGTTATATATAAAATATTAGAATTTATATAATCCATAATAAATTCTGGTAATTTTATAGATGATATTATATTTGAACTAATTGCAAAATGAAAAAATGGAATTAAAAACATTAAAAAGAAACATACCATTATATTTTTAATATTAAACAATTGTTTACATTTTTTATATGATATTTTAATAGCATCCTTCATAATTATTTTTTTATTATGATATGATTCATTAAAAATAATAATTAGAGTTGATATTTCAAATATATTTATTAACGTAAAAAATATAATTAAAATTATAATAAATAATATTGTTAATGGATTTAGTAAAAAACTTTTCAAGTTAGTCATAGTTAATAACGTATTTCCAGTTATTTTCATCACTACATTAAATCCAAGTAATCCAAATGGTATGAATATTAATGATATTAATAATTTATATATTATTTCAAATTTTAATAATGTAAGAATATTACATCTTAATATTGAAATAATATTTTTTAAATAATTCTTTTTCATATACATCACTTCTTTAATACTAATCTTCGTCTTTTTTATTCTTTTTAAATTTATTAAATAAATCAAATGTTTGTTTTGCTTGAATTGCATCACCAACTACAGGAATATCTCTAAGTTGACTATCAAATTTTTCTCTAGCTGCATGTCTTGCTGGATGTGTTAAATCATCTACAAGATATTTTGCTTCACTACCAATTTCATCTAATACTTCATTATTATTATTTGTTATTGTTTCACTTTGTTTATATTCTTTTGCTTTATAATTTGTTGCAACAAAGGTAAATAAATCTATATATTCTTGATTTAATGGTGAAGATGCAAAATTTGCTTCAAATTCTCCTAAATCTTCATATTTTTTTGCAAATTCTTCAATTCTATTAAATAAATCATTTATTTTATCTTTTTCTTTATCATCATTTATTTCATAAGCATTATATATTGCATTTTTTCTAGCATCAATACTATTTTTAATTAATTCATTCATATATTTTCCTCCTAATACTAAAAAAGATGATATTTATATCACCTTAATTACTTTCTTTTTTTTTGAAAAATATTAATGTTAATATTACTCCACTTAAAGACACTATTAACAATATTATGTACTTAACAACATTATCTGATGTTTCAGGTGTTTTTTCATCATTTTCTTCAACACGTGGAACAGCTACTTCTTTAATATTTCCACCTTCATAATCAGCTACTCTTACAATATATTTTCCATCAGTTACATTTATTTTTGTACTAAATTTATTATCACTATTAACATCAGTTGAATCCATTAATATTTCATTTTTACCTGTTTCATCATAAATAAGTATTTGAACTGCTAAAACACCATCTTCAACTTCTCCACTTATTGAAATCTCTCCATTTTTTATATCAGCATCAACTGATTTTATTGGTTCAGCATTTACAGAAGCAGAAAATAATATAAATGCTAAAACAAATATTAAACTAAATTTTTTCATATCTATTATTTTCCTTTCTAAGCTCTTCTTGATCTTTCAATTGCTTGTTGAACTTCTTTTTCAAAATGAATTCCTTTACCAGATCCTGCAAAAGTACCACCATATGTATTTGCTATATCTGATAATGCATTCTTTTTAATTACAGTAAAATCTACAGATTTAATATTATTAGTTAATTCAAATGCAAATGCTGCACTTTTCATTTTTACACCAGCGTTATATTCTTTTTTAGAAACCCATTCACCAGTATCATTATCCATTTTCCATGAATTAACTACTTTTGTATCAATTATTTTAGTAGATCCATCATTATAAGTAATATAAGCTTTTACTTCATAATCACTATAAGAAGTTTCTGAATCATAAAATAATTCTAAACCAAAATATAATTTATCATCTAAATCACCATAAAATTGTGTATTACTAAACATCTTACCTGTATATCTATTTACTTTTAAATAATAATCTTTATTATTAGAATCTGTTAATTTAAATGTAACAGCATCATAATAATTAGAATTAAATTTAATTGTACACATATCTGGTGTTAAAGATATTGTTACTGCCTTTGGATTAACATTTAATGCGGTAACTGATTTAATATCTGCTACAGAAAAATCAGATACTTTAAATTTTAGATTTTTTTCTAATAAAAATGATGAATACACAGCTGGATTTTCTTCAGTTGTATTAGAAATATCTATTGTTGAATCCATAAATGTTGGATCCCAATCACTTGGAAAATAAACATAATCATTTACATTAGTTCCAAATTGAATTGCTTCATAAGTACTATCATTATATATAGTTGCTCTAAATCTTCTATTAGCATTTGTACTTATTGAATTATTTCCTGTTCTTCCACCCATAGGATCAAATATTCTATCCCATTCATAATCTCTATCATCAATTTCTTTTGAATGTTCAATTACATTATTTTTATATTCTAAAAATCCATTCCAATTTGTAATTCCTGCTGCAACAATTTCATCATGACCTGTTTCTGTTACCCAAGCATAATTATTATCATTTTTAACAAGATCAGAAATATTTGGTTTTACACCACCATCATCAATATCAGATGCCCTAATCATGTTAATTGGGAAAACCATATTTTCTCCAGTTCCATCAGCACCCTCTAAATCATCAAAATAATACGCTGCAATATTACCATTATTATTCCAAATAAACCATGCTTTTTCACTGACACCAACAGCATGAACTTTAAATGGCATAACAAAATTAAATAACATTGCAAAAATTAATAATAAATTTAAAAACCTCTTTTTCATCTATATTCCTCCTATTAAAATAATATCATAAATATATAAGTAAATCAATCATCAAATATTGTCAATTAAAATACTATTTTATTTAATATTTAACTATTTTATAGTATTATTATAATAGGTGGTTATAAATGATTAATAAAAAAATATTTAGGGAATATGATATACGAGGAATTTATCCTAGCGAAGTAAATGAAGAGGTTGCATATACTGTTGGAAGAAGCTATGGTTCTATTTTAAGACGTGATTTAAATATGAATGTTTGTTGTGTAGGAATGGATAATAGATTATCTTCATCAAGTTTAAAAGAAGAATTAGTTAGAGGATTAAATGATTCTGGAATTGATGTTATTGATTTAGGATTATGTACTACTCCAATGTATTTTTATGGATGTATTTATACTCATACTTTTGGTATGATGGTAACTGCTTCACATAATCCAAAAGACGATAATGGGTTTAAATTTTGCTTTGATTCTTTAGGAAATGCAAGAGGAAAACAAGTATATGATTTTAGAGACTTTACTCTTGCAGGAAAATTTTTAAATGGTCATGGTAAAAATACTATATTAGATATATTTCCATATTATAAAAGTTTAATTAAAGATAATATTAAAATGGGCAATAGAATAATCAAAGTTGTTTTAGATCCTGGTAATGGAACAACATCTTTATTTGCTAAAGAAATATATGAATTATTTGAAAATTTAGATGTTATAGTAATAAATGGTGATTCAGATGCTACTTTTCCAAATCATCATCCAGATCCATCAGTACCAGAAAATTTAAAACAATTACAAAAGAAAGTTATTGAATCTCATGCCGATATTGGTATAGCTTTTGATGGTGATGGAGATCGCGTTGGTTTTGTTGATGAAAAAGGTAATATTATACCAACTGATAAATTCATGGTAATAATTACAAGAGATTTATTTCCAAGACTTCAAGATAAAAGAATGTTATGCGATGTAAAGTGTTCTAAAATTGTCGAAGAAGAAGCTAATAAATTAGATGGTGAAGCAATTTTATATCGAACAGGTGCATCTTATACAAGATATAAAATAAATAAAGATAATATTCCTTTTGGTGGAGAATATTCTGGACATTTTTGCTTTAATGATAAATTTCCCGGATTTGATTCTGGTATATATGCTGGAATTAGAATGTTAGAAATATTGAGTAATACTAATAAAAATTTTTCAGAATTACTTGATGGTATAACTAATTATTTTAATACTCCAGAAATTAAAATACCCGTAACAGATGAAAATAAATTTGAAATTGTTGATAAGGTTAAAAATTATTGTCATGATAAAAAATATGAAACAATAGAACTTGATGGTGTAAGAGTAAATTTTGAAGATGGTTGGGCACTTGTTAGAGCATCTAATACTGGACCTAATTTAACATTAAGATTTGAAGCTACTACTGAAAGTAGACTTGAAGAAATAAGATTAGAATTTACTAATTTAATAAATGAAATAAGCAAAGAATTTAATTAACTCTTTGCTTTTTATTTTCAAATAAAGATAAATACTTTTCAATTTCATCAAACGTTATATTAAAAATATCATCTTCAATTTTTAAATTATATTTTTTAAATATTTCAAATAAAGATAAATCATATTTTTCATCATTTGATACATTCTCTGCTAAATTAATGACATCTTTCATATCATACTTACCTCTTACGTAAAATGCCATAATAGTAGCTAAAAAGTAATAAATATTTCTTTCAATTAACGAAAATTGTGAAGATTGTATATATTTATTTTTTTCGTTATTTTCTTTTTCAATTAATCTAATAACCTTATTACATTCAAATTCATAATTTTTCTTTGTATAAGGAAGGATATATTGATTAACCAAATTATAGCTATTTTCGTTTAAATTTCCAAAATTTATATATGCAATAAATGGAAATTCAATACCATAAATTGAATCACTTCTTTTATATGAAGATAACAATCTTTCCTCATAATATATGCTTGATAAACTAGGATTATAATTATTTAAAAGATAAATATTTGCATATAATTCAAAATATATAGAAATAAATTCAGTAATAATATAATCATTAAAACTAGTACTAATTGAAGTAACATAATGCATAAATTCATGAATTAATATTACAACATCATTAAATGTAAAGGTACGATTTATGTTTATTAATTTATTTTTGGTATGTCGATTATAAATAACATATGAATCATGATAAATACCATCTTCATATGCAAAATCTAATTTACCATTACTTAATAAATTATCAATAATTTCAGTGTATTTAGGATTAATAGTATTAATTATTTCTTTAGTAATATTAATAACATCAATATATGACATTTTAACCTCATCTAAATGTTTATAATATGTTTTATTTTTTAATAATCTATCACCTATAAATTTATTATACTTATCGTTTAATCTAATAATACTTAAAAAATTATCTTCAATATCTTTGTCTTTAAACATTCTTAAAGATATATTATTAAAATAATCATTTATTAATTTATAATCTATTTCTTCCATATCATTCCCCATCAATATTATATAAAAATAAAAAGAAAAGTAAACTCTTTTCTTTTTATTGACAAATTAGTGCTAAACACCTATTTGCCAACCCTTTATTCTTTATAACAATTAGATTATAGAATCTAATGCTAACAAAATCATGTCATCTAGTGATTTTTCTCTATCTTCAATAGGTAAAACTACATCACTAAATTTTGAATCAACAGCAGTTACTATCGCAGTTGCTTCCTTATTAAAAACCTTTGCTACATGTAAAAGAGCATATGCTTCCATTTCTTCAGCAATTGGATGAACATCCTTTGGTATCTTTTTCAAAACTCTATCCATATCAATATATGGTCCAAATTGATCACATGTTAATACTGTACCAATATGTAAAGTTTTATTTTGTTTTTTTGCATTTTCAATTATTTTTTTGTTTAATTTTTTAGATGGCTTTTCTAAATGAGTTTTAGTTCCATCATAAATATATGCAAAATTAGATAAACTATATACATCTTTAGCTAAAATTAATTCTGGAACATTTATATCTTTTGATACTACTCCACATGTTCCAATTCTAATTACTTTTTCAACATTAAAAAAATAAAATAATTCAAATGCATATATACTCATTGATGGCATTCCCATACCACTACCCATAATAGTTACTCTTTTTCCTTTATATGTTCCAGTATATCCAAACATATTTCTTACACTTGTAACTAATCTTGCATTTTTTAAAAATTTTTCTGCAATATATTTAGCACGCAAAGGATCACCTGGCATTAATACCGATGGTGCTATATCATTTTTTTTACATTTTATATGAATTGGGTATTCTTGTGGTTCCATATCTATTCTCCTTTACAATAAAATTGTATCATAAATTGTCACTTATTGCGTAAAGTATATGCACTATTTACATATTGTGTTTACACATAAAAAAATTATGGAATAACCATAATTTTTAATACAATGTTTTATCAGTTTTATCATTATAATCATTAAATGTTTTAATTGTTTCTTCTCTATCAATATTTTCTAAATCAAGTACATTGGTATTATTAGATGAATTTTGAATAAAATTATAAATATCATCATCTCTAAATCCAATATTTGCTGCATCTTTAGAAGTATTACCATAATACACTTTTTTTATGTTAGACCATATAATAGCAGATAAGCACATAGGACATGGATAACAAGTAGTATATAATATACATCCACTTAAATCATGACTATTTAAACTTTTACAAGCATCTCTTATTGCTATTATTTCTGCATGAGCTGTAGCATCATGATTTACAAGTACCCTATTATTTCCTTTACCTATAATAACACCATCTTTAACTACAACAGCTCCGAATGGTCCACCATTATTATTTATTAAATTTGCATCTGCTAAATCTTTAGCAACTTTCATATATTCATTCATATTATTTTCCTTTATTTTCTTTCTCTTTTAATGATCTTATAAAATTCAACAAATTATTAATTATAATATCAACTTTCTTATAAATATTATACAATATTTTTATTATATATATAATATATCAAATACAACTTTACAGTATTAATTTAAAGTTATACTTATTTCTTTTTCCTTATATTCATTTTTATAAACATATTTTACTTTTAATATTACCTTACTTCCTTTTTCTTTCTTACTTAAAATTTGTTTTATATTTTGTGAGGAATTTATTTTAGTGTTGTCAATTTCTGTAATAATATTACCAATTTCTAAATCAGAATTAGATGCATTACTTCCATTTGTTATAGCTGATACATAAAATCCTGCAGGCATTTTATAGTTTTCTTTAATCATATATCCTTCTATTCCAAGTTGAACTCCATTAGTATCATTTATTCCATTAATTAAAGATTCAATTATTGTTTTAACATCTGATATTGGAATTGCAAAGCCCATACCTTCAATACTAGCACTAGAACTTGATGCATTAGATGAATACTTTACTGAATTAATTCCAACTACTTCTCCTTTATTATTAAGTAGTGCTCCACCACTATTTCCACCATTAATAGCGGCATCTATTTGAATCATATTTTGAGTATATTCATCTGTTGTTACTTCTCTATTTAAGGCACTAACAACTCCTGTAGTAACTGATTGTCCATATCCTAAAGCGTTACCAATTGCTATAATTCCATTTCCAACTTTTAAAGCACTACTATCTCCAAGTGTAGCAATTTTAATAGCTTCTAAAGTATTTGAATCAACATTATTTTTATTAATACTTACTATAGCAATATCTTTTCTTTGTGATACTCCTTTAATTGTTGCATCATAACTTTTTTCATCAATAAATTTAACAGATAATTCGCTTGAATTTTCAACAACATGATAATTAGTTAGAACAAAAATTTCATTATCATTTTCAGCTACTATTACTCCAGATCCTGCACCCTCAGTTGTATAACTACCATTTCCAAAAAATGATGGACCAAATTTACCAGAATTAATAATAGTTTTACTTGTTATGGATACAATTGATGGCATTACATCATCAACAATATTAGAAACATCTATAATATATACACCATCTGATTTAACATCTGTTGTTTTTGTATATTTTAATTCAACTTTTTCTTTATTATTATTGCTATTTGAATTATTTTGTAATCTATTTATTATATTTATAGAAAAATAAATTAATAAAGATATTAATAATACTCCAATTATTGTCAAAATAATAATACTACTATTTTTTTTCTTTATATTTACTTCTTTATTCATTAAAATCATTCCTTTAATTATTCTTTTTTAATTCATAAACTATATCAACTTGATTACAAACATTTGTTGAATGAGTTACTATAATTACACATTTATTATCATCATGGGCTAATCTTTTAAAAATATTTAAAATATCATTTTCAGTATCTTTATCTAAATTACCAGTAGGTTCATCTGCTAAGATTATTTCTGGATTATAAGATAAACTTCTTGCTATAGCAACACGTTGTTGTTCTCCACCTGATAATTTTAATACTCTTCTTTTAGCTAAACTTGAGGTAAGTCCTACATCTTCCATTAAACTAATTGCTTTTTTCTTTTTATCTTTTACTTTTACTTTTGATATATCCATAGATAAAATAATATTTTCCATAGCATTTAAATGTGGAAGAAGATTATAACTTTGAAATACTATACCTATATTTGAATTTCTATATGTATCTAAATCCATTTTTTTTAAACTTTTATCTTTATAATAAATATTTCCCTCATATCTTTTTTCTAAACCACTAATTAATGATAATAGAGTTGTTTTACCTGATCCACTTTTACCTTTAATTGCATATATTTTTCCCTTTTCAAAATCATATTTTATATTTTTTAAAACATATTCATCTTTTTTAGCATCCTTATAACGATAAGATACATTATCTATTCTTAATACTTTATCCATTTTAACTTCTCTCCTTTAATATTGTAAGTGGTGAAAATCTTGATATAGCAATCATCGATGCTAGCGAACTAATAAGTGTTAAAATTATTCCGATTCCAAATAATTGTCCTAATACTTTAAAATCTACAATTGCATTCATATCATTTATTTGGTTAACATTAGCTACTTTAAAGTTTTTCTTAGCATCCATATCTGGCATAAAATTATCTTTTCCAAAATTTTTACCAATGTCTCCAACTTCATTATTAGTATTTGCTATTTCATTTTCAAGTAATTTATTTGCAACATTAACAGAAGTTGCAGCACCAATTCCTGATCCAATAAGTAATGCAAACATACAAACTGTTAATAGCTCTAACATAAATTGAAATGAAACTTTACTTTTTTTCATTCCTATTGTTCTTAAAACACCTATTTCATATTTTCTTTCTCTAATATTAATCATATTAATAACTATTAATACAACAGCCCCTATAATTAATGAAATGATTAAGAAAGTATTTGCAAAAGTTTTAACATTTGTTATAGATTTTGTAGCATTTTCTAATTCTTCAATATTGCTTGTTACTTCATAGTATTCACTTAAACCTTTTTCCTTTATTTCATTAGTAAATTTTTCGATATCATCTTTAGAATTTACAATAAAAGTTGGTGTAATACTAGGAGTTAAATTATCACTATTATTTGATACAATTTGTTTAACAAAATTAATGTTTGTAATTATATTATTCGCAGAATTTGAAAACATGGATGACATTGAAGATGAAGACTCAGTATTTTCTTTATATATTCCAGTAATAATTAATTCATAAGTATTTTTATCATTATTAGTATCAATTACTGTTATAGTATTTCCAACCTCTAAATTATTTAGTTGAGCTAATTCTTCACTTATTACACAAGAATTACTATTAAAATCACTTGATACTTCACCTTCAGTAATTGTATAATTACCATTTATAAAATCTTTCATATCTTCATAGGAATTATATCCTATTAAAGTAAATGCTCCACCTGATGCTTTTTCATTAAATATTTTTTCGGTTTTTTTAGTAGTTGTTCTACGACTTGTTGTTGTTTCTTCTGATCCAGAACTTGTTGGACCTCCAGGAAATTTTGAATCTCCACCAGGAAAGGTTCTTCTTTTAGTATCAACTTCTGTTTTTACTTCAGTTGTTTCTTTTACTAAAGAATCAGTTGCCTCTGTTAAATCTTTAGCATCTACTCCCAAAGAATAAGTATAATAATATTCTTTTACATAATTACTATTTCCATAATTAATTATTTCTTCTTCTGTTGGCTCTTTTATTTCATTAAATGCATTAATCATTTCTTCTTGTGATTTATCATCTTGTTTTAAAGATTCCATTAATGATCTACGATTCATTCCAATTGTTACTTCAATTGGATTTTTTTGTTCATATGCACTAACAACTTTATTTGCACTTTCTCTAATTGCAAGTGTTATTGCACAAGCACAAGATATAACAATAATTATTATTCCTATTAAAAGATTCCTTCCTTTATTCCTTCTAATACTTGTTAAAGCATTTTTTATAATATACATTTTATCACCCCATAATTTTTTAATATTTTCATTTATATCATCTCCTTTGATAAATCAATAATATGCTTTAAATATTAAACAAACATTAAATAATAAAAAACAAAAAAGAAATTTTAATTCTTTTTTGTTTAATCTATAATTATTACTTTATAATATTTTTTTATTCATATATCACCTATTCCTTTCACTAATATTAATTTAAATGATAAATATTAAAAAAACATTAAATATAATTAATGTTCTTATTTTTTTAATATAATTTTAAATGTTGTTTTTTTATTTTTAGAAAAAGCACTTATATTTCCTCCATGGTTTAAAACAATACTCTTAGCAATTGCTAAACCAAGTCCATAGCGATTTGAATCTCTATTTCTAGATTTATCAGCTCTATAAAATCTTTCAAATATTTTTTCTTCATCTTCAGGTTGTATTGGATCTCCAGTATTTATTATTTCGATAATAATATTATT
Source organism: uncultured Mycoplasmatota bacterium (assembly GCA_947165285.1). Taxonomy (GTDB): domain Bacteria; phylum Bacillota_I; class Bacilli_A; order RF39; family UBA660; genus RUG12834. The sequence continues at coordinate 275,176 of CAMUZS010000001.1, forward strand.
TTTTTCTTTTAATAAATTAACAATTATTTTAGAATTTTTATCACTATGTTTTATGGCATTATCTAATATAATTGAAATCAATTTTTCTATTTCATCTTTATTACAACTAAATACTATATCATCATCAATATTAGTTTTTATTTTTAAGCCTTGCTCAAATGCAATTGCCTCAAATGTTAAACATATCTTTTCAATTATTTTTGAAATATTTTCTTCTTTAAAATTTTTAATTAGTACACCATTTTCTAATTTTGATAATTCTAATAAATTATTAATTAATTTACTAATTCTTTCAGATTCATATTTTATGTTATCTATATATTTTTGATTTTTCTTATCACAATTTATTTCATCTGCTGATGCCATTATAATTGCAAGTGGTGTTTTTAATTCATGAGATGCATCTGCTATAAAATTTTTTTGTTTATCAAATGATTCTTGCGCTGGTTTTGTTATCCACTTAGTAATTAATTTAGATATAAAATATATTAAAATCTCAACTACAACAAGTAATAATATTGATTCAAGTAATACTACACATAATTTCTTATTTATCTTTTCAGTATTTATTATTACAATAGTATCGCTAGTTTTATAATTATAAACATATTTAGTGATATATAAATTTCCAATATATATATTATTTTCTTTATTAATTATTTCTGATGCAATAGTTTCTACATCAAAATTATTTGATGTGTCACTATGTCCTATTATTTTAACTATTGAATTATTTTTTAATTTAACAGTATATACTTCATAATCCATTATCATCATATTATCAATATTTTTTTCTTCCGGAATAATTACTTTATTATTAAATTGATTTGGATTTAACTTATTTTTAAAATCTTCAACAAAGTTTAATGCTCTATATATACTATCATAATCTTTTTTATAAATTTGAACATTATAAATTATTATACTACTTACTAAAAAAATAGAAATAATAGAAAATATAATTATAAATACTTTTTTATTTAACTTTTTCATCACTTAACTCCATTTTATATCCTAGATTTCTTAACGATTTAATTTGAACTTTTGAATTAATTAATTTTAATTTTTTTCTTATAAAAGATAAATATGCTTCTAAATTATTTGATATAGATTCACTATCTATTCCCCATACTTTATCATATATCATTTCTTTTGATAATACTTGATTAGGGTTATTCATAAAATATTCTAATAGTTGAAATTCTTTATTAATTATATTAATTTTTTCATTATTATTTTTATTAATAATATTAGTTGATTTTAAATCAAGAATTATATCACCAAATTCTATAGTATTATTTTTCACTTTTTCTATTCTAAGTTGTGCATTAACTCTTGCAACTACTTCATCGATATGAAAAGGTTTAGGAATATAATCATTAGCTCCTTCACTAAAACCAAGAAGTTTATCTTCTATTTCACCTTTAGCAGTTAACATGATTACTTTAGATTTAATATTATTATCTTTTAATTCTTTTAATATTTGTATACCATTAATATTTGGTAGCATTATATCAAGTATTATAAGATCATAAACATCCATTAAGGCATTATAAAGGCCTTCCTCTCCATCAAATGATATATCAACTATATATTTTTCTTTCTTTAATCTATTTGCAACTAACTCAGCTAATGATTTTTCATCTTCTACAATTAATATTCTCATAATTTCATCACCTCAAATATAATTAATCATATTTTTATTAAATAAATATTAAAATAATTTGTTTTTTTCAATTATTAATATTAAATATTTTTATATTATTACTAAATAATTATTAATTTTTATTTTTTTTAACTATCCAAACCCATTTTTCTTTTAAAGATAACTTTTTAAATTCGTATCCATAATCTAGTAATTCTTTTTTAAATGATAGAAAAGCATGATCAAAAGAAAAACCAGTTATTTTAGCAACTTCATCAAATGATAGTTTATATTCGTCTTTCTTATTATCTTTTACATATTTCCATAATGGTTCATATTTACTCATATTTTACCTACTTTCTAATATAGAAACACTTTCTAAATGATGAGTATAACAAAACATATCTAATCCTATTATCTTTTTAATTATATAGCAATCTTTTAATAACTTTAAATCTCTTGCTAAAGTAATTGGATCACATGATACATATATTATTTGTTTAGGATTCATTTTTAATATTACATCTATTTCTTTTTTAGATAATCCTGATCTTGGAGGATCTATTAAACAAACACTAATATCATCATTTATTTTATCAATAACATTAGATGCATCTCCCAATAAATAATTACAATTATTTAATTTGTTAATACTTGCATTTGTAATTGAATTAAGTACTGCATTTTTTATAATTTCTATTCCATAAACTTTTTTTTCTTTATTAGCTACATTAATCCCTAAAGTTCCAACACCAGAATATAAATCCAAAACATTTTTATTTTCTAAAATATTATCATTAATTATATTAAATAATTTAGAACATATATCTCTATTTATTTGAAAGAAAGAATCATAAGATACTTTAAAATATTTATTATTAATTAATTCAACAAAGTAATCTTGACCATAAACAACTTTGTCATTTAAAACTATTCCAATAATTTTTTTATTATCAAAGCTTGGTATATTAATTTTATCATCACTAATAATATTAATTAATAATTCATCATTATAATTTGATCTAATAATAATTTCTCCATTTATAATATTAAATCTATTTATTTCCTTGATAAAATTATTTATAGAATCTTGAACAATTAAACAATTATTAATTTCTACTAAATTATTAGTTTTGGAAGAATAATATCCTATTTTTTTATTTTCAATTTTTAAAGTTATTTTATTACGATATTTTTTATCCTTGGATGATTTTATCATTTCAATATCTATATCAATATTTGCAAATTTATGTAATATTTTTTCTAATTTTTCTTTCTTAAATTTTAAAGTATCTTCATATGATAAGTTTTGTAAATGACATCCTCCACATTCTTTGTAATATGGACAAAATTCATCAACTCTTCTTTTTGATTTTTCAATATATTTAGTTACAGTAGCTAAATTATATTTTTTAAAACTATTAATTATTTTTAATTCTACAATATCATCTACCACAACATTATCCACAAAAGTTATTTTGTCATTAACATAACAAATACCTAATCCCTGATCATTTAAAGATACTATTTTGTATGACATTTTTATCACCAGTTAAATTATAACATAAAATAAGCTAATATTTACATAATAATAATGGTGAAATATATGGATATAATAAAAAAAATAGAAAAAGATTTTTTTAATTCAAGTGATTTAATTATTAAAAAAATGGATAATATCCATATTATATATTTAGAAAGTTTATGTGATAGTGATAAAGTTAATGAATATATTTCAAAGAACTTTTCTTTATCTAACAAAAGATATTTAAAAAATTTATTATCTGGTCCAAATACAATTGAAATTAAAAAAGATGAAATAAACTTTTATTTAGTTAATGGATTTAGTATTGTTATAAAAAATAAAATATATGCAATAGAAACTAGAGGTAACTTATTTAGAAGTATAGAAAAACCAGATATTGAAGTTGCAATATATGGACCTAAAGATTCTTTTAATGAAAGCATTCAAACTAATTTAGGATTAATAAAAAGAAGATTAAAAACAACTAATTTAGTAAATGAAGATTTTTTATTAGGTAAATTATCTTTACAAAAAATTAGTTTATTATATTTAGATAATATTTGTGATAAAAAAATGATTAAAAAAATAAGAAATAAACTTAATAGTATTAAAGTTGATGCTATTGTATCAATAGATAATTTAAAGCAATTATTAACCAATGAAAATAGAACTCCATTTCCAACTATTTTACAAACACAAAGACCAGATTATGCCTCTATAGCACTTTTAGAAGGAAAAATAGTAATAATATCTGATAATTCACCATTTTGTTTAATACTACCAGCATTTTTATCAGATTTTATTAATCCAAATATTGATAGATATTCAAAAAGTATTAATACCAATTTTTTAAAACTATTAAGAGTATTTTGTTTTATATTTACAATGTGTGCTCCTGCTATTTATATTTCATTAATAAATTTTAATAATGAGCTATTACCACTTTCATTATTAACTAATATTTCAATGCAAAGAGATGGAGTTCCATTTCCCTGTGCACTTGAGGCATTTATTATGTTAGTTGTATGTGCAGTAATAAGAGAAAGTGATATAAGATTTCCATCTACATATGGATCAGCAATTTCAATTGTTGGTGCACTAATACTAGGTGAAGCTGCTGCTAATGCTGGAATTTTTTCTCCTATAATGATAATAATAACTGCATTTACTTTTATAACATCTATGGTATTTACCGATAATGAACTAATTAGTGGAATAAGATTATTTAGATTTTTATTTTTAGCTTTATCTTCCTTCTTAGGTTTATATGGATTTTTTATTGGATTAATTATTTTTTTTATTCATATTTTAAAAATAAAAGTATTAGATATTAATTATACTTTTCCAATAATTCCATTTTCAAAAGTATACTTTAATAAAGTATTATTTAGAAAATCTCAAAAAGAAGATAATAAAAAAGATCCAATATTAGTAAAGGAGATAAAAAAATGAAAAAGATTATTTTAATTTTTTTTATATTATTATCATGTGGTTGTTTTAATTATAATGAAATAGAAAATACAGCAATAGTATGTGGTATGGGTATTGATTATTATAATGATAATTATTATATTACATATGAAATTATAAATTCTAATAAGGAACATAATAGTGAAAAACAAAGTTATACATTACTAGGAAATGGAAAAACAATTGATGAAGCAATTAAAAATTTAGATGATAAATCTCCAAAAGATATTTCATTAAAGCATTTACAAATCATATTAATTAGTAAAAATATTAATATTGAAGATTTAAATATCTTTATTAATAATAATAAAATTAAAAACTATTATTTGTTATTAGCTAACGAAGCATCAATAGATGCAATTCTTAATTTTAAAGATGAAGCTTATCCCATTAATTCAGTAGCAATAAAACACTTAATAGAAAAAAATAACTTTAAAAAAAATAATATAATTAATATTACCTTAAAAGATAGATTTATAATTTATAGTTAAAAGAGTTATGATTAATTCATAACTCTTTTAAACATTCTCTCTAAATCATATATACTAAATTTAATTATAGATGGTCTTCCATGGCAACAATTATATGGATTATCACATAAAACTAACTGTTGTAATAATTCTTCCATAGCTTCCATTGTCATCCTAGTGTTTGCTTTAATAGACATTTTACATGCTATTGTTTTACAAATATGATCATTATATTTTAAAGGATCAAAATTGTTTCCCTTAATTAATATTTGATCAACAACTTCCCTAATAGTTTCTTCTTCATATCCTTTAGTTAACCAAGTTGGTTCTTCTTTAACTACAAATGTATTTATTCCAAATTCTTCAAATAAAAATCCCATACTTTTTAAATACTCTAAGTGTTGTTTTAATATAATTGCATCACTTTTTGATAATTCAATAGTTATTGGAATAAGAGATTCAACCGTAGTTATTTTCTTTTCTTTAAATATTTTTTGGATACGTTCGTAATTTACTCTTTCTTGTGCTGCATGTTGATCAATTAAATACATTCCATCATCATTTTGTGCAATTATATAAGTTCCATGAACTTGTCCAACTGGGTATAAAACCAAATTTTTTATCTGTGTATTAATTACAACATTATCATTATATTTTTCCTGATTATCTTCAATTTTTCCAAAATCAAATGTTGCTTGTCCATTAATAGCATGATCATCAGTTAATTCTATTTTATTATCATTATCTTCTTTAATATTATTTTCATTTAATATATCATTTAAAGTTTTATTATCAACTTTAAAATTAGATGATACCCTTAAAGTTGCATCTGGAATAAGCAAATTATTATATAATGCATCTTTAATAGTATTATTAATAAGTGAATATAAATCTGTTAATTTTGACATTTTAATATCTTGTTTAGTTGGATGAATATTTACATCAATTAATGTAGGATCTGTTAAAATATTTAAAAATACTACAGGATATTTAATATCTGGTTTATATGTATAATATGCATCATTAATAGCTTTATTTAACTCTAAATTTTTAACTACCCTTCCATTTACAATCGTAATCATATAATTACGATTAGATTTTAATATTTCCGGTTTACAAATATATCCATAAATATCATAATCATCATTTGATGCTTTAATTTCTATTAACTTTGATGATATTTGAAGTCCATATATTTCGTGAATAGTTTTTTTTAGATCACCAGATCCACTAGTTTTTACTAATATATTAGAATTATTTTCTAGGGTAAATCTTATTGATGGATAAGATAAAGCAAGTTTTTCAATAAATGAAACACAATGAGAAACTTCAGTTTGTTCTGATTTTAAAAATTTTAATCTTGCCGGAGTATTATAAAATAAATTACTTACAGTTATTCTTGTTCCTTTTTTAGCATGAAAATCTTCTTCTTTAACTAATTTACCACCCTTTATGGTAATATGAGTACCAGCATCACCCTCTGAAGTTACTAAATCAATTTCAGATACACTTGCAATAGAAGGTAAAGCTTCACCTCTAAAGCCTAAAGTATTTATAAAAAATAGATCATCTTCTTTGTTAATTTTTGATGTTGCATGTGATTTAAAAGCAAGTAAGGCATCTTCATGAGACATACCACATCCATTATCTTGGATACTAATACTATTTAAACCAGAATTAATTAAAGAAATATTTATCTCACTAGATCCTGCATCAATAGAATTTTCTACTAATTCTTTTACAACTGAAGCTATTCTTTCAACAACTTCACCAGCTGCAATTTTATTAGCTAAATTATCTGACATTACATGAATTTTACTCATATTTATTACCTCAATTAATTAATGACTTTCTAATATTTATTAAATTGTAATATTTTTTATTAATCTTAAAAGTACATGCTTTTTTTACCTTTATAAATCCAAGTGTAGATATAACAATATCGCTATTATCTTCTAATTTTATTTCTATATATTCTATATTATCATCTTTATATAATTTTTTTATTTTAACTAAATTACTCATATAAAAAGTAATACTATTATATCCAAAATCTTTTAAATATAAAAGATTTTCAATATTAAATATTTGATCTATTTTACTTTGATATGTAATTGGTCTAACAAAATATTTAGTATTAATTCTCTTTATTAAATTGTAATCATCTTTTTCATAAAAAGTATTTTTATATGAAAAACCAGGAGTATCAATTATTTTATAATCATTAATATTTATTTCTATATAATCTAGTGTAGTATTTAATACACTTGAAGTAGTTATTGTATTATTATTTTTTAATTTATTAATTAAAGTTGATTTACCTGCATTAGTATATCCAAGTATATAACACTCTCTTTTATTGTTACTATCTAAAATAGAAAATATTTTATCAACATTATCATCTTTTAATGAACTTAAAAATATTATATCATCATCTATATCATAAATATTTCTTATATTATTAGTTAATTTATTTATACTAATACTATTAAATATTAAATCACTTTTTGATATTACTAATGTCTTATTAATTTTAATTTTTTTAAACGAATTAATACTTTCATCACATATATTAAATAAATCAATTAAAAAAAAGGCATAAGCATTACTATTATTAACATCACTTATAATTTTTTCGTCATCTACATTTTTATCATTGTTTTCCATTTTATTATAATGTATTAATTTAAAACATCTTTGACAATATAAACCATCATTATATTTATCTTCGATAATGTAACCTATTTTATCAGGATCAGTTGTTTGAAGTATTGTTCCACAACCAACACATTTTTTAATTTCCATAATACTTTTCCTTTTCATAGATTCCTTTTTTATTTAATCTTTTTAATATCATTTTCTCAATTTTACGATTAAGCTTAGTAAATAATTTATCCTCAGGAGATAATCTATCTACAAAAATGGAAGTAATACCTACTTTATTTGCACCTAAAACATCAGTTAGTATTTGATCACCAACTGCAGCAACTTCACTTACATCATATTTATATATTTTTAGAATCTTTTTATATTTTCGCTTTAATGGTTTCATTGACATACATGCAGAATCTACATTTAATACTTCTTTAAATGGAGCAACACGAGACTTTCTACTATTAGAAACAATTATTGCTTTTAAATTCAAATCATCTAATTTTGCAAATAATTCTTTTACTTCATTATTTGGTTTATCCTCAGTAAGAAGTGCTAGAGTATTATCTAAATCAAATAATATACATTTTATTCCATTCTCTTTTAATTTATTAAAATTTATATTAAAAACATTTTTTGCATAAATATCAGGAATAAATAAATTCATATAAATCACCTATCCATACATGTACTTTTTTTAGATTTTGTTAATATTTCATTACAATATTCATCATAACATAAAAACTTATCTTTATAATAAAATTTAAAATTATTATCTAATTCTATAATATTTTTATTTATTTTATAATTACCTTTATATTCATAAGCATCTAAAGTAGTTAAAGACTTATCATATACATAAGAATCATTTTTAATAATTAATTCATCAACAACTGCATTTTGTTTAAATGATTTAATTGAATTAATATCACTATATTTTTTTAATTCTTGTTCATATTTTTCAATATTGTCTTCATTTTTATAATATATTGTAATCATTTTTGATGAATCTTCAATTTTATCTATAACATCATATGATTTTATATCATCAATAGTTTTTAAATAATCAGTAATTTTATTTAAATTATCATCACTTATATTTTCATTTAAAATAACTAATGAAGTTGCAACATCACTATATTTACACCATGTTCCTTCAAATTTAGAAGCACACCCTGTTATAATAATAAATAAAAATAAGATAATAATTAACTTAACATTTTTCATAAAATCACCAATTATATTTTATCATGAATTTGTTAAAATATAAATAATATTTAATGGGTGATATATTTGTTAAGTAGTTTATTAACATTAATAAAAACAACATTATTTTTTACAGGAAGTTATTCCAATACCGTTTTTTTAGAACCATTATCTAAGGAAGAAGAAGCAATATATATAGATAAAATGCTTGATGGTGATAAAAAAGCTAGAAATAAATTAATTGAACATAATTTAAGATTGGTAGCTCATATAGTAAAAAAATTTGAATCAAAAAATAATGATTCAGATGATTTAATAGGAATAGGAACTATTGGTTTAATTAAAGGAATAGATTCTTATACAAAAGAAAGAGATACAAAAATTACGACATATGTTGCTAGATGTATAGAAAATGAAATATTAATGCACTTTAGATCTATAAAAAAATATAATAACACTATATCTTTAGATGATAATATTGGATATGATAAAGATGGAAATTTAATATCTTTAATAGATATATTAAAAGATGGTGATGTATCTATTGAAGAAAAAATAGATTTAAAAGAAAATATAGATTATGTTAAAAAATACATGTCCAAATTAAATAATAGAGAAAAAGAAATTATTATTAAAAGATTTGGACTTAATAATACTAAAGAAATGACACAAAAAGAAATTGCAAAAGAATTACATATTTCCAGAAGTTATGTATCTAGAATTGAAAAAAGAGCTATTACTAAAATATTAAGATCTTTTATCAAAGAAAAAAAGTATTAAAAATTAATACTTTACATCATCTATATTATCAATTAATTCTTTTTGTTCTTCGATTACTTGTTTAACTCTATTTTTATATATTTCAACTCTTCTTTGTAATTCTCTTGCATCATTTTCTGCTTTTTCAGCTTTTATTAATGCATCATTTATTATTCTTGATGCATTTTTTCTTGCATCATTTATAATCATTTCTGCTTCATCTTTAGAAGTTCTTCTTATTTGATTAGCAGTATCATTTGCAAATATAATTGCTTTATTTAGAGTTTCCTCTAAATTTTGATATTTATCATTTTCTTGTTTTAATCTTTCTAATTCTAAATCAGTCTCTTTTAGACGATTAAGCATATCTTCATAATTTTTTGTGACATCAGAAATAAAGTTATTAACTTCATTTTTGTTATAACCATTAAAAGAAGTACTAAACTTTTTCATGAGAATCACCTACTTACTTTCTACCACTCAACTTCGTCTTCAACATTGTCTTTTGATTTATCTTGATCTTCAGATATTTTTCCTTGAACTGCAACATTATTTGGAGCACATAAATAAATACCCACACCAACTTTTTGCATAGTTCCACCAATTGCATATATACAACCACTTAGAAAATCAATTATTCTTTTAGCTTGATCTGAAGTAACTCTTTTTAAGTTAACAACAACACTATTTCTTTTCTTTAAATGATCTGCTATTTGTTGTGATTCTGAATATGCACGTGGTTCAAGTAAAATCATTTTATTATTAGTAATATCTAATTCTTTTCCTTTACTATCTTTATTTTCATAATATACATCATCTGTAGTATCATATTCTACTTCATCAGTATCAATTCCAATCATTTTTTTTAATTTTTTTAATGCCATAATATAGTCTCCTATCTTAACTATTTAATTATATCTAATTTTTTTATATTTTTCAATAATATTTATAAAAAAAGTACATCTTTTTTAGATATACTTTACTATTTTACATTACTAATTTTCCAAATACTTTATCTTTTTCTATTTTTGTTATTTTTACCTTCACAATAGTATTTTTTTCAATTATTTCATCTATTTCTACTTTTATATAATTTGAAGTATGCCCAATTGATTTATTATCTATTATTTCCTCAATTAATACTTCCAATTCTTTATTTAAAAATGATTTGTTATAATTATATTCTAGTTCATCTGAAACTTTAATTAAATCTCTTGATCTTTGTTTTTTTATACCATTTTCTAAGTGACCTTCCATTAATGCAGCTCTAGTACCATCTCTTTTTGAATATGGAAATACATGAATTTTGGCAAAATTAATCTTTTTACAAAATTCTACACATTCTAAAAAATCTTCTTCACTTTCTTGTGGAAAACCTACTATTACATCTGTAGATATGTTAATACTTGGTCTTATTGATCTTATTTTATTAATTTTATCTAAGAAATACTTTTTATCGTATTTTCTATTCATTAATTTTAATATTTTTTCACTACCAGATTGAAGTGGTATATGTAAGTGATCACATAATTTTTGATTATTTTTTAAAAAATTTAAAAATTTATCATTTAATTCTGTTATTTCAATTGATGAAAGTCTTATTCTTTCTAAGCCTTTAATTGTAACTAGTTTTTCAAGCAAATCTACTAAATCATAATTTGTTCCAGCACCATAAGATCCAGTATGTATACCAGTTAATACTATTTCTTTATGATTATTTTCTACTAATTTTTTTGCTTCTTCAAAGGCTTGATTTATATCCTTACTTCTAATATTTCCTCTCATATATGGAATTATACAAAAAGCACAAAAATTATTACATCCATCTTGAATTTTCATAAATGCTCTTGTATGAGATGAAAATTTATCTACTTCCATATTTTCGAATTCTAAATTTCTATCTTCATAAAATTTAACATATTTTTCTTTATCTTTTAAATAATTATTAATTAAATCTACTATTTTAGATTTTTCATTATTACCTATTAATATATCTATATCTAAATCAAGTAATTTTTCTTTATGATTTTGAGCAGAACATCCACATACTATTAAAATAGCATTTTTATTCTCTCTTTTATGATATCTAATTAATTTTCTTGATTTAGCATCAGCCATATTAGTTACAGAACATGTATTTATAATTAAAATATCAGCATCATTATCTAGAGTTTCAATAAAATTATTTGTAAGTAATTTTTCCTTCATCATTTCTGATTCATATATATTTACTTTACAACCTAAAGTAATTATTTTGAATTTCATTTATATCACTTCTTTTCGTATAGTATTATATATTATTAATTAATAAAATAAAAGATTAAGTTATACTTAATCTAATTTAACATTTTTTGCAATTTTTTTAATGTTTCTAAAAACGCTTCTTCTTTATCATAACTAATAAGTACAGAAGATTTTTTATCATCAACTTTTTTAGGTTTTACAATTTTATCTGTAGTAATTTTAATAGGTTTAGTTAAAAAATTAGTATCAACTGATTTTATTTTAAATCCATCAATATCTTCTTCTTTTTTATAACTAATTTCACTATTATCTTGCATTGCAAGTAACTCATCATATGATATTACTGCTTTTTCTTCTTGCTCTTTTTCATAATCATTTAAATTAATTGGAGTACTTTGATTTTCTTCAATTTGTTTTGAAATGCTAACTAAATCTAACTCTTCATCAGTGTTTTCTAATTCATCATCTTCATAATCTTCAACATCTATATCATCGTTATTTAACTTTATAATATAAATTAAACACACAACTAAAATTAGTAGACCTACTATTGCTACTAAAAATAATACATCCATAAAATTAAGTGATTTTATAAAATTTATGAAATTATTAATTATACTTTTCATAACTACATCACCACACAATTATTTTATCATATTTATGATGTAAAAGTTATATTTAATGTGGTAGTTTACATTTTTAATATGTAAATAAAAAAAGATATTTTTTAATATCTTTTACATATTCATCATTTGTAATACAGCAAATATTAACAATATCATAACTCCTGCTCCAGTTGCTATTAACATTGACATTGTTTTATTTTCCATTTTATCAAGTCTTTCCTTATATCTAGTTTCTCTAGCTTTTTGTTGAAGAGATGAAATAGATCTAGAAAATGTTAACAATTGTTCTTGTTTTCTTTCTTGTTTTCCTAAACCTAAACGATATAATAATCTCATCATTCTCATTGAATCTCTTACTGGATAAGTTTGAGCAAATTCCATATAAGGTTGAATAGTAGAATCACCTGCATTAATTTCTGCGATCATTTGTTGAAGACCTTTTCTAAATATTTCAGGTGCACTATCTATAGATTTACCAAGTGCTACTGGAACTGTATAATGTTGAATTAATATTTCTAAACCTTTTAAGTAATGTGGAAGTAATGAATCTATTTCATGTAAATGCGCTTTATAATACTTCTTTAAACCTGAATATCCACTTTTAAATATAACAAATGCCACTATAACAGCTGCTAAAACATAAAGATAAGAAATATTATTAATAAATAACATTAATAAAATTAAACCTACCATTGCTCCATTTCTAATTCTTTTACCAAACAAAAAGTCAGGATCAACAGATTCACCATATTTAGCACGAACTAAGAAGTCATAATCTTCTTCTTTAAATCTTTTAAAATATGATTTATTATCATCTACCAATTTATTTAAATCAATTATTTTTGTATATTGTAAAGCCATAACTAAAACGGCTGCATAAATTAATATCTCAAAATACATAATTACTCAACCCCCACATCTTCATTGTAATATTTCTCTCCTGTAAGTAAGAAATAACAATTAATAAGAATTATTGCATGAAGTAATATATCAACATACCACATGTCAAGTAATTTAATATATGAATCTTTTCCAAGTAAGAATTGCATTGCCATTACTAAGAAAAATAATGCTAAACCAAATGTTACAAATCTTGTGTGGAAATTAGCTCTATCCATTCTATCTCTATATACACCTTCAACTAATGCATCTATATCTAAAGACATATTTTCTAAAGATTCTCCTGAATCTCTAGCACCTTCTTTAGTTATTTGGTAGAAAAGTTGATGCATATTTTTAACCATATAATATGGATATTTTTCATCAAAAAATGCAATAGATTGATCAATTGTACCATTAGTATATGACATATCAATCATAGTTTGAACATCAGATAATACAGGATCTTCTAAAATACCTGATTGAACAACACCCTCTAATGATTTAACAAATGATTGTGTAGTATTAAATTCCATAATAACATTTGTAGTATAAGTTTGAATTTGTTCAAATATATATTCACTATATAATCTTTTATACTTTAAAAATGCTAAATAAGGTACTGCAAAAGTTGCAGCTGCAGCATATATTAAAGTAATTAATGGATTATAAAAGTAAAGATATGAAATAACAGATGCTAGACCTGCAAACATTGCAATTTGAGTAACATATTGTTTAGTTGTATAATCTTGTCCCAATTCTTTAATTTTTGCTCTCATTTGTTTAAAACTATATGGAGCAAATTTATCATACAAATCCTTTGTTTGTTTTGTAATAAGCTTTGTTGTTTCAGCAACTGAGGAATTTTGACTTTTATTATAAACTATAGCAAATATTGCAATTATAACTAAAATAACTAGTTCCATAACTCTCCTCTTTTCTATATTACATATTAACTGATGAAATATCATCAGGATTTGTAAATTGTGGTTTTATAGTTTGTACAACCTCTTCTTGGACAGGTTCTTCTTTTTTAGTAGCTGCAGCATATGGGTTTGTTGGATTAATATTTAAATTAACATTTGGTGTAACTTGTACTTGATCTGGTACTTGATTAACTGGAGCTTCTTGAACTTGTGGAACAACTTGAGGTTCTACATTGTTTATTGGTTGTTGATTTAAATTATTATTTTGCACATTTTGATCCAAAGCTTGTTGCATTGGAGATGGTTGCATTAAATCAGGTTTAACCATATTTTCTTGAATATCTATATTTTGCATTGGTTGTTGATTTACATTAACATTATTATTAACATTAGGATTAATAACTGGATTAGTAGATGCTTGTTCTGGTACAACTAATTTTTCAATTTCTAAAGCACTACCCTTAGGTGTTGAAGTATCAGTTTTATCATCACCTACTTGTTCATTTAAATCACCTAAACCAAATACATCCTCTGGTAAAATAACATTTTGAATGCTCATATAATCTACTAGATGAGCTGTTGGATTATGTAAAGTAAAAGTTCCATCTAAAGATTTTTTATAAATCATATTTGTTTGTGGAACATTATCATCATCAACATAAAATTCACAAACTTCAATAATTTCTCTTTGAAATCTATTTAATCTTTTACTAAAATATCCTTTTATATATACACCTATTTGTACATATCTATGTATTGTTGTTAAAAACTGTTCTACTTCTTGAGAAGTTTCAAGTAGTGAATACATACGAAGAGGTATAGATGTTGCTTTATCAGCGTGAATTGTTGAAAGTATATTATGACCTGAAGAAATAGAGTTTCTTACAGCCATAACAGCTTCTGCTGAACGAACTTCTGATAATAAAATCCACTTAGGATTTTGTCTCATACATGTAACAAGCACATCAGTATAAGATGCAATATTATTTGTTTTCATAGCAACTATATCACGATGTGGAAAAATTCTATCAAGGTGAAGTTCTAATGTATCTTCAATTGTAATTATTTTTTCATTTTCAGCTGTATGAGAAGCTAAATATTTAACAAATTCTGTTTTACCTGAACCTGTTTCTCCAGAAACAATTATATTACAATGTCCTTGAACACATTTAATTAAGAAGTCATGTACTTTTTCAATAACATAATCTTCTTTCATTAATTTATCTTTATTTAATCTAATTTTAGCAGGTGTTTTACGAATTAAACAAGCAATACCATTCGTAGCTATAGAATCATGAACAAAATTCATACGAAGTTCAGCTGATTCTGAGTCTAAGAATGGATGTGCCATATTAAACGTTTTACCCATAACATTAGAGCATTGAAAAGCAAGCTTTTCCATGAAAGCATTATTAATGTCAGGTCTATCTACTTGAAATACACCCTTAGATAACGTTTTAAGCCATACTTGGCCTCCATTAGAATAAGAAATATCTGTTATATCATCATCTTGTAAAAACTCTGTAAGAGGTCCAAAATCTATTTGAGAAAAGACCGCATCATTCATTATTATCACCCACTTTTATTATCTTTTTTTAATCAAAATTTGAATCTACTTCAATACATTGAGATTCAACATAATGTTTAATTGTATCATTATCTACTTGAGTAGATCCTGCACTTGCAGTATATGAAGCATTTCTTGGAACTGGAATAATTTCAACTCCATCAACATATTCTGCTTGCTTTAATAGTGTAAATAAATCATTAGGAACTTCAAATAACATAGCTGAAGGTGTTCCATTATTTACACCAGCTTCAAGTAATGATCTACCACGATCATCTTTAACTGATTTAACTTTAATAGATTCTATTAAACGTGCAAACATTAACTTTTTAGTAGAAGGGTCAGTTGCAGTTGCATATAAATCTATATAAGTATTTGGAAAAATTTTATTGGCATAAGTTGTATTCATATTAACTTTTAATGAATAAACAGTATACCCATCTGCCATGTTCATAAATGCATAATCTGGCATTGCTTCTTCTTCCATTACAACATCACTATAAAAATAACTATTTGCTGGAATTGGAGTAGCATAACTAACATATTTACCAATTATATTCTTATCATTAGTAAGTAAAGTTTTACTAGTTGATACTAAACTTTTTGGAACATTAGTATATCCAATTAATTCAGCAGTTATTTTAGTCTTTTTAGTTAATGTAGATTTAGCATAAGGAATTCTAACGGGATCAGTTGCTTTATTAACACGAAAATTATATCCAAAATATAATACAAGTATACCCAGTATTACACAAAATATAGTAACAGTATTTTTATTACCTAAAAACTTCTTTATATCTGCCATATAATCAATCCCTTTCTAATCCCCAAAATTAACAGCCTTAGCTAAAACATAATTTTGAATATATACACTATCTATTTCTGGTGTTCTTTCTTCTTGTGAATAACTAGCATTTCTTGGTATTGGCATTATTGTTGCCCCAATTTTTTGAGTTTTCATTAAAAGTAAATATAAATCTTCAGGAACACCAAAGAACATATATTTTGGCTTTCTTGTATCACTTGTAGTTTCAAAAACTGGATTACCCTCACTATCATATAATGAAGATACTTTAATACCTTTAATTAATCTACCAAAAATTATTTTATCACTATCTTTATCTTTAATCTTTACATATAAATCAATATAATTACCAGGATAAATAGAATTTCCATAAGTATTATCAAAATCTACTTCTAAATTAAATACAGTATATTTATCAGGTAAATCCTTAAATTCGCTTTCAGGATTAGCAGCATTTTCTAATATAGCTTCTTTATAAAACATACTATATTGTGGAATTGTATATCCATAGTTAATATATTTATTAACAACACCATTAGATGATTGAATTAAATTCTTACTATTAGCTAATAAACTCTTAGGTACTTGCATATATGCAATCATATCAGTAGTTACTTTAGTTCTAGAATTAATTTCTTTTTTGGCATAAGGAACAGAGACAAGTTTTGTTGCCTCTGAAACACGCCAATTATATAAAGCATAAATACCAATAATACCTACAAATATAATAAGAATAGTAAAAGTATTTTTATTTTTTAATACTTTTGTTATATTAGCTTTTATATTTCCCGTATTCATCTCTTTTTATTCCTTTCTTAGTAATGACTAAATAATAATTATCCAGCCTTTTTCAACGAACATTTTAACTAAAGCATCAAGTTCTTCATATTTTTTATTTCCTGATAATACTTCTTGTCCAAATTTATTCATAAAATCATCTTTATCAGTCATATTTCTATATTTATTATATTTTGAAACATTAACATTTTTAAATGATTCCTTTTTTATTAAATCATCATATTTATAACCATTTACTGTTTGACCATTAAATAAATTATATAAACTATCAGTTATTCTATATCCACATTTACCACCTGATTTATCTGAATTATTATTTCCATCAATTGGAACTCCAAGTTCAAGTATTGCAGAAAGTGTTGTAACAACATCGTAACTATTATTATTAGTATTGGCTATATTAAATGCGTTTGAACTAGTAGATACTTTGACACTTACTTTTGGAGGAACTTCATAAATATCATAAAAATCTATTTTATATGTATTAGCTAAGTTTAAATTTTCAGAAAATCTTCTAACAAAATTTTCAACAAATTTTTGTTCACTCATTTTTAAGTTACCATATAATCCGTAGTATGCAAAATCAACTGAATCTATCATAGCAGCTTGAGTAACCTCTTTTACATTATAATAATCTTGTGTATTGGTTGTAGTAATGTTGTTTACTAGGAGCATTACACCAATTATAAATACTCCTAGTAAAACTAACCAATATCCCCAATAAGTCTCTTTCATGATTTTACCTCCGAACTATCTTTAATAGGATCAGGTGCAATTGGATCAGATGCACTTGTAGATGCAAACCTTCCACTATATTGACAATTATCTATTAACACTTTTTGGAATTCTTCCGACATAACAACAGTTCTACCTTTAGTTTTAACATTTTTTCCATCATCTTTGTTATAGCTATCAAGTACTACATTAGTATAATCATTATATCCACCATTTGATAAAGTTGAATCATCAGAATTACTATTTTGCTTATTATTATATTCTTTTACATTATTTCCACATCTAGTATTCATTATAATACTATATTCAGGATCACCCTCATATGCTGATTCACCTTTTTGTGTAATTTCAGTTATAACATCTCTAGCTTCTTTATTAGCAT
Source organism: uncultured Mycoplasmatota bacterium (assembly GCA_947165285.1). Classification (GTDB taxonomy): domain Bacteria; phylum Bacillota_I; class Bacilli_A; order RF39; family UBA660; genus RUG12834. Next base: position 293,865 of record CAMUZS010000001.1, read on the forward strand.
TCCAGTTAACACTTACACCATTAGGGAAAGGATTAGATAAAGAAATAGTTCTTGCATTCATTTGTAATGAACCATCATCTACTAATTTAACAGAATCACTATATTGAGAATCTATTGAAGTATTATATGGATTTATTGAGAAAGATGTACAATAACTCTTACCAGAACATTTATTTAAATAATCATCAACCATATCAGCAGGTAAGAATCCATTTGCAAATGTTCCTTCTCTATTATTAACAAATCCAATAACATTTCCTCTAAAACCACTTGCTTCAGAACAACAATTACTATCTAATAAAGCTTTTATACATTTAACATAATTACTATCACTAAAGTCACTTGGTTTTCTTAAATTTCCATAATTACATATTTTACCATTAATTATAGTACTACAACTATTTTCAGAATTATTACATACTTCTTTTTCACAATCAGCTTTTGTTTTTGAAGTATCCATTAAACATTCTTTTATAGATTTTCTTTCTCCATCATCTGTCAAACAATAATCATCACCACAGTTTGGATCATCAATTCTACATACTTCATAATTACATACTTCAATATTTTCTAAATGGCCAGATAAAACAGGTTCTTTTGTTCCACCACCCATTAATCTACCTAAATTTCCACTTTCATTATATTGACCAATATTTGTGAAAGTAATGTAATAAGGATAAGGTCCTTCTTTAGTTTGAATAGTGACTGGATATACACGGCCATCATGATCTAATATTTCAGCATATTCAGCATCTTTATTAGTAGTTACTAATCCATCTGGATGAAGTCTATAAAATTGTTTTGCACTCTGATAGAATTCATAACAATAATCACTTGCACTACCTGTTCCAGCTACAAATTTAGATCTATCACTACAATTTTCATTATTTTCACTAAATCTTCCGTATTGTGCTCTAGAACCAACTTGAGATGCATCATAAAATTTAACTTTATCTCTATTATTTTTTCCATATTTACTAGGCATTACAAATAACGCATCTGCATTTCCAGAATTCCATTTTCCTTCTTTATCATCATCACTGATTACATTTTCAAATTCAAATTCAGTAGATCCTATTTCATTAGGGCATTTAAATACTTCATTAGCATCATCTTTTTTATCTTTACAATAATATGTATTATATTGAACATCAACTTCCCCTTCATTCATATTTTCCAATATTCCTGGCTTTAACATTTCCATATAATTATCTTGATCAGGATAACTAAAACTAATAATTGGATCAAAATTAAATGAATTTTTTGATAAATCATTCATAGTATAATTTGTACATAATTGAATTCCATCTGCTTGTAATCCAATTTGTTTATTAATTGCTTGATATTTAGATAGTGCTGCTTCATATGCAGTTTTTAATCTTTTTAACATTTCCATATATTTTTTATAAATATCGATTTTACTTATATCTTCAGTAGATGTTAAATATTTATCATCCCATTTTTCTAAGTACTTAACTTCAACTTTTTCATCATAATCTTTTGGTGTATTACAACTATCGCCTGTAGGAGGATCACATGTTGGACATCCACCACTATATTTACTATCAGCATTATCATTTACACTTACTTCAAATGGATTATAATATTCATCTACAATAGTTTTAGTATTCCAAATATCTGTTGAATATTTTGATTTATAATAAGTTTGATAAAAATTCTTATCTTTAATATTTAATCCATCATGACTTTCAATAAATTCAATAAATGATTTACTTAAATCTACATTATTTACAGTTATTTCGTCAAATCCACCATTTGGATCTTCAGGATTATTTAATTTATAATATTTTAATCCTTTACTTCCAATTACATATTTAGCTTCATCTGCTGTTATTGCTTTTAACCATTTTAAATTTTTTAATTGATATTTACTTCCTTGTGGAGTATAATTTAAAATTGCTTTTTCCATACTTGCTTTTTCACCATTTGCATGAATTCCATAGCCATTTTCATCTTTCCATTTTTGATTTCCATAACAATGACTATCTCCATTATTACTTAGTGGTGGTTCAAATTTAGGATCTGATTTTGCATTTTGTAAATATAAATGAGCATTTTGGGCAGAATAAAGTGCATTATATAATTGTTTATAGTACATATACATATTCAAATAATCAACTTGTTGTTTTCTTAAATCAATAATTCTATTTTTAAACTCACTATTATCAATTGAATTAGATACACATAATCTTTCTGCACTAATTCCAACAGCAGCATTATGATCATATCTTCTATCAACATGGAATGAAAAATACGTACCTTGCTTTACATTTTTTTCTCCTCCTGGTAATAAGAAAGCATATTTTTCCTTACAAGATATAATACAATAATTTGCATCAGTTATTTTATGATTTCCATATGATACATATGCTAATATTTGATTTCTATTTTCCTCTGTTTCATCTATTTTATCTTGATCATCTACTGTTGTTTGATTTTTATCATTAGTTGTATTAACAACATCATAACTATTTCCTTTTGGATCAGTTTTACCAATAATACAAGATTCCCATTCAGTTACTCCATCGTGATTTGAATCACCTTCATTTATTACAGTGAAGTTACTTTCCTCAGGACCACATATTAACTCTCCACTTGGACTACATCCTTCTTCTGTTCCACAATCACCAAATGAAATAGTTGTTTGATTTTCAATTTTAACTTCATTACCACCACTGTTTGTAAATAAAGCAAATCTTTGCTTTTGATATGCATTTTTATCGGTTCCAACTATAATCATTGCATCTCTTATATCTCCACCATTTGATGAATTATAATTAAGAATAGCTTTTAATATCTTGTTTGAACAATCTTCATTTGAATATGTACCACTTATTTTTACTGGAACATATATTTTTTGATGATCAGAATCAATAGTATAATTGTCTTTTTCAATTGTTGCACTACCACCATCAAATTCAACACTTAAACCATTAACAATTTCATTTGCTTTAGGCTTTCCAGTATAATTTTCTATAACAATATTATAAGTTCCATTATAAGAATTACCGCTATAAGTAAATGCTCCAGATGCTATTGATAATCCTAAAGTATCATTTAAAACACTTTCTTCATATTTTTTAGGATCTCCACCAGAAATATTAAGCCAATTATTGTATGCTGTTGTAGCAAGACTGCACGCTTTAATTCCTGCTCCACCAATACCTGAGCAATCGCCATTTGCAGCATTTTGCCACACACCTATATGAGAATTAATTCTTCCTAGAACTGTACCCCTTTGAGAAACAAAAGAATCTTTTGCATATGGCATAAACTCTAAAATTCTTGCCGCACCTGTATATGTAAAATATGTTTCATCATCAGTTGCTCCTTTTGGATATATTTTATATAATTCATATAACATTTGATTAAATGCATTTGTAGCATCCAATGGGTTAGCATGATATTGAACACCATTTGGACAATCATCATAAACACCATCCATATCTGGATCTAAACAAAATGCTACATATTGATTATTTGTATTACATGTTTCAAGAGGTTTTACAGCATATACAAGATTTCCTTGATTAGCAAAGTATTGTCTAGTTGGTAATTTATGATCCTTACATACATTATATTCAGTACATACTGTACCATTAATTACTTTTTTTGAAGAATTAATAATTTGATTTTGTGAGCTAGATGAATTTGGAGTTATTGTTGGTTCATTTCTTAATTTACCTCCTATTTCATCTTCAGAACGTTTTACACTTTTACTTCCAGATTTACTATTAGAAGATTTTTCACTATATCCAACTTCACTCTTATCACAGGCAGTTAATCCATCATTTCCAGGATTTATTGTACTACAATTTTTTCTATCATATCCTTCACGAATATATCTATAAAATTTATCACCACTTTTTTGATCATCGACACGACATACAGCACACTTTTTATTAGTTTCAGTGGCTAAATCCATATCTTCACAGTTATCTTGATTTATTTGATAAACTTTACCATCGCAAAATTCTCCTGATTCTGCCTCTTGACGAGTTAATAACTTAGCAAAATATCTTTTTCCTACTTGACATCTATAACAATATTTTGTTTGATCATAATCACTTTCATCTTCTGCTTTTACAATTGAAGTACTAAATACTGCAATAATAGTAATAATTATTAATGATATATATTTAAAATGCTTTTTGTTCATCATATTAATCTACTCTTCTTTCTTCTAATGATAATTATTATTACTATTGCTATAATTATTGCAATTATTCCAATTATTATCCATTTATATTTATTTAAAAATGATGTGATTTTATACCATAGTGATTTTTGCTTTCTTTCTTCTTCTGCTTTTTCTTCTTTATAAGTATTTAATTTTTCACTGAACATACTATCAGAAATATTTGAGTAATCATTTGTTGTAAATTCCTGACACATTTCAAATTCAGGATTTTCTTCACATGGTTTATAAAAATAAAATCTATTATACATTGGTAAAGTAATAGTAGTTGATTTTAATATTTCATCTTGACAATTTGAATCATCAGATCTTATTAACACATCTACTGTTTTAGTTTTATAAGCTTCTCCAGTGTCAATATAAACTACACCATCAGTATCTGTATTGTCTGATGTCATAACAATAGTTTGATTTGTATCTTTTCTTTGAACATAAGCATTAAGTCCATCAGTTAAATTATAAATAGTTATATAAAATGATGGAACTACTTTAGTATCTTCTTCTTCAAATAAAGGATTAAAATATGTTGTTTCATCATCATAAGGTTCATAACTTACTTGAACATTATTAGCCAGAGCTGATAATTCAATTATCCTTTCATTTGAACAAGTTGATGCATTTACTTTAATTGTAAATGCCATAAATAAAACAAATAAAGTTAAAAAATAAATTCTCTTTTTCATATTATCATACCATTCCATTTTCTATAATATAATTTTATCATGATACAAATAATTTGACAAGAAAATTAATAAAAAAAGAATAAAAAAAAGATAATATTTTTTTATATTATCTTTATTGAATGCTAGTACACTTGCCGCCAATACCTGTTACTGCTTTAACACATTGATCATAACCACATACATCAGTAGCATTTCCAGGATCTTGTGTTAATGAATTATTAACAAGTTGCATTATTACACCAACAATTGTTGGTATGAAAAATACTACAATAGCAGCAATTGCTCTTCTTATGAAAGTCATTAATGACTTTTTAATTTCATCTTCTTTTCCATTTGTAACAGCTTTACCCATATCTATCATACCAAATACAATTAATGCAATTGGAATAAAAATTTTAATTGCTGTAACAAAAATTCCTAAAATACTAAATAATCCTTGTGTGTTTTGGCAAAAAATTGCAGCCTCGTCTAATATTAACATTTATACCTCTCCTTTTTCTATTTATATTTTATATAAATTACATATTTATGTCAAGAAATTATTATTAATAGTGTCTAATAGTTGTTAATTAATATTCATCCTTATTTCTTAAAAATGGTGGAATATCAATATCTGTATCATCATCTAAATTATTCATAATTTTTGCAGCGTAATCTTCTTCATCATCATCTTCATCATATGAATAAGAATCTACTTTGTTATCATCAAATCCAGTAGCTATTACTGTAACAATTACTTCATCGTTTAGATTTTCATTTATTACAGCACCAAATATTGTGTTAATATCTGTTTTAGCAGCATCTCTTACTACTTCAACAGCATCATCTGCTTCAAATAATGTTAGTGAATTTCCACCAGTAATATTAATGATTGCATCTGTAGCTCCATCTATAGTTGTTTCTAGAAGTGGTGAAGCTACGGCTTGTCTAGCAGCTTCAACCGCTCTATTTTCACCAGTTCCTATACCAATACCAATTATTGCAGATCCACGGTTTGCCATTACAGTTTTAACATCTGCAAAATCTAAGTTAACAAGTCCAGAAACTGCTATTAAATCTGATATAGATTGAACTCCTCTTCTTAAAACATTATCTACTTCTTTAAATGCTGCCATCATTGGTGTTGATCTATCTATTATATCTCTTAATCTATCATTTGGAATTACTATTAATGTATCAACATGTTTTTTTAATTCTTCAATTCCAACCATTGCTTGATCCATTCTTCTTTTTCCTTCAAATTTAAATGGTTTTGTAACAATACCAACTGTTAAAGCACCTAAATCTTGAGCTATTTCTGCAACTATTGGAGCAGCACCTGTTCCAGTACCTCCACCCATTCCACAAGTTACAAATACCATATCAGCTCCTTTTAAAGCCGCTTCGATTTCTTCCTTAGATTCATTTGCTGCTTCTCTACCTACTTCTGGATTAGCTCCAGCACCAAGTCCATTAGTTATATCTTTTCCTATTTGTAACTTAGTTTCAGCTTTTGAAACATTTAAAACTTGTAAATCAGTATTAGCTACTATAAAATCTACTCCAGCAACACCAGATTCGATCATTCTATTAACAGCGTTACATCCACCGCCACCAACACCTATTACTTTAATTTTTGCTATTTGATCTTGTACCATATTATCCATATTAACACTCTCCTTAATTATCTAGAAAATAGCTAAAGAACTTTCCTAATACTGAATTATTAGTTTCTAATTCTTGCTTATTTAACCCACTAAATTCTTCTTGTTCATCTATAGAAAAAATTGAATAATCTCTTTCTAACAATTTTTCTATATCATTATACCATTTAATTAATCCAATTACACTAGAAAATTTATTATTTCTAGCTCCAAGGTAATTAATATCCATAAAAACTTGAGTTTTATCAAACATTTCTTCAACTAAAAATTTAAAATCTGTTAACTCACTTATTCCACCAGTTATTATTATATAACTGATTTCTTTTTTTGTTAAGTTATTTATTTCTAATTTAGCTTTACTTAATATTTCTTTTAATCTAGAATAAACAATCTTACTAATTTCTTCTTGATCAATTTTTACATCATGTCCATTTCTATCTCTTTCAACTATTTCATCATCTTTTGATGCATATTTAGGTATTGCATAAGCAAATTCTTCTTTTAAATATTTAGATTTTAAACTATCTATTTTATAAATATATGATATATCATTATCAATATTTCTTCCACCTAATTCTATATTAGCAATATTTGTCATTACACCTTTATTAAATATAGAAACAGTTGTATTATTTCCACCAATATTTATTATTGCTCCGATTGATGAAGCTGTTTCTTTATTTTTAAATGCATAATAATCACCTATAGCATCTACTGAAATATCAATTATTTCTACACCTAAACTATTAATAATACTTAATATTTTAATAATATTTTTTTTAGGTGCCATTAGTATAACTGATTTAACAGCTAAAGTTGAAGATACTATTTTTTTAGGATCTGAAACAATTTGATCATTATCTAATTTAAAATGCATTGGAATATTATTAATTAATTCCATATTTGGAGGAATAATTCCATTATATGATTCATGTAATACTTTATTTATATCATTTCCAGTTATTACATTATTTTCATTATCTATATTTATTTTTGCTTCCCCAATTGAAAATTCAATATCAAATGAAGGAACTATTGTTATTAATTTCTTTATAGGAATGTTTAATTTTGTTTGGCTATCATTAAGAACTTTTAAAATACTATCTTTTAAATCTTCTTCAGAAGTAATTTCATTTCTTTCAATTCCCTTAGTAGTTGTTTGTGATACAGATAAAATATTTAAATCATTATTTGTCATTTCACCTACAACTAATTTAATAAGTGAATTACCAATATCTAATGCCGCCATTATTTTACGCATTTAAACCACTCCTATTTTATTAATTTTTATTATACTAAATATGAATAAAAATTTCAATAAATAAGAATAATAATTTATTTTTTTAAATCATTTATTTCTTTTTCTATTTGTAATTGAGTAATATCAGCGCCATCTTGTTTAAACACTTGCATTATAGTTAATAAAAAAATTTTTAAATCTAAAATAAATGAATAATTATTAACATATTTTAAATCTTTATCTATTTTTTCAAAAACATTTAAATTATTTCTTCCACTAACTTGTGCAAGTCCTGTAATACCAGGTAAAACATCTAATCTCTTTTTTTGATAATCATTAAAATTATCATAATAATTTGTTATCCAAGGGCGAGGACCAATTAATGACATATTTCCTTTTAAAACATTTATTAATTGTGGTAATTCATCAAGTGATGTTTTTCTTAAAAAAATACTAAAATTATTAATATCATTTTTATTATTTAATGTTCTAAATTTATATATATAAAAATTTTTACCTTTATATCCTGTTCTTAATTGCTTATAAAGTATAGGACCTTTATTTTTTAATTTAATAATTATAGATAAAATCATTAATGGTATAAATAATATTATTAATGAAAGTATACTAATGATTATATCTAATATTCTTTTAATATATTTATACATATAAGATCCTCCAATAAGAGTTATTATATAAAAAAAATAAATGTCTATCAAGGCATTTATTACATTTCTTTTAATAAGTATTCCTTATTATTTATAAAATATTCTATTCCAGAATAAATTGAAAAACATGTTGCTAATAAAATTAATAATTGATCTAATGATATATTAAAGAATTCCATAGGTATATTTCCAATTAAAACAAATACAATACCTATCATCATTGTAGCTGTTTTTATTTTACCAGCAATTGATGCTGCTACAACCTTACCATGATTTCCTGAAACCATTTTTATAGCATCTACACATATATCTCTAATAATAATTATAACTGGTACTATAATACTAATATTATGATTGTATGCAAGAATTATTAAAATACCATTTATTAATATTTTATCAGCTATTGCATCCATTACCTTTCCAAAATCAGTAACAAGATTATATTTTCTTGCAATTCTTCCATCTAAAAAATCAGTAATTGAAGCAATAACAAATATTACTGCACTAATTAAATAATTAAGTTTTAAAACAACTTTTCCACCTACTAAATATGTTGGCCATTCAAAATTAAATTGACTCCAATTAATACCTAATAATATAAGAACTATTATTGTTAAAAAAATTCTAAACATTGTTAATTTATTTGGTAAATTCATTTTCATAAGTATACTCCTATCTTGCACTACTTGTTGTAGCTACTTTATTATCAACTGTTATTTGTTTAACTGACCAAAAAATTGCTAAAGCAACTAAAATAACAACTAATATATATAAAAATATATAACTTTTTGATTTATATTTATTATTATCATCTGTTGTATAAGGTGAAGAAATTTTTATCTCAGCTGTCTCTTCTAATTTTTTCTTTTCCTTCATCTTTTCTTCTATTTCTTTAACTGGTATTTTAGAAGTATATTCAAAGATATAATCATTAAATTCATTAATTATTTTTTTTGAATCTAAACCTAAATATTTTGCATAAGATTTTATATAATCTTTAAGTACATAAATATCTTTAAAACAACCCATATTACCATGTTCAATATTATCTAAAATTACAGGTTTAATTTCTAAATCGTTTCCTGCTTCTTCTAAACTTATTCCAGTAACTTCCCTTGTACTTTTTAAAAGGTTTCCTATCTCATTCAAGAAGTTCACTTTCCTTTCTAAAAAACAAAAAAAATATCTTGTAAGCCATGTTCTGTACTTGAAATCAAGTGACAAATATTTATCTAACTAAAATTAGTTCTTTTACTCCGTTAAAATTCCTTTGTAAAAACTCTCCTACCATAATTTGGATTTCTCACTCGTGGGGTTTACCTCGTTTCATTATTTAAGTTTCCTTAAATACTCGTCTCTGTGGCACTTTATGATTACTAATACCTCAAAGGGTAAATTCATCGCCGTAAGCTATGCTTCCTAGAGTTATTTATTCCTCTAGCACGAACACTACTGCCATTTCAGGACAGTGTGAGCATGGACTTTCCTCAGCAACTAAAAATGTTGCAGCATTTGTCTTTTCAAGATATTTTATTCATTTTTACCATAAACTATTTTTTCTAAATTACTAATTCTTTTTAATAAATCTAAATTAGTCATTCTAGTTGTATTAGATATATTATCATCTTTAGATTCTAATTCATCTTTTAATTTTCTGATTTCTTGTTTAAGATGACTAATTTCTTCTTCTTGCATTCTATTTTCTTTTCTAAGTTTTTTTATTAAATTGATATATTCAGTATAATCTTTAATAATTATATCTAAAAATTTATCAACTTCTTGTGGTCTATAACCTCTAGTATCTACATTAAAATCTTTTTCCAATATATCTTGTGGTGTTAAATTAATATTTTCATACATATTTATCAACCCTTCTTAACGAAATTATTATATCTTATATTAAACTTAATTGTCAAGAAAAGGAAAGGATATCTAATTAACTTTTTTTATTGAGTTTGTCATAATATTTACAACAATATTTTACAACTGTTTGTAAATATAAATAAATTAGATATTAATTATTAAAAATATATAGTATAATTATAGTGGTGATTTAATATGAATTACCCTAGTTATATAAATAAAAAATATAATAAGGTTGTTAACTATGCCAATAGAGGTATGGATTTAGAGTATTTAGTAAATGAAGCTAATACATATTATTTAGAAAATGATATAGCAGTTATTTATAAAAAACCAACTCCAATTGGTATAAGAAAAACTGATTATAAGAATAAAACAATTAATGGCTTTTTTAAGGAACAATCTACATTAGATTATAATGGTGTTTATAAAGGTTATTATATAGATTTTGATGCTAAAGTAACAAATTGTAGAACATCATTTCCACTATCAAATATTCATAAACATCAATTAGAACATATAAAAAAAGTTATTAAACATAAAGGAATAGCATTTTTAATTATTTATATAAATAATGAGTATTATTTAGCACCAGGAAATAAATTATTATTTTTTATTGAAAGTAATACTCGTAAATCAATACCTTATAATTATATTAAAGATAATTTTATATTAATTAATTTAAAATTAAAACCAACATTAGATTACATTAAAGCAGTTGATATTTTAATAAAGGAGATAGATTATGGAAAAGAAAAGTAAATTTTTAAAATTTAAAAATAAAGAAAAAATAGATAATGAAAATAGTAATAAAAAACCTAAAAAGAAAAAAGCAAAAACTGCATATAAAACTTTAATTATTTTCCTAGTTATTGCTATATTTATTGTATCTGCTTTATTAGCAGGAGTTATTTACATAATAACTTCAGCTCCTGAATTTGATACTGATTTATTATATAATAAGGAAGCAACAGTACTTACATATAAAGATGCTAATAATAACGATGTTGAATTTGCAAGACTTGGTACAGAAAATAGAGATTTAGTTTCATATGATGATTTACCTCAAGTTTTAATAGATGCAATTGTTGCAACTGAAGATGCTAGATTTTTCCAACATGATGGATTTGATATAGCAAGATTTTTAAAAGCTTCGTTTGGTCAATTAAAAGGTAACTCTGGAGCCGGTGGTGCATCAACTTTAACAATGCAAGTTGTTAAAAATACATATACTTCCAAAACATCATCTGGTATTAAAGGATTAATTAGAAAATTTACTGATATATATATGTCTATATTTAAAATAGAAAAAAAATACACTAAAGAAGAAATAATAGAATTTTATGTAAATGCTCCATGGTTAGGAAATAGTAAATATGGAGTTGAACAAGCTTCTCAATATTATTTTGGTAAAAGTGTAAGAGATTTAGCTTTACCTGAAGCTGCTTTAATAGCTGGTATATTTAATGCACCTGCAACACAAAATCCATTCTATAGTTTAGAAAATGCTGAAAATAGACGTAATACAGTTTTAGAATTAATGTATAAGCATGGATATATTACTGAAGAACAAGCAAGAGATGCAATGTCTATACCAGTAGAATCAACTATAATTGAACAAACTGGAAATGAATTAAATAAATATCAATCATTTATAGATAGTGTTGTTGAAGATGTCATAGCAGATACTGGATTAAATCCATATACTACCCCTATGAAAATTGAAACAACTTTAAAACCAGAAGTTCAAGATGTATTAAATGATTTAAATAATGAAAAATTAGGTTATAAATTTATTAATAACGTTATCCAAGTAGCTATTGTTGTAACAGATTCAAAAACTGGTGCAATAGTTGCTGTAGATGGAAGAAGAAATCAAAAAGCAGAAAGAGAATTAAATCTTGCTACTTCCTCAACATCAAAATTCCAACCAGGTTCTACAGCAAAACCAATATTTGCTTATGGACCATTAATTGAATATAATGGAGCATCAACAGGAACATATTTCTTTGATGAACCTTATACTTATTCAAATGGTGCATCATTTAAAAATGCTGATGGAACGTTCCAAGGAATTGAAACAATGAGAACTGCTCTTTCTCAATCAAGAAATATTCCAGCAGTTCAAGCATTTCAAAAAGTAGATAAAGAAAAGATATCTCAATTTGTACATGCTCTTGGAATAGATTATGGTAATGAACTTTATGAACCATATGCTATTGGTGGTGGAGTTTATGTAAACCCTGCTCAAATGGCTGCAGCTTATGGAGCGTTTGCAAGAGGTGGTTATTATATTGAACCATTTACATATAATAAAATAATATTTAAATCTACTGGTGAAGAATTAGATTATAAAGCTAAACAAGATAAAGTAATGTCTGAAGAAACAGCATATATGATTACATCAATGCTTATGACTGCTCAACAAAATCATGCTGGTGGTAATTTTTCAATAAGTGGAACTGATGTTGCTGCAAAAACTGGTACATCAACTTATGATACAGCAGTATTAAAACAATACAAAGTTCCATTATCAACTTCAGCAGATAACTGGAATATAACTTATTCTCCAGATTATGTTATATCACTTTGGTATGGATATGAAAAATTATCACATGATTATTATACAGAACCACTATCTGCGGCTAGAAACAGAAAATTAATAATGTCTGCTATAGCTAAAAAGATCTATCCTAAAAATTCTAAATTCTCTACTCCTTCTGGATTAGTAAGGGTAGAAGTTGAAAAAGAAACTGTACCTTTAGAATTACCTAGTGCTTATACTCCACAAGATATGAGAATAACTGAATTATTTAAGAGTGGTACAGAACCAACTGAAGAATCTATTAGATATCAACAATTAGATAGTCCTACAAATGGTAGATCAACATCAACTGATACTTCAATTAATTTAAGTTGGGATCCTATCCCTACTCCAGCTGCAATATCTGAAAATGCATTACATGATTACTTTAATGAAAATTATGAAAGATTTGCTGATAAATATTTTAATAAAAGAATATCTTATAATAATGAACATATAGGAACACTTGGATATCAAGTATATTTAAATAATGATGGAAATTTAGTACCTCTTGGTTATACTAATAATAATTCTTATACATATAATACTGGAGGTAATGGTGGTACATATAAATTTGTTATAAAGAGTGCTTATTCAATATTTAAAGATAATATGTCTAATGGACTTGAAATAAGTGTAACAACTGGAAGTAGTAATAATACAAATACATCTACTGCTTCAGATATTAAATTAATTGGTGAAAAAGATGTTACGATTGAAATTAATGATGGAGCATATTATAACGATCCTGGAGTTAAAGCAGTCGATATTAATGGTAGTGATATAACTAATAAAGTTAAAAAAACTATTAGAAATGTTAATACAAATGAAGTAGTAAATTCTATTAGTCAATCAACTGCTGGTAAATATGAAATTACATACAAAATTGATGATAAAGAAGTAAAAAGAACTGTAACAGTAGGTTAAACAGTTCTTTTTTATTCTTGATATGTAATTATAGAATTTGAATTAATTACATCTTTAATATACTTATCTTCAATTTTTAAACTATATTTAATTTCACTTTCACTTATATTTAAAACTACAATTACTACTTTATTGTCTTTTTTAGCACAGGCAATAAACAAATCATCTATATTATTATTGTTTTCTATTATTTCAAAACCTTCATTGATAAAATGAGAAATATGTTTTAAATAATAATATATTGGTGTTTTAATATAATCATTTTTTTCTTCATTTAGTATAATTGCAGATTTAACAGGATTATTAACATGACATGGCCCACCATTAAAATCTAATAATAAATTCCACTCTAAATATGCATTTAATCCATTATTCATACATGATATTATATCTACCATATATTTATTAGCATCATCTATCCAATTTTTTTCTTCATATCTTGAATAACCACAACACATCTCAGTATTTATTATTAAAAGAGATGGGTTTTTAATATGTAGATCTTTAATATTATTGTAATAACCTCCAGTATACCAATGTATACCAAAAGCTCTTATTTTATCATTATATAATTTATCATAGACATTTAATATATCTTCCCTATTATGATCCCATAAAATAATCTTGGTATCATCTAATTTATCTATTAAATAATCATTAATAAATTTTTTTTGATCACTAAGTGAAAATTTACAAGATTCCCATTTTTGTGAAGCAAAGGGTTCGTTTTGAATAGATATGAAATCTATATTAAAACCTTCATTTTTATAAGATTGTAAATATTTTTTTAAATAAGAAGAATATAATTCATAATATTTCTTTTTTAATTTACCACCAAATATTAACATTTTATTATTTTTCATAAAAGCTGGTGGAGACCAAGGTGAAGATATTAATAGTAATTTTTTTATTTTATTTATATCATTTAATAAAGGAATAACATACTTTTTATCTCTATTTATAGAAAAATCTGATAAATCTTTTTTATAAGAATATGAATAAGAATCAAGCGAAAAATCATTACTGCCAATTGAAAGTCTAGCTATATTATAATTTAGTCCTTCACTTGAATAAATATCATTTAATAATCTTATTTTAATATCATCTTTTAATAATGAATAATTATAAGCACTTGCTTCAGTTAAAGAAGCACCCATTCCATACCATTTGTTAATAACTTTATCTTTATAAACATTTATAACATTATTATCATTACATTTATTATCTAATTTTATTATTTTTTTATTAAAATATACTTTGTTATTAATATCTGTTATAAATTTCTTCATCTTTTCTCCTTATAATACTTACAATATTCTTTTAATAAGCAATTATCACAGAGTGGTTTTTTTGACTTACAAATATATCTACCAAATAATACTAATTGATGATGTCTTCTAATCCACTCATTTTTTGGTATTACTTTCATTAATTTTTTTTCAATTTGTAAAACATTATCTTTTTCTTTTACTAAATTTAATCTTTTAGATACCCTTGTTACATGAGTATCTACTGCTAATGCTTCAACATTATAAATATTTGATAATACTACATTACAAGTTTTATGACCTACTCCAGGAAGATTTTCTAGATAATTTCTATCATTTGGAACAATTCCATTATAATATTTTACTAACGATGAAGCTATCTCAACTAAATATTTAGCCTTTTTGGTATATGTTCCACATGGTCTTATAATATTTTCAACATCCCTAATATTAGCAGTAGCTAAAGAAAAAATATCATATTTTTTCCATAATTTTTTAGTTACTTCATTTACTCTTTTATCAGTTGTTTGAGCAGATAATACTGTTGCTATTAATAATTCATAATCCTTTTCATATTCTAATTCACATTTTGGATCAGATATCATTATATCTAATTTTCTTAAAATATCATTATTCATCATCATCTAGCCAATCATAATCAAATAAATCTTGATTATTATTTTTTTCATTTTTATTAGACATATATTTTTTTACATCTTCAACTGTTTTTAAATTTTTCTTACTCCATTCATATATAACTTTATCCATATATCTTAGAGTTTTTACACCATTATATGAAGCTTCTTTTAATGCTTCCTTAATTAATTCTTCAGATGTACCTATATCAAGCCAACCATTAATAATTTCACAATCAATTGGAGATAATTTTTTACCAAATTCTTTTGCTATTAAATCAAAAATACTCTCTTTTTTGTCTTCTTTTAAATTATTTTCTATATTTAATAATACTTTTTTATATAAATTATCTAATGATATTATATCTACAATTCTTCCTTCTAAATCATTACCTTGTTCTAAATTAATTAATGATTTATTAATTAAATTATTTACTGAATTCATAACTTCTTCTAAAGAAATATTTAAATTAGTTGATATTTTTTGAGCATCAAAAACATTATCTATACTATTTATAAAATATATTAGAATTAAAAAATCATTAACTGATATATCTTTATCAATATATTTAATGATTGATTGAGAAATAGTAAAATTCTTATCTTTTAATAATAATTCATTCATTTAAATACATCTCCTTATTATTTATAATATAACTAATTAATTCATCTTTTTTATTACTTAGTTCATTTAATAATACTTTATTAATAATATCTTTTTCAATTTTATTTATTATATTTGGATCTACATCTAATATTTTTTTTATTTCATTATAATTAATATCAAGATCTTTATCTTTTTTTATTGGTAAATTATTATACATACTAATAATATCTTCTTTATCTATTTTTAATATTTTTGCAGCTACTAATGATATATATAGATCATTATTATATAAAGTTATATTATTAATTTTATCTTCTTTTATAATACTTTTTATGGCATTAATATTACGTAATTCTTCTTTTGTAAATGGATAATCATCACTAATATTTAATTGAGCATACATTCCCATTAAATCATCTACATATATTAAATTATTATAAGAAATATTTAATAATTTTAATATTTTTATTTTATTCATAAAATCTAATCCAGAAATTGAATTAGGACTTATCAATATCTTATTTAGTTCTTCTTTTACTCTTGAAAGAGGAAGAGTTTTTATTAACTCTATATTTTTTTTAATAGATTTTAATAATTCATCTTCTAATTTAAAATCTAAAGTAATAGAAAATCTTATAGCTCTTAATATTCGAAGAGGATCTTCTTGAATTTTTTCATTTGCATTACCTACAGATTTAATTAATTTATTTTGTAAATCTTTCATAGCATTTAATTCATCTATTATTAGACCATCTTTATCCATTGCTATAGTATTAATTGTAAAATCTCTTCTTAATATATCTTCTTTTAAGTCATCTATATATTCAATTTTATCAGGTTTTCTTCCATTATAAGATAATTCTTTACGTAATGTTGCAATATCAATTCTATATTCATCAGTAATTATTTTTACAGTTCCATAATCACTAATCTTAGTTTGATAATTATTAAATAAAACAATTAAATCCTTTGGTAAAGCATTTGTAACAATATCAACATCATAAGAATTAATACCAAGTAACTTATCTCTTACAAAACCACCAATAATGTAACATTTAAATCCATTTAGTTCAATTATATTTAATAACTCTAAGATTTCCTTTTCCAATTTAATTCACCTTAATTATTATAACATGTTTTTAATTGACTTTACACTATAAATATGTTAATATCTTTTAAGTGAGAAAAGATTAGGAGGTTTATTTATGGCAAAGAAAGTAACAAAGAAAAAACCTTTGACTGTTAACTTAAGAAGTCATGCATTAAATGCTACAAAATCAAAACAAAAACCAAATTTAGTTAAGACTGTAATTAATGGAGAAAAAGTTATAACAACTGCAAGAGAAGCTAGAACTGCAAAAAAGAATGCTAACAAATAGCATTCTTTTTATTATTCTTTTATATTTTCAAACATTTTTTGCATTGTTTCATTATTTGATGTTAATTTTTTTATTGATAATTCCTCTGCTTTATTATTTGCAATTCTTAAATTATTTTCACTTGAAAGAAGAGCTTCTTTTGTTTTTTGTAAATGATTAATTGTTTTATCTATTTCTTCGATTGCTTTTTTAAATTTATCAGATGCTAATCGATAATTTCTTCCAAAGTTTTCCTTAAAATTATTTATATTTTCTTCAAAATTTGTTATATCAATATTTTGATTTTTTATTAACAATAATTCATTTTTATATTTAAGAGAATTTAATGATATTCCCCTAATAAGTGTAATTAACGGTATAAAAAATTGTGGTCTTATAACATACATTTTTTCATATTTATGTGATACATCTACAATTCCATTATTATAATAATCATTATCTATTTCAAGAAGGGATACTAAAACAGCATATTCACATTTTTTTTCTCTTCTATCTTTATCTAATTCTTTAAAAAAATCTTCATTTTTATGTTTTGTAGATGTTGTATCAGCTTCATTTTTCATTTCAAACATAATTGATACGATTTCATTATTATCATCATCAAAGTCTTTAAAAATAAAATCTCCTTTAGAACCACTTTTAATATCATTATCTTTTTCAAAATATGCATTTTTAAATAATGGCCTTAATGTATTAAATTCATTAAAACAATGTTGTTCTAAAGATTCTCCTATCATTTTAGTAGATTGTCTTGCTTTAAAATCCTTATAATATGATATTTGTTCATCTTTATTTTTTATTTTTTCTTCATAACTTTCTTTAATATTTTTTTCTTTTAATAAGTATTCATTTTTATTAGTTTCTATTTTACCAGTTAATGTTGTAATTTCTTTTTCTTTTTCTAATATAGCTTCTTTTATTTTTAAATTATTTTCTGATTCTTGTAATTTTAATTTGTTTTCTAATTCTTTTATTTCTAAATTTTTTTTATTCATTTCATCAATGTATTTTTTTTCAATATCGTTTTGAGCTATCTTTATAGAATTTTCTTTATCTAATTTATAATTTTTTTCTCTTTCTTCAAGTTCATGAATAAATTCTTTATCTCTAATTTGCTTAACTATTGATTCATAATTTGATTCATCTATTTTAAATACACTACCACACTTTGGACATTTTATTTCTTGCATTTTTTATACCTCCTATAAATATTTTAGCAAAAAAAAATAACAAATCAAATACGATTTGTTACTTTTCTTAATTTTTTATTATTAATATTATACGATTTAAATAAATAACTTCTAGACATATTTAATATACTATATTGATCATTATTATCATAAAAATTACCATTTTCATCTGCCTTATACTTATCTGGTAAATTTTTTAAATATTTATTAAACATATCTTTTTCAAAATAACACTCTATACTTTCTAATGAAACATAGCTTTTTATACTAAATAAATTAAAATCATCAATAGGTATACAAAACTCCGGAAGTGGAATATATTTATTTTCTTCTATATTATTATAATAACCATATCCAAAATTTTTCATTAATAAATTAATCGGCATTATACAAAATATTATTTTATATGGTGTATCTGGTTTTAACTTTGAAAAATAAATACAACTTTCAGGATAAAAGAAAAAATGAATATATTTTTTATCATTACTATAATTAAAAGTATTTAAATTCATATTAGAAAAATCACTAATATATTTTATATCAGATTTATAAGATTTTATTTCCTCTTCAGAGCAACATCTATATACATTCATAAAACTACCTCTTTTATTAATTGCATATAATAACATATTGTAAAATAAATGTCAAAACGTATTGATATTTTTATTATTATATGAAAAAATTATCTTTGTGAGGTGTTAAAAATGAATTATAATTTTAAAGTGGATTTTACATGTTCTAAGTGTAATGAAAAAAGTAAAATTGATAAAAAATATATATTACCAGGATATGATTCTGATGGATATGATGATTATTTAATTTTTTATGCTAAATGTCCTAAATGTTTATACACTAGTACAATTAAAAATAGTATTATTCCAAATAATATTAAATTAGAGTTAATGAAAAAATATTCTTTAATTGCTAGCGAAACATTAAGAATTTGGAATTTAGAATATGAAATTAATCTTTTAAATAAAAAGAAAAATGAATTAGAAAATATTAAAAATTGCATTGTTAAAAAAAGAAAAAATGATAATTATTTATTTAATGGATGGTATGATAGTCAATCTTTAGTAAAAAATGAAGAAGAAGTAACTAAAAAACTTATGATATAATCATAAGTTCTTTTTTATCCATTTCATTATTAAATCTACTATATAATTTATTTCATATTCCGATAATTGTTTTCCTTTTTCTAAATGATGCCATTTTTCTAAACATGATCTACAACAAGTTGCAGTTGCATGTTGTGCAATAAATACTGGATGTCCTTTCATTGGTGTTTGTTTTCCATCATTTTTAATATATTTAGGTGCTAATCTTTTGTTAATAAAATCAAAAGCATGTAATCTTATTGTATCTAATCCCTTATCATTAATATAATCTATCATATATTTTTTTAAATAAAATGATGATCTAAATTTAGAATTAGAAAGTTTAATTAATATATCATCAATCTTGTTCATGTTTAATATCTTTTATTTTTTTATTAATTAAATAGATTAAATCATTTTCGAAATTTAATAATTTAGATATTCTTAAGGTATCTTGTAATTTTACAATATTACTTTCTTCTTTATCAACATATTTTAAATAATCATAATAATTAAAATTATCTAATGGATATTCTTCAATAAAATCTTCAATATATTTTTTTATTTCATTTAATCTATATTCTTTTAATTCATATTCATCCATTAAAGTCATTCCTAAATATGCACCAAATAAAGTCTTATATTTATCTTCAATACTATTCATTAATATAATCCTTTCTAATATTATTAACTCCAATACTAAAATAATTATTATAATCTTCTTTTCTATCTTTTAAATAGATACTCATATAATTATCATTTGATTTTAATATATATTTGTGTTTATTACCCTCTAAGATTAAATTAGATAAATTATAATACTTATTTAAATCAAACTTTGCAGACATTACCTCAATATTAGATGATGTTATAACTTCTAAATTCGGATGTTTATGATATCTATTTTCATAAGAATTAATAAGATCTTTAATATCATCAAAAGATAATTCATGAGACAACGTTATTTTATTTACTCCCATAGAATGTAAAAAAGCAACAGTATATGAATTTGTGACATTTAATGAATAATCAGTATCAATATTATTTAATGAATATAATGCTCCTATTTCTGAAACTAAATAGTGTTTAGATTTATCATATTTTTCATATGATTGAATTATTTTAGGTATTCTAATTATTTCATTATTAAATAAATTATCTTTTAAAATATTTTCATTTTGTTCCTTATCAAAATTTGGTAATTCACAAGAATATTTTTCTTTAATAAAATTAGTTTTATACATTCTTTTTTGATTTAATTCTTCGATTATTTCTCTTCTTAAATCATTAAATATTTTAAGTGGAACAAAAACATTATCATCAATATTTATTTTTAAAGAATTAATCTTATATGCACTATCATTTATTTTATTAATTTTTTCTTCTAATTCTTCTTTAGTCGTTGGTCTATTAATTGAAGATTGTAAAATTATACTTTCTTTTTTAACACTATTTTTACCATCAGTCACAACAATTTGTAATGCTTCATTAACTCGTGCTTTAATACTAGCAGTTAATAAAACTCGTCTATTTTTTCTTGAAATAATATTATTAATATCATCATTTATTTTTTGTGATGATGTTTTTAAAATAATTGAATTAATATCTATTTTTTTATGTGTATCAAAAGAAATAATATCTCCCTTATGTGCTTCTTTAGTTAATTTATTTTTAATATAAAAATTATTTAATATTATAGCATCTTCAGATGATGAAAGAATTCTTAAAGCATCACCTATATATACATCATCATTTAATTTAACTTCTACTCTATTATTTTTGCATTTTATAACAACACCTATTTCAACACCTTGATGATTTGATGATTTCATATTTACTATTTTATTATTATCTTCATTAAATAAAAATCCTTTTGTATATTCCCTATTAAATACTACTTTTAAATCATGTAGTTTTTGTTTATCAATAAATACTTTTTTATCTTTATAATAAGAATCAATTGCCTTTCTATATAAAGATGTAACTAAATATACATAAGCAGGACTTTTCATTCTACCTTCAATTTTAAGAGATGATATTCCTAAATCTATTAATCTACCCAAATTTTCTAATGAATTTAAATCTTTTAAAGATAATGCAAATACATCTTTATCTACTATTTTATTATTATCTAATACATTATATTTTAAACGACATGATCCTTCACATGCACCTTGGTTTGCTGATCTATTTGAATTAAAATAACTCATTAAACACTGTCCTGAGTAAGATACACAAAGTGCTCCATGAACAAATACTTCAAGTTCAATATTTGAATTTTCTTTTATATTTTTAATTTCTTCAAGTGATGTTTCTCTAGCTAATACTACTCGTTTAACACCAAGTGATTCCATTAATTTTGTTCCACTTAAATTATGAATATGCATTTGAGTAGAAGAATGAACTTCTAAATTAGGATAAGTTTTTCTTATTAAATCTAACATACCTAAATCTTGTACTAAAATAGCATCAACATTATTTTTATGTAAGAATTCAATATATTTTAAAAATTCATCTACTTCACGATCATAAATAAGCGTATTACAAGTTACATATACTTTAACTCCATAAATATGTGCATAATTAATTGCATTTATTAATTCTTCATCATTAAAATTTTTAGAAAATGCTCTAGCACCAAAATTTTTTCCACCTAAATATATTGCATCAGCTCCTGCTTCAATAGCAGCATAAAAACTATCTATATTTCCAGCTGGAGCAAGTAATTCAATTTTTTTCATATTTATCACCTATGTTTTTCTAAATACTTTTGTAAATCAATTTCTAGATTATGATCTTTATCATCTTCAATTATTTTAAAATTTAATTTATTATTATCAAGTATAGGAAGTAATTCTAAATTATAATCAATAACTACTATAAAATAATCTTGAATAATACCAATACATAAAAAATAGTTAAAATTCTTTAAATTGTCAATAATACTTTTACTATTATCCACATAAGATATTTTATAAAATTTCTTCTTTTTTTTCTTTTTTAATGCTAATAAAGCTGCATACATATGTTTACAAAAATGATTATATTCACAAGTACATCCAAGTTGTAATTCTTTAGTTACATCATTATAATTAATAGATGTTAAATAATTTTGATTATCTTTAATAACAGCATAAGTTATATTATCAATTCTTTCAACAAATGAAATATTATTATCAAAATATTTTTTACCTTGATTTATTATTAATGGTTCAAATAATGAGTCAATATCACCTTTTTTCATATCAAATGCAAATACAGTATTCTTTTCTGGTTTAATTAATTTTTCAATCATAATTTGAAAGTATACATAACAAGTTTTTGGCATATTTTCAAAAACTATTTGCATAATATCTGCTAAAAAAGACCAGCAAGATGGAATATATCTTTTAAATTCAAATCTATTAATATTATAATTATAATCTTTTAAATATGAATTAATAATAATATTAGAATCAATATTATCTTCATCAATATATTCTTCACACATCCCATTATTAGTAATTATATCTTTTATTAAATTTATACTTTTTATATATATTAAATTAGAATTTATCCAATTATCTACTTCTTTATTTTCAATTAATGATAGATTAATCCAATCTATTTTATACACTTTATACTTTTTATAATAATTAATTGTTATATATAAATAATTACCCTCAATATTAATTAATAAAGCATCTAAAATAGTTATAGTCTTTTTCTTCCTTAAATAATTATCTACTAATTTTTTCTTATTAATTATTTCATTATAATTCATAAATTCATCATCTCGTCTTTAAAATTATACCATAATTGCGTTATAATTAATATGGTGAATGTTATGGATGAAATAAAAAAATTACAAACAATTATTGATAATTCAAAATCAATTGTTTTTTTTGGTGGAGCTGGTGTATCTACTGCTAGTGGATTAAAAGATTTTAGAAGTAAAGATGGTATATATAATATGAAATTTGACTATCCACCCGAAGAAATATTATCACATCATTTCTTTATGAATAATACAAAAGAGTTTTTTAAATTTTATAAAGATATGTTATGTACTAAAAATATTAAACCAAATATTATTCATACATATTTAGTTGATTTAGAAAAAATTAATAAATTAAAAGCTATTATTACTCAAAATATCGATTATTTACATACTCTAGCAGGTTCAAAAAAAGTATTAGAATTACATGGTAATATTAATAGAAATTATTGCACTAAATGTAATAAATTTTATGATGGAGAATATGTTTTTAAATCTAATGATATTCCAAGATGTAAGTGTAGTGGAATAATAAAACCAGATGTTGTTTTATATGAAGAAGGTTTAGATGATGAAGTTGTAAGTGAAGCAATATATTATATAAGTAATGCCGATACATTAATTATTGCAGGTACATCTTTATGTGTTTATCCTGCTGCAGGTTTAATTAGATATTTTAAAGGTAAAAACTTAGTAATAATAAATAAAGATACTACCACATATGATAGTATCGCTAATTTAGTTATTAATGATGATTTAAAAAATGTATTTTCTAAATTAAAGATTTAAATAGTAAATAACATCCGTTATATATTTCCTCATATACTTTATCAAAATTTCTTGTATACCAGGGATCTTCGATATCTTTATCAAGTAATTTAAAAATTTTATTATCATGATCATTAACTAATCTTTTTATATTTTTAATATTATTATCATCCATTGCTATTATATAATCAAAATTATCATAATCTAATGCAGTTATTTGTTTAGCTGCTCTTTTTTTATATTTTATATTATTTTTATCTAATACTTTCTTTGCTAAAGGATAAATATCATTTCCAATTTCTTCAGTTGATGTAGCACGTGATTCTATCAAAAAAATATTATCTAAATTATTTTTCGTAACAATACTTTTTAATATAAATTCAGCCATTGGACTACGACAAATATTACCATGGCAAACAAATAATATTTTAAACATAATTATTTAATGCTTTCTTTATATTTTTTACAAGCATCATCTAAATCTTTTATAAGATTATTAACATCATCTAATGACTCTGTTCTTACACCACTAGCAAATTTATGACCACCACCATTATATTTATTAGCAATTTCATTTATGATTGGTCCCCTACTTCTAATATTTACTTTATATAAGTTATTACTTTCTTGATGAGTAATAAAAACCCATACATATATGCCATTAATATAATTAAAATCATTTATCATATTACTAGGTGTTGCACTATCTACTTTATATTTAGCTATTACTTCATTATCTATTTTAATAAAAGCAAACCCATTTTCTGTTACTTTTAAATTATCAGCTAAATACGCTTTAAATTTTACTTCACTTAAATCCCTATTATATAATTTTGGATATATTTCTTTAATATTTATATGACCTTTATCAATTAATTCTGAAACTATTCTTAATGTTTTAGATGTTGAAAGTAAAAATCTATTACTATCTGAAACTATTCCTATAAATAAATTCTCAGCAATAGCTTTATTTAATTTTAATCTAGTAGTTAATATTAATTCTGATATTAATTCAGCTGCAGAAGATGCACGTGTATCAACTAATTCTACTTCACCCATTTTATCTTCCATTGGATGATGATCTATTTTAACTATTTCTTTGTATAAAACATGATTAGCTCCATCTATTCTAGATACATTTGGTAGATCAACAACAATTAATAATGGATTAATTAATTTTGTTTCATCTATTTTATCTAAGTCACCAATATATTTAAATTTATGTACTCCAGATCCAAGAGCATAAACATTTTTATTAGGAAAAGATAATTTTATAGAATCTCTTAAAGCAATTTGTGATGAAATTGCATCAGGATCTGGTCCAATATGACGAACTATAACTATATCATCATATTGTCTTATTTTTTTATATATTTTTTTATAAATAGAATTAGCCATACTTTATCCTCTTTCCTATTTTAATTATACTATATTTTTTTTATTATTCAAAATATATGAAATTATCTTATTCTTTTTAATATCTTCGAAACAAAATTTTTCTTTCCTTTTAATGTAATATTTTTAAACTCTTTTAATATATCAACATTTTCATATATATAATTGTATAATTCTGGTATATCTTTTTCTATATTTGATAATACATTATTTATATCTTTTTTATTATTAATTATTGTTTTTTCAATCATGTCATTATATTCATTTTCGTTTAATAAATCATTTTTTTCTTCAATTACATTATACATGTTATTATCATAAAATTTTATATTTAAAGAAGTATTTTTATCAATTTTATTAATTAAATCTAATCTTTTATTAAAATTATTATTATAATACTTTAAATTAAATTCTAACTTTTTAATATCATTAACTTCTTTATATATTTCTAAATAATTTTTGTCATTATATTTTTTTAGAATTAAATAATAATTTAAATAATTATTATCACCTAATATTCGAATAGAATAATTATCATTATCTATTTTAATTCCAATATTAGAAACTATTTTATCATCATGATAATTATTTTTTATTACATTAAAAAAATTATCATTATATTCAATTGTTTTTTGAGTATAATTACAATCATAAATATTTAATATTATTTTTCCATGACATGTTTTATATATAAATTTTTCTTTATTTAATAAATCAATTATTTTTAATTCATTATTTTCTATATTAAGAAGTTTAATATCATATATTTTTAAAATCATTTCAATTATTTTTTTAAAATCCATTTATATTCCCCCTATAAAAAAGAAATAATAAAATTATTTCTTTTATTTATTTACAATATTAAATGTATCTTTAGCAATCATTAATTCTTCATTAGTTGGTACAACCCATACAGGAATTTTAGAATGAGTTGTTGTAATACATCTTTCTTCACCTCTAAAGTCATTTTTTTCTTCATCAAGTACTATTCCTAAAGATTTAACTTTATCTAAAATATCACTTCTAGTTTGTTTAGAGTTTTCACCAAGTCCAGCAGTTAAAACAATAACATCTGCACCATTTAATAAATTATTATATTGTGCAATATAATTTGCAACTCTTTGAGCATACATGTCTTGAGCAAGAATACATTTTTCGTCACCTTGTTTAATACCTTCTTCAACATCTCTTGAATCAGATCTACCACAAATACCTTCTAAACCACTATGTTTATTTAAAGTAGTCATAACTTCTTCTAAAGACATTTCTGCTTCATCCATTATATATTCAATAATTGATGGATCTATATCACCAGGACGAGTTCCCATCATAACACCAGTAATTGGTGAAAATCCCATTGTAGTATCAACAACTTTATCATTATTAATTGCACAAAGTGATGCACCTGATCCAATATGACAAGATATAACTTTTAATTTATCTTTACCTAAAATTTCTTTAATTCTATTATTAATATATCTATGTGATGTACCATGGAAACCATATTTTCTTACACCATATTTTTCATACCAAAGATATGGAAGTGGATACATAAAATTAGTTGGTTCCATTGATTGATGGAATGCTGTATCAAAAACTGCTACCATTGGAGTATCTTTAAATGCTTCTTGTGAAGCTTTAATACAAGATAACATCGCAGGCATATGAAGCTTAGCTAATTTTTTATATCTTTCACAAGTAGATAATACTTCATCATCTATAAGTACACTTTCTTTATAAGCTTCTCCACCATGAACTAATCTATGTCCAATACCATCAATTTCATCAAGTGATGATACAACACCAAGTTCTACAATTTCTTTTTTTATACATTCTAAAGCAACTAAGTGATTAGGTAAATCAATATCTCTATGTAATTTTTCTCCATTTATTTTTACATCATAAAAAGATCCATCTAATCCTATTCTTTGGAAATATCCATTTATTAATTCTTTTTCTTCAGGAAGTTCAAATATAGAAAATTTCATTGATGAACTACCCGCATTTATAGTTAATATTTTCATAACTTAAATTCACCTCTTCTAATAATAATTATACAAAAAAAAAGATAGAATATCTATCTTTATTTACTCTTTTTGATACCTTCTTTACTATTATATAGCCATATTTTTGAATAATCTTCTTCATTTTGACTTCTTTTTATAGTTTCAAAATTATAACCATACTCATTATTAATATCTTTTAAATTTTTTTCTTTATTATCTTTAAACATAAAATCACAAGTTTTATAATAATAATTAACATCTTTATCCATACATATCACCAGTATTAGTATGGTTAATTTATTTAAAATTATTAGTTATTTAAAAAAAGAAACCTAATTTAGTTTCTTTCTAAAATAACAGATAATAATTGTCTAGAATTATTATTTAATTTATATTTAATTTTTAATATTGTACCATCTTTACTATAGCCACTTGAATTTGATATAGAATTAATATTTTTATCAGCATATATCGTATATATATCATTAGATTTAGTTGCTCTATTTAATGTATAATAATCAGCACCTAATAAAGCAGGACGATTACTATAAATATAATTATTTTTTACAATAGGAAAATCAAATGCAGAGTTAAATGATGTTTTATCAAGTTTTACAATATCAAATTCTTCACCATATAATTCTTTATATTTATTATTAAAACTTGATAATTTTAATCTAGCACATCCTGTTGCTTCTTGACCATCAGTACATATTTCTTCCATTTCTTTTTCAAGACTATCTATAATTATCAACCAAGAAATGTTAAATTTACTATTATAATTATCTAATAATTCTTTATTAAAAGAATCATTTTTATATAATGAAAAATTGAATGTATTTAAAAACATATCAATATCTTCTTTTTCAGAATTACTTAATGATACTTCTTCCTCAATTTCCTTTATTTCTTCTTTTTGTTGTTCTTCTTTCTTAGTTTCTTCCTTTTTCTCTTCTTGTTTTACTTCAGTATTATTCTTATTACTAAATATTACTCCTTTATCATATAATATATATCCTATAGTTCCAAGTAATGCTATTATTAACAATATTATAATTACTATTAATCCTTTATTCTTTTTAGGACTATTATTATTTTCCATTATTTTAATATTTTCATTCATTTACTAATTACCACTTTCTATTATTTATAATATAACATATTTTTACCCACCCCCCATCAATATTTATATTAAAAAAAATCTTAGCTTTACACTAAGATTATTTTTTATTTGATTCTTTCAATATTTTTATAATAAATATTATCTCCATTTTTTACAAATGTCATTTTATATTCTGAAAATTGTGTATAATTACTATGATCAATATTATATTCATTATCTAAAGCTGAATATTCTCCATCACTAAATTTTTTTACAATATTTGTTTTATCCATAGATGAATAAACAATTGTATCCATACCAACACTAAAATATCCAACATTTACATAAGCATATATATTATTATCATCTTCAGTTATTTTATTTATGTAATGAAGTAATCTATCAAAACCAAAACCACACTTTAAATCTCCAGTTATAATATTTTTAGACTTATCGATTTTAAAATCATAACAATCTAATACAGCATCACTAATAGTGTAATTATTAATTTTTGTATTAAACAAATCTTCATATTTTTTATCTAGATCAGTTACAGTAGCAATTTTAGAACCATTTAAATTATCAGCATCATTCATAAATTTTTTTATAATTGCAAATATTCTTTCCTCTTCACTTAAACTAACTTTATTATAATGTGCAGCAGTTGATAATAAATCTACATCATCATTTACTAACTTTATATATAATGTATCCGTTAATTCTTTTTCTTCATTTTTTACTTCATTATTATTTTCTTTCTTTTCTTCTTTTTTCTCTTCTGTTTTAACTTCTTCTTTTTTAAATATTACACCTTTATCTACTAAGATATATCCTACTGTTCCAAGTAATGCTATTATTAACAATATTATAATTACTATTAATCCTTTATTCTTTTTAGGACTATTATTATTTTCCATTATTTCAATATTTTCATTCATTTACTAATTACCTCTCTCTATTATCCACAATATAGCATATTTTTACCCCCCCCCCGTCAATATTTTTATAAAAAAAATCTTAGCTTTACACTAAGATTTCTTAAATTAATTTTCTAATTAAAATATGAAGTGATATCTTTTTCAGTTCCATTTTCAAATTTTACTAAAACATTATATGAATTTGGTTCATAAGAAGATGATGATTCTATCTTTTTATTATAAACATCAACAATACCTTTTAAATCATTTAATTTAGTATTTAAAATAACACTTGATTCTTCTCCACAAACAATATCATCTAATTTAAACCCTGAGATAGTATTATCATCTTTTAACATCATTATAATAGAATTTCCTAAACAAAGATCACTTTGACCATATTGTAATCTAATTGCATTTTTTACGTTTTTTTCTACCATTTGATCTTTAATATTATCTGTATTAACAATTACTTCATTATTAGATGTTAATTCAACTTTATAATAGTTTTCTTCTTTTTCATTTTCAGTAATTACCGTTTTTGTAATAACATTTTGCTTTCTCGCTTCTTGCTTAATTTCTTCTTTCTTTTCTTCTTGTTTTACTTCAGTATTATTTTTATTACTAAATATAATTCCTTTATCATATAAGATATATCCTATAGTTCCAAGTAATGCTATTATTAACATTACTATAATTACTATTAACCCTTTATTCTTTTTAGGACTATTATTATTTTCCATTATTTCAATATTTTCATTCATTTACTAATTACCTCTCTCTATTATCCACAATATAGCATATTTTTACCCCCCCCCCGTCAATATTTTTATAAAAAAAATCTTAGCTTTACACTAAGATTATTTTTTAATTATAGCTAACTTTAGTTTCTTTTTCATTTCCAGTTGGAGTAATATTTATTTTTCCATCATTAATTGATAGTTTAACTTCTTCTAAAATAGCTGTTTGATTATCTAATGAAATCATTTTCTTTAATCTGTAATAATAAATATAACCATTATCAACTTTAAAATTTAATTTATCTTTTTCAAGCATAATACCATATGCTTCACTAGGAATCTTATTTTCTTCTTCGTTATTTATTCTGTATAAAATGTTGCCTGTATTATCTATAATAAGATATTGATAATTACCTGATCCACCACTATAATTTATTATTAAATATTGCTTTTCATCATTTAATGTTAAAATTTGATAATTTCCATCATAATCTCCAAAACCTAATATACTAAATATTTTTTTTGAATCTAATTTTACAACAAGCTCTTCATCTGAATCCATTTCTATTCTTTCAAAAGTTAAAACACATTTTTTATCATTTATTTTTAGTTCAACATTATCACTTGTTTTTTGTATATCTAAATATCCATTTATTTTTTCATTTTTCTTAGAATTGTTTCCGTCATTTTTCTTTTCTTCTTTTACTTCAGTATTATTTTCATTATTATTATTACTATTAAAAATCTTATCTTTATTAATAACAATAAATGTAGTTAATCCTCCAATTATAAGAATTAATAACACTATAATAATAATAGGTCCTTTTGATTTTTTAGGACTTTGATTACTTTGTGGTATATTATTATTTTCCATTATTTCAATATTTTCATTCATTTACTTCTAACCTCTTTCTATTATCTATAACATAGCACATTTTTACCCCCCCCCCGTCAATATTTTATTAAAAAAAATCCTAGCTTTACACTAAGATTTATAATAAGTCTTCATATTCTTGATTTTCATTAACTTTTATTTTAATTATTTCTTCATTTTCAATTGCTTTATCTATCATGTTTTCCCAATCTATTAATTTTTCATATTCTTCGCATTTATTACTTTCTGGATTAATAACAGGATGTTTAGGTACAAATATAGTACAACAATCAATAAATGGTAATATTGATGTTTCATAAGTATTAATTTTTTGTGCTAAATCTATTATTTCTAATTTATCAAAACAAACTACTGGTCTAATAACGGGCATTTTAGTCACTTCATTTATTACTTGCATAGATGATAAAGTTTGCGATGCTACTTGTCCTACACTTTCTCCATTTATTAGGCATTTTAATTTGTTTTTATAAGCTATTTTAGTTGATATTCTATACATCATTCTTCTCATAATAGTAATTAAATAATCTCTTGGAATATCTTTATAAATTGTTTCTTCTATTTCGGTAAAGTTTATTACATGAAGTTTTATATTATGATTATATAGTGCTAATTTTTTAGCTAATGTTTTAACTTTTTCTAATGCTTCATCTGATGTATGAGGTGGTGCTGCAAAATAAATTGCTTCAAGTCTAATTCCCCTTTTCATAGCAAGATAACCTGCCACTGGTGAATCTATTCCACCACTTAACATTAATAAGCCTTTTCCAGAAACACCAACTGGATATCCACCTAAACCTTTTATTTCATCTAAATAAATATATGTATTATCTTTTCTTATTTCAATACTTACTAAAAGTTCTGGATTATTTACATCAACAGATAAATTATTTATATTTTTTAAAATATGAGCTCCAATTTGTCTAGAAAAATCCATACTATTAATTGGAAAATTTTTATAACTTCTTTTAGTAGTTACTTTAAATGTTTTAAATTTTTTATCTTTTAATAATTTTAAAACACAATCTTTTATTTCATTTTCATCACTATTTATTTTATATGAAAGAATAATACCTTGAATACCAAATATAGATTTTAATCTATTTACACATTCTTCATAATCATTTGTTTCTATAAACATTCTTCCTTTATCAAAATAAATAGTATTATCAATTCCTTCAAGTGCATAAGATATATTTTCTTTTAATTTGTTAATAAATTGATTTATATTACTTTTTTTTGTAGATAATTCTGCATATCTAATGACAATAAGTTTTTCCATTAATATCACTTCCAACGAAGATATTTTAACATAATTATTAAAAAAAAGGAACTATAGTTTTACTATAGTCCTCCACCTGTTCCAAATGAATCAAGCTCTTCTTGAGTACATATTACAGATATTTGCATTCTCTTAGATCCACATACAAATAATCCTTCTCCTTGATTATAATATTTAATATTATTTTGTTCAGCTTCATTTAAATCAATTAATTTAGCTAAATCATCAACAGCTTGTTTTTTTAG
Source organism: uncultured Mycoplasmatota bacterium (assembly GCA_947165285.1). GTDB lineage: Bacteria > Bacillota_I > Bacilli_A > RF39 > UBA660 > RUG12834. Next base: position 326,972 of record CAMUZS010000001.1, read on the forward strand.
TTGCATTACTAGATAATATGATGCATTATCAAATATTGCCTTACCATGCATTATTAAATTAGGTGCAGCAAAGTCTGTTGGTTGTTGTGTAATAATTATTGTACCTGAATTATATTTTCTTGAACGTCTTTGGATTTGTGCTAAGAATTCTGCTCCAAGTTCGTTGTGTGTAGAAAGTAAAACATGAGCTTCATCTACACATAAAACAGAAGTAATATTAGGATCTAAACACATACCCCAAGCATATTTTAATATGTTGAAAAATATTGCATTTCTAATATTTTCATCACTGTTCATTAATTCTCTTATATTAAATACTACAAAACTACTATTAATATTAAGTGTTGTATGGCCATTAAAATAATATCTTAGTTCTTTAGTAAATGGTCTTATTTTAAGTTCTAATCTTTCCATGATATCTCTTTCTTGAGTTTTTTCATTCATAGAAAGTAATCTTCCCTTAATAGTAGCATATACATCATCAAAAGTTGGATAATCTTTAGAAGTGAATTTTGAAAAATCTGTATTAAAATCTATTTTAAATCTTTTATAAGTATCTTGTAATACATCTGAAAATGTTGTTAAAACATCTTCTTCAATAGCTGGATTATAATATTTCATAAATGCTTTTAAACTTTGTAAAGTTCTTGTTAAAACAGTATATCCAAGTCCTTGAGATAATTCTGCTTCATCTGCATCTAAGACTACTTCAAGTGGATTAATAAGTCCAAATTCTCCACCTTTTCCTAAATCTAAGAAGCTTCCTCCTAGATTTTTACACATATCTTCAAGTTCACCTTCTGGATCTATTGCTATTACATTATAACCATTTCTAATATGATTTCTTATCATTAATTTAGCTGCAGTAGATTTACCAGATCCAGATGTACCTAAGATAACTAAATTAGCATTATTTCTATTATGTTCTTTTTTAATTCTATATAAGAATTGATTAAATAGTATTACTCCTCCAGAAAAATCAACACCAAGTAATACAGAGTTTTCTGGATCTTTTATACTATCAAATACAAAAGGATACATAGCTGCAACTGTAGGTGATGGAATAGGAGTTCCTATTCTATCTTCTATATCTTGTTTAGGGAATATAGGAAGAATTGACTTTAGAACTTTTTCTTGTTCAAACATCAATGGTACTCCCCTCATACCAAGAGCATCTAAAAAGCTTTTAACTTGCATTTTTTTAATATCTAATTCTTCTTTTGTATTTGCAGTTACCATTAAATGCATTTGAAAATCAAATATTCTTGATTGAGTAGCTGCAAGCATTTGTGTAAATTGTTCTAATGATTCATAATCTTGTCTAATTCTCGCTTGGAATGTTTGATCATTTTCGTTTTGATATCTTAATTTTAAATCTGCTATTTCTCTATTAAGCATTTTTTGCATAGTGGAAAATTCAATAGGAATATGTTTAATTACTATTTTTACTCCACCAATACTTGTTATATTAGATAAATATCCAATTGAAACATTTTTAGGATAACTTACTATTGATAAAATAGTTGCATATTTATCTGATATTTTAAATTCAGTAGTTTTAAATTCTAATCCCTTAGGAGCTATTTCACTTTTTATATTCATCATGCCATCACCGTCCCAAAATTAGTAGTCATACCACCATTTAAGAAATTATCTAAAATCATACGTATATCTGAATTAGATATTTGAGTAGAGTTAATTCCAGCAGTTGCTAATGTTCCTATCATATTATGAATTCTTTTTTGAATAATTTCTCCTTTTTTCTCTTTAAATAATATAAAGTATTCTGTATCAATAACATTAAAATCTGCACCCATGAATTGATTTGCTTTATTAATATCTTGCATTATTATTTTTCTAGTTATATTACTAGTATTTCTTTGGTAAAGTAATTGAAGTTGAGCTAAATACATGTTTATATCTACTGGACGATCAGCAATAATTACCCAAAATTCAAAATCTAAAACGTTATAAAAATTTCTTAAATTATAGATTACATTATTTTGAGCATCTGGATCCAAAATAAATATATTTCTAGGACTTACCTTAATACCTGTTACAAATTCACCAGTATTAAGTTCAATCATACCATTTGCTATATTTTTTATTGGTACCCAATCTTCAGTATATTTACTACCACTTGTTTTTTCTATCTTCGTAATCCCTGCCGTAGACATCTTTTACACACCAACCTTTCCAGTAATATCTTCTATTACTATTTATAAAGTTAATAAAACTTTTAATAAACCCCATAACATTATGATAATTTGGAATTGGAAGAACTAAAGCTCCGGTTACTAATGCTGGCATAACTAACATTACCATTCCAAATACATTATTAGTCTTTACTAATAAAAGTAAAAGTAAAGACGTAGCTATACCTATTGAAAATAGTGTTAAATCAAACCAAGTAAACATACTAAATATTAACTGTGATTTTTTACTATTTGCTGGTATCAAATAATTATTCACACTCTCCAACTCCTTTCATTACTTTCCATCACTTGGTGGTGGAGGTGGTGGTCCTTGTACTTTAATTCCCTTACCAATATCTCCAGAATGTTTTCCAAGTGCTGCAACCATATGTTGACCTTCATCTGTACTAAGCCAAGCAGTTGTTCTAGCTTCTTTTTCATATTCTGCATTTTTAGTATAGTATTGTTTATATGTTGGATGTTCTTTTGAAAACTCTCCTCTTACAGTTTCAATGGTATCAGTAAAATGCTTGAAATCTTTATCATTTTTAATTGATCTTTTAATAAAGTTACCATCACCATCTTTTAATGTACCATTGATATATTGATATTCAGTTTGTAAGTCTTTAAGATATTTATCTTCATTAGCAAGTGATTCTTTTAATTGATCAAGTTGAATATCATTTTCTCTACGAATAGCATATTCATTATTTAATTCTTTATAATGTTCTAAATTTCTAGAAGCTTCATTTAAATTATTAATTCTTCTTTCAAGTTCTGGATTACTATATTTTGATTTTGTTGAATCAAAATTTCTTAATCTTTCTTCAGCTAATTGAATTTGTGATTGTTTACCAAAACTTTTTGCTTGTTCTAAATCATTAACAAGTGCATTTCTTTGAGTATCTCTATTATTATTAAATTCCTTAAGTTCTTTATCATATTGATCCTTCGCATTTTTTAAACTAACCTCAAGATTTGGATTTGCACTAATAATTTCTTGAATTTTTGAATTATTTTCACTAATAATACTTTCATATTTTTGCCATTCATCATTAAGTTTTTTAGCAATATTTGCTCTTTCTTGTTCATGTTTAGCTTTATTTGTATTATAAACCTTATTATATGCTTCTTTAAAGTTATCTCTTCCTTCTCTTTCGATTAAGTAATTCTTAGCATCTTCTCTAAATTGATTTTTAGTTTTCTTAGCTATATCATCAGATTTTTTCTCAGTAAGAACTTGTCCACCAAATAATCCTGCTTTTCCTTTGCCTCCATAAGCATCTTTATAAATACCTTGTCTTTGAGCATTAAATTGATTTCCACCCTTTTGAAAGCCTTTTGCAATTCCATATTTTAAACCTGAAGATAATTTTTGTTTATTAGCAACAGCTGAGTATCCTGCACCTAAACCACCAGTTACTGCACCTTCAACACGATCTAGACCTTTCTTAACAGCTCCTCCAACACCAGCCATTTCTCCAAGTTTATCTCTAATACCAAGTTTAAATGATCCTGAAGATAATCCTGTTAATTCTGATATTAACTTAGGTGCTTGTTTAATAAATATTAATATACCAATAATAATAAATACTTTTGCTAATTGTCTTACTGTTTGAGTATCACGAACAAATGATCCAATCCATGCTTCATCTAAATTTGGAAGCATATTAATCATAAATATTCCAAAGAATATTACTGCAACTCTAATAAATACATCAGCATATGTTGATAATGTTGATTTTAACCAATTATCAAATACTTTCTTTTGACCTGGAATAATTATTGTTAATATAGGAAGTGGTGCTATTAATTGATAATAAGCAAGTTTTACTGTTCTTACACCTAAATCTATGCAAAAACTCAAGAAAACATATACCATGAAAATTCCAGTAATTAATTGGAAGAATCCATTATAAGAAAATGTTCCTTTATTATCACCTTGGTGAATTTGATCACCAAATGCAGCATAAACTCCAAAGCCTTCAGTACCATTATCAACATCTTTTTGTGCTTTTGATAGAGAATATGCTTCATCAGAAAGGCAACTCTTACCAAATTTCCAACAATTTGTTGTTTCTATTGATGCTAAATTATTACCATCTTTTGGTGTAATAAAACTCATAAATGCATAATTTGCTAATTTATTTCCAGCAGTTCCACCATCATATTCTAATTTACCTAAATCCTTATTATTAGATGTAGGGCTTTTAAATTCTTCTTCACCTAAAATTAATTTTGGAATTACATTATCAGCTAAAATAACTCCTTGAAGTCCATATGCAAAATTAAATATAGTTGGAACAAAAGCTAATAATAATATTGTTTTAAGTATATTAGGAATAACTTTTTTCATTGAATAATTACCACCAGATTTACTATCATCTGGATTAATTATTAATTGAATAAGAGCATATGCTACTAAAAATAATGCAACAACACCAACAAGTACATAAATATTATCAGCTACTTTTTGAATTTGTTCATTAGTAATAATTCTTGCACCAGCAATTGCTAAAAATATTTGATATAAAAAGCTAATAAAATCATATATCAAACCATTAAGCATCAAAAATAATGTTTCTACTAAAGTTAATGCTGCATTAGCAATATCATCAAATGCTATTGACATTATCATAAGCTATACTCCTTTCTAAATACTTAAGAAATACAAATTGTATATAAACCAATAAATCTTAAAATCATATTAATTAATATTGGTAAGAAAAATATCAAAGCTGCATATATAACTCTTTTTATAGTTTTTTTACCAATTTTTGGAATCTCACCATCCATTTTTTGTTCTGCTGTCATAAATAATAAATCTTTAATAGTAAATAATATTACTAAAATAGGACCAATAAATTTAATAACGTTAAATATTATTTGTAAATAATAAGCAACCGATTTATTATCAGATGGATCTCCTAAAGCTCCAATTTTACAATCACCATTTCCTGTATATTTTGGATCACTTCCATAATCTATTCCACTTTTTTTCGTACTATTATTTTCATTATTGTTATTTGAATTATTATTAGTACTATTATTTGAAACCGCTAAAGTAACTGTACCACCCTCAACAAAAGAACCAGTTGTATCAATTATTCCGTATTTAATACTATAATTTCCTTCTTTTGAAGTTTGGGCTTCACACGTCCAAACTAAATGGTTATCAGTTTGTTTTGGATGAACACTGATATTACTATCACTACAACTGCACGAAGGTTGAGCACCATTATATCCTGCTATTCTAGTCGGATTAAAATTTATACCCGTATCATGCCACTGTCCATCTGCAGGTATAGATAAAGCTCTAGTGGTAATATTTAATAAAAAGAAGCATATTAATGATAAAAGTATTAAGTTAATTTTTTTACCCATACCAAGTTCACCTCATATTATATTAATTATATCAAAAATAAATAAAAAAAGAAACTATTTTATTTAGTTTCTTTACTTTTTGTTTCTTTCTTTGCTGAAGTTTTTTTTGTTGTAGTCTTCTTTTCTTCTTTTACTGCTTCAGTTTTAACTTCTTTTACAGTTTTACTTTTTGTTTCTTCTTCTCTGTTTAAAACATTTTTTCCTTTATAAAAACCACATTTAGTGCATGCTCTATGAGGTTGAATTACTTCACCACAATTTGAACATACTACTGTAGTTCTAGCATCCTTTTTTAAATGAGTACGACGCATTCTTTTTTTAGTTTTACTTGTTCTTCTAAATGGAACTGCCATAATATCACTCCTTCCCATTGTCTAACAAATCTCTAAATGGATTTGTTTTAAAATCATCTTTTTTATCAAATTCACTTATAAATTTCCAACCATCGCCTTGTGAAACATCAACTTTATCACTTTTTGAAAACCTAAGTGGAACTTCCAATACAATATTTTGCCATAAAACTTGCTTTAGGTCAAGACTATTTTGACTATTTGACCTTAAATTTTCATCTAAATTGTTATCTTCATATAATATTTCATTAATTTCTGTAGAAAAATCGTATGGTATTATCTCATTTGTATTTGCATCATTTAATAATAATTGTCCTTTTATACTACCTTCAAATATTACTTCTTTAGTCCTACTATAGTATATTTTTCCTTTAACATAAGTGTTTTTTATACCTTTAATAACGGTATTTTCATAATAATTACTATCAAATTCAACATTTTGATCAACAATTATTCCTTTTTCATTAATTGTATTTAAATTAAATTCCATAACAATTCACCAAAATTATTTTACCATTTTACTTCAAAATTTGCTATAATATTTGCTAGTTAAGGGAGAAAATTATGGATGTAATTGGAATAATCGTTGAATATAATCCTTTTCATAATGGACATATATATCAAATAAATAAAATAAAAGAAATATATCCAAATTCTATAATTATTATTGTTTTAAGTGGTTATTTTACTGAACGTGGTGATATTTCTATTATTTCTAAAGAAAATAAAATTAAATTAGCTCTTGAATATGGAGTTGATTTAGTTGTTGAATTACCTACATTATATGCTATACAATCAGCTGATATTTTTGCATATAATGCTATTAAAATATTAAATGAATTAAAGATTAATAAATTAATTTTTGGAAGCGAATCAAATGATATTAATAAATTAAAAGAAATTGCTATATTGCAAGAACAAGATGATTTTAATAATAAATTAAAAGAAGAATTAGATAATGGTATATCTTATCCAAATGCATTAAAAAATGTTTTAGATGTCGATTTTTCTTATCTTCCAAATGATTTGCTTGCAATATCTTATATTAAAGCAATTAATAAAATCAATACTAATATTGAACCTATCAGTATTTTAAGAACATCTTCTTATCATGATACATCAAGTAATGATGAAATAATTAGTGCTGAAAATATTAGAAATAAATATAAAAATAATGAAAATATAATAAAATATACTCCATCATATAACTTATTAAATAATATTGATTATGATTTATACTTTAAAATATTAAAAAACAAAATAATTACAGATAATAATTTAAATAATTATATTGATGTAAATGAAGGAATTGAATCAAGATTAAAAAAATATATACTAGATGCTAATAATATAAAAGAATATATAGAATTAATTAAAACTAAAAGATATTCTTATAATAAAATAAGTAGAATGTTACTTCACATTTTTTTAGGACTAAAAAAAGAAGATAATATTGAGACTTTAAGTATTAGAATTTTAGGTTTTAATAAACATGGACAAGATTATTTAAATAAATTAAATATTGAAATAAAAGAGAATAAATTTATTAAAAATATCGAACTTAAAATATCATCTTTATATGACTTATTAACAAATTCTAATACATACGAATTCGAAATAAAAAATATCCCAATAAAAAAAGATTAGTTATTTAATAATTAATCTTTTTATTTTATCTTCATTTAAATCCATAATCTTTTTATTTAATTCTATTTCCATATTAGGTATATCACTTGTTATATGACCTTTTGTATATCTAATAATATTTATAACATTTTTTTCTATTAATGGAAGTATTCTTGTTTCATATATTTCTTTAGCTTTTTTTCTGTCATTAAATTTTTCATAAAATCTTGAAAAATCTTTTACAGTAATTTTTCCATTCATTGAAAGCATATATTCAATTGTTTGATAATCTTTAGTATGTAAATTTTCATTTAAATTATTTACAATAGAATTCATAATATATTCTTTTTCTAATTCTTTTTTTACATTTATTAACATGTATTCTAAGAAAAAAGTTAAATTATGAAATTTTTCTGTATCTTGAATTACTTTTTCATATAATCTTTTTTGCCAAGATATTGCTCTATTAAAAATAACATATGGATAAGTATTATTTTTAAATAAATACCATAATGCAACTGTTCTAGATGTTCTTCCATTTACATCAAAATAAGGATGGATATAAACAAAATAAAAATGCATTATTTGAGATATTATAAAATAATCTGTCTTATTATCTAAATTAGAATAATTATTTACAAAATCAAAAAAATATTTCATATACTCATCTAATTCTTCGAAAGGCATTCCTTGATCTATATTATTAGGATTATCATCTATTACATCAGATCTAAATATATATACAGGACCTTTTCGATAATATTTACCCATATTATTTAAATCATTTTGTTCTAATAAATTTTTACTTAGTATAGAATATAGTTTTTTTAAATTATCTTCGTTAATTTCTTGTTTATTAAATATATATTGATAACCATTATATAAATTAATAATTCTTTGTCTAACATTTTTATTTTTATAATTATGATTATTTTTGATAACATTAGTAATAATATCTAAATCATCATTAATATATTCTATTTCATTATTAGCTTTAATTTCTCTAGATATTAATACTTTTTTAGCAAATTTTTCACTATTTAAAAAATCTTCATCAACTAAAAAGTTTTCAAGTTCATCTTGAACTCTAATAACTCTATTTAAATCAAATTTAAATTTAATATTATCTTTTGTCTTCAAATCTAATTCTACAAAACTATTCATATTTATTCCTCATTAAAAATGTATTTTAACAAAGAAAAAAGATAATGTAAATAACATTATCAATTATTTTTTTGACAATTAGGACAATAGTATGTACTTCTTTGATTTACTTTAATTCTTATTATTTTGCTATTACATTTATTACATAGTTTTCCTTCTCTTTTATGAACTTGTAGATAATCTTGATAATGACCAATAACACCAAGTGAAGATGTATAAGATCTAATAGTAGTACCTCCACATTCTATAGCTTTTTTTATAATTATATTAGATGAATCACATATTTTATTTGCTTCATCTAGTGTTATTTTATTAGTATTTTTTAATGGATAAATATTACTTTTATAAAGAACTTCATCTACATATATATTTCCTAAACCAGAAATAATACTTTGGTCAAGCAATGTTGTTTTAATAGGTAATCTTTTTGATTTAAATTTTTCTAATAAATACTTTCCAGTTAATTTTATATCTCCAGGTTCTAAACCTTGTTTTTTAATTTCCTCACAATTTATAATATCTTCATTTTTTATTAATTTCATTTTTCCAAATTTTCTTGTATCATGATATCTTAAATCCTGATTATCATTAAATGTTATTATTACATGTTCATGAGGCTCTATTTTATCATTATGATTTTTTATAAAATATTTACCTTCCATTCGAAGATGTGATATTAAATAATAATTATTAAGTTCAAATATTAACCATTTTCCTTTTCTTTTAATATCAACAAATTCATTTCCAATTAATATTTTTTTAAATTCATTAATATCTGATTCGATTATTTTATCGTATAAAATATTTACTTCTTTTATTTTTTTATGTAATATTTTTTTCTTTAATGTATTTCTTACAGTTTCTACTTCCGCTATTTCTGGCATGATTATCTCCTTACTTTGTTGTATACCAATTATCTCCAAAATCAGTTGATACTAAAATTGGAACATCTAATTTAATTACATTTTCCATTATATCTTTAACTAATTGTTTAATTTTATCTTTTTCTTCATCAATTACATCAAATATTAATTCATCATGAACTTGTAAAATCATTTTACTTTTAATATTTTCTTCTTTAAATTTTTTATAAATACTAATCATTGCTTTTTTAATAATATCTGCCTCAGTTGCTTGAATTGGTGTATTAAGTGCAATTCGCTCCCCTGCTTGTCTAATTAAAAACACTTTGCTTTGTAGTTCACTTATTGTTCTTTTTCTATTAAATAAAGATCTAACAACACCTGTTGAATAAGCTTCTTTTATAATATTATCCATATAATTTTTAACTCCAGGATAAAGTTCATAATATTTATCAATAAATGATTTAGCATCTTTTGCTGTTATTCCTAAATCCTCACCTAATCCAAATCCAGTTATACCATATACTATTCCAAATATAACAGCTTTTGCAGCTTTTCTTTGTGATGGAGTTACATCTTTAATATCTACTCCATTTATATCTGCCGCTACACGTGAGTGTATATCTTCACCTTTTATAAATGCATCTTGTAGTTCTTTAGATTTGCTAACATGAGCTAATATTCTAAGTTCTATTTGTGAGTAATCACATGACATTAATAAATCATTACTAGGTAAAAAAGCCTGTCTTATTTTTCTTCCATCTTCATCTCTAGCTGGAATATTTTGAAGATTAGGTTCAGCTGAAGATAATCTTCCTGTTCTTGTTAAATTTTGTCTATATATAGTATGTATTTTTTGATCATCTAATATATAATCTTTTAATCCAAGTAAATAAGTATTATATAATTTTGTAATATTTCTATAATCTAATATTTCTTTTATAATTGGATGAATATTTATTAATTTATTTAAAGTTTTAGCATCTGTTGTATATCCAGTTTTATTTTTCTTTTTATAAGGAAGATCTAATCTTTCAAATAAAACTTCTCCAAGTTGTTTAGGTGATGCTATATTAAATTCTACTCCAGCTAATTTATATATTTTTTTAGTTAATTCATCAATTTTATTTTTAGCATTTTCTGCCATTTCATCAAGAATTTTAACATCACATCTTATACCATTTAATTCCATATTAGCTAATACTTCAACTAAAGGCATTTCAATATTTTCAAATAAATCATATGATTCTTCTAACTTTAATTTGTTTATTTTTTCATCTCTTGTATCATAAATATATCTTGCTTTTTTTACTATATCTTCTTTTAATACATCTGTTTTTAAGGCATCACTTAATTTTTTAATTTCAATATTATCCTTACTCATTAAATCATATATATCATCACTATCATTTTCTTCTAATAAATAAGATGATAACATTAAATCATAATTACATCCTTTTACTTCTATTCCTAATTTATTTAATAATACAATATTTTTCTTTAAATCAAATGTATATAAAATTTTATTATTAATGATATTAAAAACATCTTTTATTAAATCTTTATTTACATAATAATTATTTTCTTTAGTAGAAAGTCCCATTCCTATAATATTTGCTTTATGATAATTTAAATTATCTGCTTCAATATAAAATGAATAAACATTAGATTCTTCTATTTCATTAATATCTAATATTATTTTAGAATTAATATTTTGTTTAATAGTTTGTTCTTTATTTTCAAATTTTTTTAAAAAGGATTTAAATTCTAATTCTGTAAATAATTCTGTTAATTTTTCATTATCTGGTCCAATATACTTCATTTTATTAAAATCAGTATCAATAGGAACTTCACAATATATTGTTGCTATTTCTTTAGAAATAAAAGCATTTTCTTTATCACTAATTAGTTTTTCTTTAGTCTTTCCTTTTACTTCTTCAATATGATCGTATAAGTTTTCTATTGTTTGATATTCACTTAATAAGTTAATAGCTGTTTTTTCTCCTATTCCTGCAACTCCTAAAATATTATCTGATTTATCACCTGCTAGGGCTTTAAAATCTATCATATTAATTGGTTCAAAATGATAATCTTTAAAAAAAGTATCTCTATTATATTTGATAAAGTCTTTTTGCTTTAATAATTTTACATCTACTTGTGGAGATATTAATTGTAATAAATCTTTATCTGATGAAATAATTGTTGCATCAAATTCTGGGTCCAAGTTAGCCTTGTTTGCTAAAGTACCAATAATATCATCTGCTTCATATGGTTCTAATTCAAAATATTTAATTCCCATTACATCTAATATTTTTCTAGCAACTGGCATTTGCATTTTTAAATCATCTGGAGTTGATGCTCTACCTGCTTTATATGTTTGATATTTTTCTCTACGAAAGTTTTTACCTATATCAAAAGCTACTGCTACATATTCTGGATGTTCTTCTTCAATTATTTTATTCATCATTAATACAAAGCCATATAATGCATTGGTAGGAAATCCTTTTGAATTTATCATTGTATTACCAGTGTATGCTGTTGCATAATATGATCTAAATAATAGATTATTACCATCAACTAATATTATTTTTTTCATAATTAATCTCTCCTAATCATTTATATTTTATCATAAAAAAAGGTTAATCTACAATCTTGACTAACCCTTTTTCTACTTCTTCTAAAGCTCTACCAATAGTTTTTTTACTTTTATAATCACTTTCTTTCATTTGAAAATGATTTGTTTCTAACATTTGTTTGCTTCTTTTAGCAGCAACATTAACTAATCGATATTTAGAATCTACAATATTTAGTATTTTATCTATAGATGGATATAACATTTATCATCAGCTCCTTACAATAACATTTTACTATAATATTTACATTATATACATAAGGAACTAAAAAATTTAACACTTTCTTGACAATTAATTTAATCTAGCATAAACTTTATCATTTGTTTCATCATATATTAATTGAATTTTTATATTATTCATTTTAGTATAATTATCTCTAACATCAATTATTTCACCATTAGTAGATGCTGCTCCAATATATTTAGCTTTTATTAAATCATCAATAGTTACAACTGTACCATCAGTATTTTCTTTTATTTCATCTTTATGGTCATTTCCATATTTTTCTGCTTTAGTTAAATATAGCTCTAGTAAATCATTATATATTTGGTCTTTTGTTTCATTTTCTTTTAATGAATTTGATACTTTTGGAATTATTATTAAAGCAGATACTGTTAATACCACAATTATTATTAAAACATCAACAACTGTATATCCATTTTTTTTCATAAATCTTACCTCTATATAAATTATATAACAAATTAGACAAAATAAAAATACCTAACTTATAAAAAGTTAGGTATTTTCTTACATACAACAACTATTGTCACAAGAACATACATTTTCTTCAGTACATGTATAAACAGGTTTATATACATGGTGATAAATATGATTATTAATTATTCTTGTATTAATTGGAACAATATGTTCTATACAATGATGAATGTCTCTTTTGCAACATCTTTCTTGTGGACATTCACAAACAGGTGGACACATAACACCTTGTAATTGACAATCTTTATTATCATTTATCATTTCAGATGTTTGTGGCATACCAGGAACATTATTAAATTCTTTCATTTCACTATAATTTTGATTATAAAACATAAAAAACATCCTTTCCTAATTTATTTTATGTTTTATAATTAATTTCTGTTAGTTGTTTTTTAATAAAACATGATTTTGATTTAAAGTATTATCATTATATTCATCATATATATTACAATATTCATTATTAATATCATATTTTATTAAATAATTTTTAATAAACTTAAATGATTTTTTTAATGACCATAAAACTGCTTGAATACTTATATTTAATATATTAGATGTTTCCTTTAAAGTGTGACTATCATTTTTATATAATCCAAATACTAAAGATAATATTAATCTATCTTTTTCATTTAACATTTTTATTGCTTCATATAATATATCATTAATACTATTTTTTACTATATTATTTTCTAATAAATCATTAGATATAATATTATCTTTAAGATCTTCAATATTAAATGGATAATTAATATTTACTAAATTTTGTAAATTATTTCTTTTTTTTGTTTTATTATCTTTGCATATATAATCTATACTATCATTTAACATTTCTTTATTATTAATATCAAATTCACCATATAAGTATTTACTAGTTTTATTTAATTGATAAAAATGTTGATTATCAATTTTTAATAAATCAGTAAAATTATTTTTTACAAAACCATCAGTATATTTATAAGCATAATAATTAAAATCTTTACCATTATTTATATTATATTTATCAAATGCTTGCATTAAACCAATAACTGCAATATTTAAAATTTCATCAAATTCTAAATCATATTTTAAATATATTCTTGTAGCAATATTTTTTGCTATATAAATCTTTTTTAATAATAAATAGTTTCTTAATTCAATATCTTTTGTTAATTGATATTCTTTTAATAATTCTTCAAAATCTAAATTTTTAGGCATTATAAAACCCCTCTCTTGAGGAGTTATTATATTATATACAATATTATAAGTCAATTTTCTTTTTTGATATATTTTCATTTAAATAAGTGATAAATTCATCTATCTTCATATTCTTTTGTTCATTACCATGTAATCTTAAAGTTAGAGTTCTTTCATCTCTTTCATTATTTCCTAATACCAACATAATTGGAATTTTTTTAATTTGTTCTTCTCTCATACGATAAGATAATTTTTCATTACTTGCATTCAATTCTACTCTAATATTATTTTTCTTTAATAATTCATAGATTTCATTAGCATATTCTAAATGATATTCATTATTTACAGGAAGTATTGAAACTTGAATTGGAGCAAGCCATAATGGTAAGTTTCCTTTAGTTTCTTCTAAATAAAATGCAGTAAATCTATCAAATGTTCCAAATATTGCTCTGTGTAAAACTACAGGAGTTTTTTTAGAACCATCTGAATCAATATATGATAATTCAAATCTTCTTGGAAGAAGAAAATCTAATTGACAAGTAGAAAGAGTAATTTCAGGTCCAACAGCTGGTTTTACTTCAACATCTAATTTTGGACCATAAAATGCTGCTTCACCTACTGCCTCAAAGTAATCTATATTTAAAGAATCTAAAACTTCTCTTAATTTATTTTCTGCATTATCCCACATTTTGTCATCATCAAAATATTTTTCTTTATCATTTTTATCTCTTAAAGATAATCTGAATTTATAATCCTTAATTCCAAAATCAGTATAAACATCTAATATTAATTTAACTACTGATTTAAATTCTTCACCTATTTGATCTGGTCTTACAAAAAGGTGTGCATCATTTTGACACATACATCTAACACGTTCTAATCCCTTTACTGCTCCAGATGCTTCATATCTAAAATCAGTAGCAAATTCACCTATTCTAATTGGTAAATCACGATAAGAATGTAGATCATTAGCATAAACTAACATATGATGTGGACAATTCATTGGACGAAGTACAAATTCTTCATCTTCAACTTTCATTGAAGGAAACATATTTTCTTTATAATGATCCCAATGTCCTGATGTTTTATATAAATCTACTGTTCCAACACATGGAGTATATACATGTTGATAACCAAGAGATTGTTCTTTTTCATATATATAATTTTCTAATTGTTTTCTTACTCTTGCACCATTTGGTAACCATAAAGGCATTCCTTTTCCAACTAAATCATGATTCATAAAAATATCTAAATCTTTTCCAATTTTTCTATGATCTCTTTCTTTAGCTTCTTCAATTTCTTTTAAATGAGCTTCTAAATCTTCTGGGGTATCATAACAAACTCCATATATTCTTTGAAGCATTTTATTTTTAGAATCTCCTTTATAATAAGCACCAGAAAATTTTATCAATTTAAAATTTTTACATTCTTTAACAGATTCTACATGTGGTCCACGACAAAGATCTGTATAATCTCCTTGACTATAACATGTTATATTTGTATTATCGTCCATATTATTAATAAGATCTATTTTATATGGATCATCTTTAAACATTTCAAGAGCTTCTTCTCTAGATAATTCTTGTCTTACAATTCTTTTTCCATCTTTAGCTAATTTTTTCATTTCTTTTTCAATTGATGCTATATCGTCTTCAGTTAATACTTTATCACCTAAATCCATGTCATAATAAAATCCATCTTCAATAACTGGACCTACCCAAAATTTTGCATCAGGAAACAAATGTTTAACTGCTTGAGCCATTAAATGTGCACAACTATGATTAAGTGGCATTAATCTTTGATCTTCTTTAATATTTTTCATTTTATCTACCTCTTTCATCCATTTTTATTTTTAATGTTAATTCATTTAATACTTCATTATCAACTTTAAAAATCAATTCATCAAATTTTTTTGATGCAATTTTTTCATATATAGTTCCTTTTTTAGCATGAATTATAATTAATAATTGATCAATATCTAATAAATCAAGTGTATTAATTAATAAATCTAAATCAATTATTTCACTATTATCTAATAATTTAATTAAAAATATTTTTTTAAATATTTCTTGTTTTAAACCAGTTGTTGAAATAATCTTTCTAGCACATTTTTCTAATGATAATTTTTGCTTAAGATATTTTTCAACTATTCTATTTTCAATTATTACTATAATATTTTTTAAATAGCAGACCCTATTTATTAATTCTTTACTTGAATTAATAGATTTATTTAATTCAAGTCTTTGTAACTCTTTTACATAGTTTTCTAAAACAATTGTTAATACCTCTGGTTTACAATTCATAAAATTATTTTTTCCCATATAATCCCCCAAAAAAACAAAAACATTATTTGCCAAGGAGCAAATAATGCGGTACCATCCTTTATTTTACTTAATTATTATAACGGTAATAACCGGATTAGATTTCTCTAACCAATTCATAGGTAGTAATTTAATATTACTTTTATTAGTTTACACCAACCACTAACTCTCTTTTAAAAGGAAATATTAAACCATGTCCTAATCAAAATTGTTACTATAATTTTATTACCAATTACGTTATTTGTCAATTTATTTTCCAATTAATAAAGTTTTAAAATTTTTTAATAATATTTCAAAAAAATTAATTTTTTCTATATTTTCTTTTATAGTTAATTCTTCTTCTCTTATAATTAAACCCTCATTATCCATTACTTCAATTGTACCTACTACATCTTGATTTTTAACTGGAGCACTAATTTTATTTAGTTTTATATTATAAGTATAATTATTTTCATTATCATTTTTTTCTTGAATTTCAGATATTTCTTTTTTTACTATAACAGTTGCTTTATCAATACTACCTTTTTCTACAGGTACTTTCCCAAGTTCTTGGTTAGTATCTAAAATAACATTTAATTTATAATTATTAAAAGCATAATTTAATAATTCTGTAGTTTCTTTACTCCTAATATCACTACTTGGTTCATTCATAACTACACTAATATATCTAACATTATTTTTTTTAGCAGTTGCAGTTAAACAATATCCTGCAGTTTTAGTATATCCTGTTTTAAGTCCATCAACACCACTATAAAATCTTACTAATTTATTTGTATTTACTAACCATGTACGAGATCCATCACTTTTATTAAAATAATCTTCATATGTAGATGTATATTTTAATATGTCTTCATGTTTTATTAATTCTCTTGCAATTATTGACATATCTCTTGCTGATGAAAAATGTCCTTCTTCATCTAATCCATGAGGATTTAAAAAATGAGTATTTTCTAAATTTAACTCTTTAGCTCTTTTATTCATCATATCAACAAAATTATCAACAGAACCACCTAAAAACTCAGCTAAAGCTACTGCTCCATCTATCGCTGTTGTTAAAAAGCAGTAAAAAATCATTTAAATTTAAGCCACTATCATTGTGACTGAGTATATTTAATTTAAAATGTAACATTACTTTATGAATGTTATTCTCTTCTTGTAATCTTTCAACATATATGGTATCTATTATACTTCTAAATATTCTAAATACTGATTCATCATCTTCTAAAATTACACTTTTTATTTTTTTATAAAAATTATCTATACTATCCTTATAATCATCTTCTTTTGAAATTGATAAATAATCGTTCTTTTTCTTTTCTAAAACATTTAAATCAGAATTATATTTTTCTCTTCCAATATTATATTCTTCTGAATCTATTTCTTTTCTAGCTCTCATGTTAATTAGTTCTATTTTAGCACTCTTAATATCTTCTATTTTTTTATCTATGTCATTTACCTCTTTAGTATAATCATTTTTTATTTTTGTTTCACTTATTAAATCATATATTTCTTTTATAATTTCACTTTCTTTATTTAAGAAAATACTCGCCATTTTTTTAAATATATCTGATAATTCTTCATAGTGAATAATTGGAGTATTACAACCATTTACTTTTTCTTTACCATATTTTCTATAATTAGAACAGCCCCAATATTTACTTATCACTCCTGTTCTTTTATTTTTATAACCACCTTTTATAAAAGTTGCTCCATCATGATAACATTTAATCTTACCAGATAAGGCATACCTCATATCTGTTCTTGTATGTGTTTTGTGTTTGTGAGAATTTTTATTTAATATTTCATTACACTTATCCCACAATTCTTCCGATACAATCGGTGGACAAGTTTCATTATCTTTATAAACTATCCATTCTTCAGGTTTAAATCTAATTCTTTTTTTAGAATGATAATCAACTGTAGTTTCCTTATGAGCACAAAAATAACCTTTATATTTTGGATTTCTAATTATTCTTCCAATGACAGTTCCTGCAAGTGGTTTATTAGTTTTACTTTTTACATTATATTTATCAAATAAGTAATGACCTAATTTCGATGTTCCCATATGTTCTTTGCTATATTCATTAAATATAAGCCTAATTAACTCTGCTTCTTCTTCTACTATTTCTAACTTACCCTTATTTTTTTTATAACCATAAAAATTATCATTACCAGGAACTATTCCTTTTTCTATGCTTCTTTTATACCCAAATCTAATTCTTTCTGATAGTTTTCTTATTTCATCTTGAGCAATAGATGACATAATAGTTAAACGAAGTTCTGAGTCTGAATCAAATGTGTTTATATTGTCATTTAAGAAAAATACGCCTACATTATTAGCTAATAATTCTTGTGTGTATTTTATACTATCAACAGTATTTCTTGAAAATCTTGATATTTCTTTTGTTAGTATTAAATTAAACTTGCCATCTTTAGCGTCATTAATCATTTTAAGAAAATTATCACGTTTATTTACGCTAGTACCTGATATACCTTCATCAACATAACCAGGAACAAATATCCAATTATCTTGTCCTTTTATATAGTTTTCAAAATACATAACTTGATTTTCTAATGAATTTAATTGTTCTTCATGATCAGTTGATACACGTGCATAAAATGTAACGTGGAGTGGTAATTCAATAAGTTTTTTACCACTAGCTAAAATATTTCTAATTTGATACAGATTCATATGTCTAATACCTCCTTTTAAACTGGAATTTTAACTATTATATTTTTTACATCTTTATCTTTTTCTTGTAATTCTTTTAGTTTATTAATATCTTCATCTAACTTTTTAATAATATTACTTGTATTTACAAAATCAATTAAACCTTTGCTACAAAGTTCATTCAATAACTCTTTTTGTAACGTTTTTTTGGCAATTAGAGTTTCATGATTATTATCCAAGTTTTCTCCTCCTCATTTAAACTTATTAGAATAAATGAAAAAAAGAACTCTAAATATTGAGTTCTACAAATTAATCTAAAAACTCGAATATTTTGATGAAGATAGAATTAGAGATAGAATTCTATCCAAAAATATCAAGTTTTCTTCACATTTCTTGCATATTTTACTATATTTTACTACTTGACAAGACAGAGTTAAGTCAATTTCAGTCCGTTTTTGGTACGAATATATACTTTTTTGATAGGTTAGTAGAAATTAGGTATTTTTATATATTTGACAATTTATCTTTAATATAATCATCCAATAACTCAGAATCTTTTTTTACCCACTTATAATCACAATGCTCTTCACTTAATATAACATTAACATCTGATTTATTAACATTAATAATAAAATCAATTTCTAAATTATGAATCAATTCATCATTTTTATTTTTAACTTCATCGTAATAATGAGTAATAATTGGTTCAAATTCTGAATTAAAGCCAATTTCTTCAAATAGCTCTCTTTTTAAGCCTTCTTTTAAAGTTTCACCATTTTCTAGGTGACCTCCAGGAAATTCCCATGCTCCTGGATATAAATCATCATTTTCACTTCTTTTAACTATTAACAATTTATCATTATCTTTTAATATTCCAGTTAAAACAATTCTGGTATTCATATAGTCCTCCTAAATGATTAATTATAAATCGCCTTTATAAAAATATATTTTCATTGCATTTTCAGAATATTTTGGTTTTGATACATCTATATTCATTACTTTTCCAATATAGTAAATGATAAATTGAGAGGCTATTAATAAATCAAATTCAGCTAAAATTCCATCATAATTACTTTCTATTATAATATTATTATTTCCTAGATATTTTAATAATTCTTGTTCATACTTTGTTGTTGATTTTTGTTTAAAATATATAGAAAAAGTATTGTTTAAATTTTCATAATTGATAAACCTTCCATGTGAAAAATTCTTTTTTTCATGGATAATACAATTAAATATACCAGATTCAATAATTTTGCTTTCTAAATCATAACAAGCCGTATCGGTATAGTCACCACGGAATAAATTTAATAATTTATGTTCTTGCATCTCTGCTATTATATCTTTATTTATCATATTGGCTATTTTTTCATTCCAATTATTAATTGATTCTTTAATAAATTCTTCTATATTAACATTATGGTTAGTTTTTTCAAGATAATGTCTCAAGAATATTGCTGCTGGAGCAACTGCACCTTCAAATGACAAAAAGCCACGTTCTTTACCTTTATTAGATGAAGTTCTATAACTTAAAATGTTCTTTTTTAAAATTCCTGTTTTTAGAACAATATTTTGTAATTCTCCTTTAGTAACAATATATATTTTTTTCTTATCTAAATCTTTGACACTTGTAATAATATCATTTGTTGTACCAGAATACGAAAATAATACTACTTTATCTATATTATTATTATTTCTATACAAAACATCTCTTGGATACATTGAATATGTATTAGATCCATATAATAAATTTATAATTTTAGCAGAAAAATATGCTCCAGCATATGAACCACCAGTTCCAATAAATAAACAATTATTACTTTCACTAAAAACAATATCCTCAATTTTAATACTTGCTGAGGAATTAACTGCATTAATAATTCTTGTTTCAAGATTGTTAATATTTATATTACAACGTTTGATTTTTTTTCTTTCATTATATGTAAAATTATCACAAGTGCACTCGTTAGCCATCTTTTTAACTTTAAATAATGTATTAATATGCCCCCTAGCCCCCATTTTAGAAACAACTTTAGCTGTTAATTTGCTTGAGTTATCATACCATTTTTCAAACATATTTGAATCATATGTAAAATTATTTTTTATGCAATCTCTTATTATACTAGATATAAAGGCATCACCAGCACCAGTAGAATCCACAACTTTACCTTTGCTTTTTAATTTAAAATTATATTCATTTCCATCAATAATAAAAGTTGCTCCATTTTCTCCACGAGTAATAGTCATAAAACTTGGTTTTAAAATATTATACAAATCTATATCAGTATTTAAATCTAATCTTTTTATTAAATATTTTGATACTCTTTCATTAAAATTAATAATCTCAAATTTGTTTTTTATCTTATCTATTATTTCTTTATCAGACATATTCTCTAATTCAAAATATTGTCCTAAATCAATTATTTTTTTATTGCCAGTCTTATCAATCAATATTTGATTTTTGTTATTTAAATTATCAAATACTAAAATATCATCATTATTAATTTTTGTTATAATGTCATCAGTATCAATCAAGCTATCTTCATACCATTTTTTATTATTACAGAAAGGACATCTTTTTTTAGAAGTAAAAGATAGCTTACAACCATCGTCAAAATATGATACATGAAAGCATCTTGTTCTCACATCATCTAAAACTACGATATTATTTGTATCAACATCCAATTTTTCAAGACTTTTAATTGCTATTTCACCTTGTATATCATTTCCACATGCGCCAAACACTGTAGTATTAATACCCATTTTTGCCAAATTAGCAATGATATTGTGAGAAGTCATACCACCATTTATTCCTAAAAACTTTTCATTTTTATAATAATAATCTGCTACTAGATCACCTATACTAACTACTCTCATTTTGCTATACTCCTCCTATATTCTCCAACTTCGCTTTCATCTTTATAATCATGATTTTTTATTAAACACTCCACTATCTTTTTTCTATTCAAATCAAATACACCTAAAGAGTCTGTATAATCTGTTTCTCCTTTTTCAGTTTTCCAATTATTATCTTTCCAGCTATATGGACTACTAAAACATAGTCCATATATGTAATTAAAGAACAAATTGTAATCAACTGCTGATGGATTATCTAAAAACATTTGATCAATTCTATTAATACTAGGATACCTAACAATACAAATATTATTAACACTAATATTACAATCATATAATGAGTTAATTGCTATTTGTAACGTTTTCCCTGTTAAAACATTATCATCAAACAAGTCTACATTTGAGTTTTCAAAAATTTCAGAATTTGTTAAACCACTAAAATCTTTAATATTAAATTTTCGTAAATCTAATAATTGCTTGTTCTTATATCCAGATACTTCTTTATTAAATTTTAAAATTAATAATTTTTCAATTCTATTTTGATCAACTATTTTAGCCAGTATTGGAAGTTCTATACCACCATAACTTAAGCCACATGCATTTGCAAATTTATTGTTATCACACTTTTCTTTATATAAAGATACAGCAATATAGTTTTCTGCAAAGTTATCTATTTCTCTATATGCCCTATAATTCTTAGAATAATCTTTTTCATCTTCTTTTTCTAATTCCTGTGTCATATTATTAAGTAATACTTTTCTTGTATTATTTATTATTTCTATAGTTTTTTCTTTATCAACAAAATATTGGTTTTCAAAACATATTCTACTCATTGATCTCTCAATTTCCATAATGGTATTATATAATTTATTGTTATGATTTTCACTATCTAAAGAAATATCTAATAAAATATTTTTATCAAAGTAGTTAGATACCAAATAATGATTAATTAAAACTAATAAAACATTTCTACAATTATCCAAAATTCCTAATAATAGTTTTTTATTAACTTGATTATTCAATTTTTCAGTAGATAAAATCGCATTTATAGAATCATTCAAAAATTTTTCATTGTTTTTATACCAACTTATGACATCTTCTTTAGATGTAATATCTTTTCTATTAATACTTATCCTGTTTGATATAAAATAATAATAAGTTTTTGATCCTCTAAGAAGATAATTATTATTATCTCTTAACGAATACATTAATGATTCATTTTCTGAAGATAACCAAAATTCTTTTAAAGGACTATTTTGTAATAATTCCATCTCATACATAGGAATAATTATACTTCCACTTTCTTTATCAAATAAATCATCAATTCCATTACAATTATTAAAATTACTACTTATCAAATTATTATATTTTTTTAAAAGTGTTTGTCTTCCTGATACAATATTACTTTCAACTTTCGCAAGATTATATTTATAAGTATCTTTATCCGCTTTTTCCAATGATACAGTAGGTAAAATCTTAGCACTTTTTACTAATTGTAGTGTTGCTTCTACTCCTCTTAAAACATTTCCATAATTATCAAAAATTGGAAAACACGAATCATAAGAACCACTTGTTTTATCAACACTATAACCTTGATTACAGTTTAACATTGCATAATCATTACCACGTAAATCTCCACAATCTCCAATTCTAATCATAGAATTTTGAGGAACACCAATTATTTTTTCTGTTCTTTCAATAGCTTTATCTTTTGTTGCAGTACCTATCTGAATAACACAATAATTTTTGTATACACCCCTTGTTAAATGAATACTATTTAAGCCATTGTTTATTATATATTTATCTATATTATCAAATATTGAATTAATTATTCCATCATCATGTGTGTTAAATACCATTCTTACGTTTAAAATTTGATTTGTTTTTAAGTCATTAGAGTAAGTTATATTAAAATAATCATTATTTTCTAATTTATTTTTAATTTCCTTAATCATTTGATCTACTATAAGTAATTGATTTAATTCCTCTTCTGTTGTTATATAAACATTTTCACCTAAAAATTTTTCTTGTGAAATTACGTTACTATAGAATAATCTTGCACCATCATTTGTCAAAACATATATTCTTTTCATATCACTATCAGTAATACTTTCACTAGTTTTAATGCGTAGATAAATATCGTGTTTTAAATCTTCTAATCCAGTTTCACCGCGACCTGTTATAAACACAACCGGAATTTTTCTTGCTAACAAATCAATAATCATATCTATAGCTCTATCATCAATGTTTTTAGAATTTTTAGTAGTTAATGTACCATCTATATCAAAACATACTGCATTATATTTTTGCTCTAATGATTTAAGATAATTTTCAAACAAAATATTTTTTTCCATTGTATCTACCTCTTTATCAAAAACTCTAAACTTTTTACTTTTCCATCAGTATCATTATCAATTGTTGAATCAAAAATTAAACCTATTCCTTCATTTTCAATCCATCTCTTAATATTCTTTTTAGAATCATCAATTAATAATTGATGATTTGGAATTACTACTTGATGTTTTTTTACACCAGGTGGAACAAAAATAACTGGGCAAAGGATCTTTAAATCCTCTCTCAATACTTCAGTCTTTATTTTCATTTCTTGAAGCGTGTGAATTTTTGTTAAAATTGCTATATTCTTTCTTAAACTTTCAAGTTCTTTTATTATTTCAACAGAGTTATTAATTGACTTAGCTTCTTTTAAGATATATTCCCATTCTTCTGGATGTAAATTTGTATATTCAAAATATGCATCAAATTCACTTTCATTTTTATGATCATGTAGTCCTAAATTATATTTTCTTTCTAACATTCTTTCTTCAGAATCTAATATTACCCCATCAAAATCGATAAATGTATAATTATTTGTCATAACCATATTCCCCCTTAGTTACATTATAGCATACAAAATTGAAATATTTTGTCTTTTTTATTTAATATTTACAATTCTTTTTAATTCAAAATGCCTTATGTCGTTTCTTAGTTCACAAAATGCTGTAACATAGTAATTATCCTTATACTTAAACAGATGGAGCGGATGAATTACTCTTTTTGATTGGCCGCCATCAATATCATTATAAATTATCTCTATTTTATCATTTTTATTTATTGCATTTTCAATCAACTTTTCTATTTCACCTGGTGTGCTTATATTTATATTTGCAATATATTTACTTGTTTCATCATATATAGAATACATTTTTTTTGATTTATCTAAAAGTTCTTTGAATTTATCTAAATATTTAAAATCTTCATTTAACAACAAATTATATATATTTTCTAACAATTGAATATCATACTTGTTAATACTAGTATAATTTTTAATCTTATCTATCATAAAATATCCGCCATTTGGTCCCTTAAATGATTCAATAGCAATTCCATTATCACAAATTTCATTTTTATAATAACGTATCATTCTCTCAGTTACGCCTATTTTTTCTGATAACTCTTTTAATGTATAAATATTTCCTGTATTTAATAAATCTATCATATACATCATATTTGATAATTTACCCATAATATCACCACTCTTATATAGACATTATAACATAAAAAAAAGTAATGATTATTCATTACCTTCATTATTATTTTGTTCCCCACCAAATACATGAACTTCAACATCTTTAAATCTATCATTATTTGAATCAAATTTTTGTGTTGTATCTATAGTATTAGGAAGTTCAATTTCTTGTATAGGTTTAGATATATCAGATAAAGCTTCTTCTACTTCATCTTTATGTGTTTCAACTGGTGTTACTATTTCACTATTATTAAATACACTATCCAATTTTTCTTTAATTTGGTCTTTATTAAATGGTTTAGATATATAATCAGTAAATCCTTCACTTTTATATTTTTCTTCAGCACCTGCAACCGCATCAGCAGTTAAAGCAATTGTTGGAATATTAAAGTTAGGATTTTCTTTTAATTTAGCTATTGCTGTTTCACCACTCATATTAGGCATCATTATATCCATTAAGATTAAATCATATTCATTTCCATTCACAACTTTATCTAAACATTCTTGTCCGTCATAACATTCTTCAATTTCAAAATTGAAATCTTGTAATGCTCTACGAGCAACTTTTATATTCAACTTATTATCATCAACTATTAATATTTTCTTATTGCCAAAATTACTTGATGTACTAGTAACAACTGGTTGTTCCACAACTTGTTCTACTACTGGTTCAGGTTTTGGTTGTTCTATAATTTGCTGTTCAATTGCTTGTTTAATTGGTGCAATATTAATTTGTACTGTTTGATTTGGATTAACCATTTGGCTAATCTTTTGAGGTATTTGAACTACAAATATTGACCCTTTACCAAATTGTGATTGAACATTTATTTTTCCACCCATCATTTCAACTAATGCTTTTGTAATTGCAAGCCCTAATCCTGTTCCTTCAGTAGTTGAATTTTTTTCAACATCTAATCTTTCAAACTTAGTAAATAATTTATTTATATTTTCAGCTTTAATACCTCTACCAGTATCTCTAACACTAATAATTAAATTACTTATATTATTCTTATTAATACATTTAACACTTAATTCAATTTCACCTTGTTCTGTGTATTTGATTGCATTAGTAAGTAAATTATTAACGATTTCTTTAATATGTGTTTTATCACCAATAAGTTCATAAGGAATATCAGGCGCTAAATTAACTTTAAAATTAATATTCTTTTCACCAATTCTAGTAGCATCTATTTTAGCTAAATTTTCTATTTCTTCTTTAAAGTTATATTTTACTTCAGTTATTTCCATTTTATTTGCTTCTATTTTATTAATGTCTAAGATATTACCAACGATTTCAAGTAATGTTTTAGATGCTTCCATAATATAATCGGCATCTTCCACTATTTCAGGAGCACAAGTATCTTTATGATTTTGAATATCTTCACTAAATCCAACAATAGCATTTAAAGGCGTTCTAATTTCATGACTCATACTTGATAAGAAATCTGATTTAGCTCTGTTTGCTCTTTCAGCTTGATCTTTAGCAAGTTCTACTTGACGAAGCATTTTTAAATCTGGATTTTCAATTGTAAAAAATAATATATAATCCAAGAAAATTAAAGTGAATGAAACAATTAATAATGATGGATTTATTTTTTGTAAAATAATATTTAATAATAGTAAAAATACAATTACAAATATAGGACTATATTTTGATTTAAAAATCTTTTTATGATTGAAAATAGAAATAATAATCCAAGATATCATAAAAATACCAAGACATATTCTTAAATATGAAACAGCATCACCATATGAATACATTTCTGTTCCATTTATATAATATTCTATTTTTAATATTAAAAATAGTAAAAATGAAATACAAAAGAATATATTATGAATTATATTGCATATCTTAAATTGTTTTTGAAATTTTTTTAATTTAATATCATAATTATTATCACTCGTATCTGGTTTAAATAAATAAAATATGTATTTCGAAAAAAATGTAAACCATAAAAGAATTGATACTAAATAAAATCTAGAAAGAATAATTGTAATTATATTATCTACCCCAGCATTTAATGTATATATTTGTAAAAATATTTCACATAAAATACTAAATACTGTAGAATAAATTAATGATTTAAAATAATCATTCTCTTTAGACTCTATTCTTTTCCTAGAATTAAAAATTATAATTATTAATATTGAAAAAAATAAACAAACACCTAAGTATAAATAATTCCACATACTATCACCATTATAATTATACCATTAATTCTGCATTTTTTATAAAATAAATAAAAAAGAATAAACTTTTTTAATTTAGTTTATTCTTTTAGAACTAATTTTTTTTCTAAATTTTCATTTTTTTGATAGATATCATTTACTGTCTCAATATAAGAAACATCATATTTTCTATCATTTTTATACTTAATAAATCCTTCAGTATCTCTACTTTTTGGTTTAAGTGTTGTTGGATCAATTGGTAAAGAACCTTCAAACTCTTTATATCCATCTATAACTATATTTTTTTCTTTCAAATATTCATCAATGTTAAGGATTAAATCTTTACTATCTATCGTTTTTTCTGCTTCTTGCACAAAATACATATTTAATGAAATACTACCATCTTCTAACTTCTTCTTTTCAAGAATAATATCATGTAAGTTAAAATGTTCCCTTAAATCATTTGTAATATCAAATAAATATGTTTTTTTGTTGTTAATAATTATATTATTTTTTAATCTTCCATAACAATAAATGTTACCATCATTATCGATTTCACATAAATCTCCACTATGTATCCATCCATCAATAATAGTAGCAGCAGTTACTTCAGGTTTATTAAAATAACCTTCCATATTAGATGGAGCCTTAATCCATAACTCACCACGTACTCCAGTTCCATATGATAATTCATTTCCTTGCTCATCAAATATTCCAACAGTATATCCAGGTAATGGTATACCAACACTAATTACTTGTTTATCATTACTTGATTCTTTATAATTTCCATTATACTTAGCAACTGATAAGACACCAAATACTTCAGAGAAACCATAGCCGACAGAAAAATCTCTTTGTGCTCCTCTTTCTCTTACTACAGAATTTAAGTGATTTAATATATTATGAGTAGTTCCAGCTCCACCCATTATAAAATAATCTTGCCAAGATAAATCATGTACTTTACCAGTTTGTTTTTCTTTTTTTAATAAATCTTGAACAAATCTTTCCCATAAAGGCCCAGTTGAAATTGTTATATCTGGTTTATATTTCATTACTTGATCATACCAAATTGACATATCAACTCGAGGATCAAATATAATTGTTCCACCAGTAAATGTAGGTAATAATTGTAAGCAGTTAATTGACGTTGATGCAGTTGGAGGAAAACATGTTAAAGTCCTTTTTCCTTCAGTATAACCTGTTTCTGCATTAATAGTACATGCAAGAGATGCTAAAATACTTTCATTTGTATCCATTATACCCTTAACAACACTACTTGTTGTTCCACTTGAAGTAGTAATAGCTGCAATTCTACCTTTTTCAAAAGGTACTTTATATTTACCTGTATAATATTTAGCTATTTCTTTAGCTTTATCTGTAGAAATAAATTTATCTGTTTTAGGAATAGCATTTTTATTTTTACTTTCTTCAATAAAACTTTTAATTTTAGTCATTTGTTTAAGTGGAAACATCATACTATCAGCTGCAGTTATAACAAACACTTTTTTATATCTATCTTCTCCAAAAACATCCTTAACATTTTTCCATAACGAATCAAAAACTACAGCAAATTTTGCACCTTTAGTTTCTTCTTCTAAAGCTTCTTTTGTTATAGCTAATTTTTGATAGTATGGTATAGCACCTATTGCATTTGTAGCAAAAAACATAGCAAATGCTTCAGGTGTTGCTGGAGTATATATAGGAATCAAATCACCTTTTTCTATTCCTACTCCTCTAAATGCGCGAGCCCACATTTCTACATAACTAGCAAATGTTTCTCTTGAAATATTTCTACCAAAGTATTCAATAAAATTTATATTAGAATATTTTTCTAATAGTGACTCTGTTACTTCCCAAACCGTCTTATCATTTATATAATTACTATCTCTTGTTTCTTCATATAAATTATATTGTTTCATCCAAGGCTTATCAATACTAGCCAACATAGTTTTTTTATTATCCATAAAATCCCCTCTTTTTTAATTAGTGGTTATTCTAGCATAAAACTCTCATATTGTCAAAATTTAGATATCAAAAAAAGCCTAGTATGGCTTTATATATAAAATTTACAATAATACTTTAAAATATAAGGCTTATATGTAGTTATATTATTATTTCTTCTTTTAAAAGATGCGACTGCTTTATTGAAACAGCTAGTTCATTAGCACTTGCAATAGATAAACCTTTTAATAATTCTTCAACCTTAACATTAGTATTAGCGTCTAAAAACATTTGTGATCCTCCCATTTTAGCAGCATTTTCTGATATAGGGACTAAACTATCATAACTAATCTTTTTATCATCAATAGCTTCCATTGTAAGTAATAAAGTCATTATTTTTGTCATTGAAGCCGGTGCTAATCTTTCGTTAGAATTTTTTTCAAATATTACTTTTCCAGTTGAATTTTCAATTAAAATTGCAGATTTAGCATTTTGTGCAAAATCTTTTGCATTAACAATTATTGGAAAAATAAATAAAATAATAATAATTAAAGCTTTCTTCAAACTAATCACCTATTAAAAGTTATTCATTTATAGAAAAATTATGTTATTATATTATTAGATAAGGAGAATAAAAAATGGTTAAAGAAAAAAGTAATCCTGTTAAAAAGACAAGTAGTAATAAAAAAAGTGTTCAAAATAATTTAAAAACTAAAAATATAATTAAAGAAAAAACTGAAGAAATAAATACAGAGTTAGTAAAAGAACTAAAAAAAGAATATAAAAAATATGAAAAAGATACTTTAAATAATACTAAAATTAATAAAAGTGAATACTATGATATTTTAGAACATGAAAAATCACATTTTTTATTAAAATTTATCTTATTTATTCTAATTATATTTTTAACTTGTTTTGCAATCTATAAACTAGTTATAAGGGATCCTAAAAACTTATTTAGTTCAAGTATAAATTCAATATATAAAGATTCAATAGATAATATTAATAAAATTAATAATATGTATATATTTGATAATGATGTTAATTTAAATGGTGTATTAACAATATCAAGTACTGATAAAAATTATAAGGATTTAAGTAATTATTCTTATGATGTTAATATAGCATCTAGTAAATCAAAAAATATTTATAAATTAGGAATAGGTATTAATAATTCTAATAATAACTTAATATCTAAAATGAATTATTATTATACAAATAATAATTATTACTTAGAATTACCAAATTATTATGACAAAATAATAAAATTAAATAATCCAATAAATAATATTGATAATAGATTTTTAAAATATAATCATATAAATATAAATACTTTAAATAATTCTATAAAAGAAATAAAAAATATTTTATTAACAAAAATACCAAGGGATAAATTAAAAAAAGGTTATGAAGATTTTAATAATAAAAAGTTAGAGTATGTTTATCTAAAATTAAATAAAGAAGAATATAGTCAATATATTTCTAAAATAATAGATGATATAAAAAATAATAATTCTATAATTGATAATTTATCATATTCATTTAATACTAATAATGATACAGTTTTAAAAAATCTAGATGATATATTAAAAAATATTATTATAAGTGATCATAATAATATTGAATTAAAATTTTATTATGATGAATTTATACCTAAAACTGTTGGATTTAAATTTATAATTGATGATAAAGAAATTATTTATTATTCTAAATTAGAAAATATAATAAGAATTAATTACAATGAATATAATATAACTGTTAATTCTTTAGGTAATAATAAATACAATATTGATATTTTAAAAGATAATAATGATTATTTAAAATTAAATGTACATGAATTTTCTAATACTTTAATTGATTTTGATTATAAATTTATAAATAATGATAATTATGGAAATTTCCATTTACAAAAATATGATAAAGATGCTGATAAAGGTGGTAATTTAAAATATAGTATCGTAACATCAGATAATACATCATCATTTAATTTTGATTACGTTTATGATAAAGATGTTAATATAAATAATAACTTTAATTATATTGATATTAATAATTTAGATGAAGATACATATATTGATATTACAAAAAAAGTTAAAGATAATTATAAAAATACATATTTAGAAAAAATATTTATAAATATCTTAGAATCATTATTAAATTATTAAAAAGGCTTAATTAAGCCTTTTTTATTAGTCTTTTTCCATTAACTAATGGATTAATAACTCTATCTTTAACATTATTTAATTCTATTTTTGGAATATTATTTCTTTTTATTATTTTAAATAAACTAATTGCATTTCTAATATTTGTATCAACTGAATTAGACAATAAATTAATTAATAATTCTTCATTCATTACATATAAATCACTATATTTTATAATTCCTTTATTAATTGCCTTTTTAGTTATATCAGCAAGTAATTCCATCATATAATTATCTTCATTAGTATGACAATATTTATTTATATTTTTATTAACAAATACTATTTTTTTTGCTATTTCTTTATCAGTAAAACCTATTTCATATTCATTATTTTCATTATTATATAATTTAATATTATTTAATATATTCTTTATATCTTCTTTTCCTATATTTTTAGTCCATGAAATACCAGTTAATATTATTCCATCTAATCTATCTGCACAAATTTTAGGCCTGTTATTATCAACAATTGAATATTTTTTAAAATTAACAATATCATCTACTAAAATAAAATCTTTTTTTAATAAATCTGTTAATACTTCATCTTTTTTTATAATTTGTTCAGTAAATTCTTCAGTACTTTCTTGTTTTTTATAATCATTATTCATATAATCTATTACATGTGAAAAACATGGTGTAGATATGTCGTGAAATAATGCCGCTAAAGTTTCTATTCTATTATTAGATAAATTCCATGTTAATAATGCTGTAGTAATGCTATGATCATATCTAGAAATTTTTTCTTTAAAACTATATACATCTTTTGACGCATAATCCATACCACAAAAATATCCTATTTTTTTAAGTCTTAAAAGTGATGGCGTATTTTCATATTTTTTTAAAAATTCTGGTCTTTCTTCATAATTTAATACTTTTTTATAATAATTTAGCAAGTTTGTATTCATGCGTATCTCTCCTTAAAAAACATTTGTATTATAGCAAAAAAAACTAGCATTATCAATAATGCTAGTAATTATTATTTATCTTCTTTTTTTGCTTTTTCTTTAGGTTTTGGCATAGCATCTTTTCTAGATAAATTTAATCTTCCTTTATTATCGTATCCAAGAGCTTTAACAATTATTTCATCACCTATTTTGAATAGATCTGAAGGATTTTCTATACGTTTATGATCAAGTTGTGATACATGACATAAACCTTCACATCCTGGCCATAATTCTACAAAACAGCCAAAAGCTTCAATTTTTGTAACCTTTCCAGAATATACCTTTCCTTCTTCTACTTCTCTAACTACAAGTTCAATTAATTCTTTAGTTTTTTCAATAACAGCTACATCTTGATGATAAATAATTACTCTTCCATCATCTTCTAAATCAACTTTAACTGCATCTTTATCATCTACAGATTTAACACCATCAGGTGAAGCTTCTAAAATGATTTTTGTAATCATTTCTCCACCACGGCCAATAACATCTCTAATCTTTTCAGGATTAATATTAAATGTTTCAATTTTTGGAGCATATTTTGATAAACTCTTTCTTGGTTCAGGAATAGTTGATTCCATTAAATCTAATATTTCCATACGAGCTTTTTTAGCTTGAGCAAGAGCTTCTTTTAAAATTTTATCAGTAACTTTTTTAATTTTAATATCCATTTGAAGTGCTGTAATACCTTTACGAGTTCCAGCAACTTTAAAATCCATATCTCCCATATGATCTTCTAAACCTTGGATATCTGTTAGTATAGTATGATGTTTTTCATCCTTACTTTCAATTAATCCCATTGCAATACCAGCAACTGGTGCTTTAATTGGAACACCTGCAGCCATTAAAGATAAACATCCTGAACAAATTGTTGCTTGTGAAGATGATCCATTAGATTCTAATACTTCAGAAACAACTCTTACTGTATAAGGAAATTCTTCTTCAGATGGCATAACTTGAAGTAATGCTCTTTCACCAAGTGCACCATGTCCTATTTCTCTTCTTCCAGGAGATCCATATCTTCCAATTTCACCTACACAAAAATTAGGGAAATTATAATGTAACATAAATCTCTTAGTATCTTCTAGACCTAAACCATCTAAAATTTGATGATCAGATAATGGTCCTAAAGTAGTTGTTGCAAGAACTTGAGTTTCTCCACGTGTAAATACTGCAGATCCATGTGTTCTAGCAAGTACATCAATTTCAGCTTTTAATGGTCTAATTTCATCAGTTTTTCTTCCATCTGGTCTAATTTTTTTCTCAGTAATTAAATATCTAACTGTTTCACCTTCTAATATATCAACCAATTTTTTTACATCTGATAGTTTTTCTTCATCTTCTTCACTATCACCAAAAATAGTTGAAAAATGTTCAATAGTATCAATTTTAACATTTTCTATTGCTTCATATTGAGCTAATTTTCCTTTAACATCAAAAGCATGTAACATTTTATCAGTTGCATATTCCCTTACTTCTGCTTCAACATCTTCATTTATTTTCTTTAATTCTACTTCAACTTTTTCTTTTCCAACTTCTTTTATGATTTCATTTTGAAATTTTACTAATTTTTTAATTGCTTCATGACCAAACATAATTGCATCAAGCATTGTAGCTTCACTAGCTTCATGAGCTCCAGCTTCAAC
Source organism: uncultured Mycoplasmatota bacterium (assembly GCA_947165285.1). GTDB lineage: Bacteria > Bacillota_I > Bacilli_A > RF39 > UBA660 > RUG12834. Next base: position 361,348 of record CAMUZS010000001.1, read on the forward strand.
CATACAAATACCAGAAGCTGTACCAGCAACAGTAATTGTTAGTTCTGTTTCTTCCATTTGTTTACTATCTGGATTAATAATAAAATCTTTTCCTATTTTTCCAACAACTACTCCTGCAATTGGTCCATCAAATGGAATATCTGATACTCCAAGTGAAAGTGATGATCCAAACATTGCAGTCATTTCAGGTGAACAATCTGGATCAACTGAAAGTACAGTATTAATTACTTGAACTTCATTTCTAAATCCTTCTGAAAACATAGGACGAATTGGTCTATCTATTAATCTTGCTGATAGTGTTGCTTGATCAGTTGGTCTTCCTTCTCTTTTTATAAATCCACCAGGGATTTTACCTGCAGCATATAATCTTTCTTGATATACAACAGTTAATGGAAAGAAATCTTGAGTTATTGGAGTTTTACCCATAACAGCTGCTGTAATAATTGCAGTATCATTATATCTAACAAGTACTGCACCATTAGCTTGTTTTGCATATTCTCCAAATTCTACTACTAATTCTTTACCAAAAAAATCCAATTTAAATATTTTCTTTGCCATAATATACTCCTTCTTCTATAAAAAAAGACACTAAAAAGATTAGTGCCTATTTTCTTAAATTTAATTTTTTAATAGTTTCTCTGTAACTAACAACATCATTTTCCTTAAGGTAAGCTAATAAACTTTTTCTTTTACCAACTTTCATTTGTAAACCTCTTTTTGAATGAAAATCATGTTTATGTTCTTTTAAATGTTCAGTTAAATCGTTAATTTCATATGTAAGAATAGCAATTTGTGCTTCAGTAGCTCCACAACCTTTATCCTTACCAAATTCTTTAACTAATTTAGCTTTTGTTTCTTTAGTAACAGCCATAATATTTCTCCTTTCTTAATTAATTATCCGTTTAAACTGAGTAAGAATCGAAAAGGTAGCGGTTCAAACTAAGAATAAACTTACTACTAAAGTATATTACATAATCGTCTATTTTTCAAGTATTTTCGCTTTTTTTTTAATATTTAAACATTAACTTTATTTTAGCTAATTGATTATCTTTTTTATACATTGCAATATACTTTCCTTTATATGTATAAATTATTTCTTCTTCTTTAAAATTTATGGGCATTTTTTGACCATTTTTAACTTTAAAATATTCATCATCATTTAATTCATATTTTTCATAGTTTTTAAATATATCTTCATAATTTAATAATTTATATTTATCATTTTTAATATCATCTATAGTATATGAATCATTAATATCAAAATCACCTTGCTTAATTCTTATTAAAGAAGTCATTGTTGCATATGTATTTAATTTAGTTGCAATATCTCTAATTAGACTTCTTATATAAGTTCCCTTAGATACTCTTACTTTAAATTCTATAATATCATCTTTAAATGATAATAATTCAATATTTTTTATTTCAACTTCCCTTTTAGGAAGAGTTACTACTTCATTATTTCTTGCATATTCATATAGTTTTTTACCATTTATTTTAATCGCAGAATAAATTGGTACTTCTTGTACATATTTTGGAACAAAAGAATTTAGGGTGTTAATAATTGTATTTTTATCCACAGCAAAATCTTTTTTATCTAAAATATTACCTGTTATATCTAAAGTATCAGTTTTAATTCCAAGTTTCATCTTAGCAATATATTCTTTATAATTTGAAGTAATAATATCAGATAATTTTGTATAATTTCCAATTGTAACAACGAGTACACCTTCTGCTATTGGATCTAAAGTTCCTGTATGACCTACTTTTTTAGTGTTAAATTTTTTACATATATAATTTACTACATCTCTTGATGTCATATTTTTTTCTTTATTAATTACTAATACTCCATTCATTTTAATTTTACCCTCTCATTTAATTCTTTTTTTAAATATAATTTTTTAGAATCAATCTTATTATCTTTAATAATAAAGTTATTAATAATTAATTCATTATTATCTATTATACCTTCTAAAAACCCAGGATAGTTTTCTCTTCCATAATATTTTATATCATTACTTAATGTAGGTAAATAAATAGTATTATCTTTTTTATGAAGTTCATGTCTATGTCCACAAAACTTAATCAATGTTTCATATCTTTGTAGTTCAAAATCACATTTTGGTAAATGATGTGAAATACTAATTAAATAGTTATTCCAATTTAAATAACATTTTTTAATACCTAATATTTTCATATCTTTTCTATCTAAAAATAAATCTTCTAATCCATCAGTTTTTCTAAAAACATAAAAATCATGATTACCAAATAATATAAAGTTTTTTATATTATCATCATATGGATATAAGTTAATAACTTTTTTTGCTTGATTATACATATCTTGACAATCTTTAAGTAATGGTTTAACTGTACCTTGCATTAAATCTCCACCATGAATTATTGTATTTATATTGTTATTAATAGCATAATTATAAAGCAGGTCTAAATAATAATAATTTTCATTAGTTGATCCCAAATGAGTATCAGATATTATTAATAATTTATCTTCAGATATTTTTGATACTGGCATAGGAATAATAGTATTAGATTTTTTTAATTTATAATTAAATCTACCACCATATTTATAAATTAATCTATTTTGAACTTCATTCATTATATCCCCCAATTACAAAAAAGACGATTATTATTCGCCTTCATGTATTTCTTTAATTATTTTTTCAATATTATTACCATATTCAATAGATTCATCATATTTAAATCTAAGTTCTGGTATATTTCTTAAGTCAATATTTTCTGCTAATTTTGATCTTAAATAAGATGCAGTTTCATCATTTAAATCTCTTTCTAATTCTTTATAATCCTTATCAATTAGTGAAGTAAAATATACTTTACAAACTGATAAATCATTAGTGATTTGACATTCAGTTATAGTTATTTGTTTTAATAAAGAATCATTAGCTTCCTCAAAAATAATAGTAGTTAATATTTTTAATATTTCTGAATCTATTCTTTTTAATTTAATATTATTCATCTTTTTACCTCAACCATTTCATAGCACTCTAAGATATCTCCTTCTTTAAAGTCACTATAATTTTCTAAGGTAATACCACATTCAAAACCTTTTTTAACTTCTTTAACAGTATCTTGTCCTCTTTGAAGTGCATTAATATTTCCATCATGTAAAACAATTCCATCTCTTATAACTCTTACTTGACCAGTAGATTTAATCAATCCATCTACAACATAAGAACCAGCAATTTTTCCAACTTTAGAGAAAGTAAATATTTTTCTTACTTCTGCATTTCCTAAAATCTTTTCTTCAAATTCAGGATCTAACATACCTTTCATTGCACTTTCCATATCTTCAACTGCTTTATAAATAATTGTATATAATCTTATATCAACATTTTTTGATTTTGCTAAATCTTTTGTTAAAGGTGTTGGTGATACATTAAAGCCAATAATAATTGCATTAGATGCACTTGCAAGTACTACATCACTTTCAGTAATATTACCAATATCAGATCTTATTACTTTTACTCTAACATCTCCAACTTCAATCTTTTCTAAAGCGTTTTTAACAGCTTCTTCAGATCCTCTTACATCAGTTTTTAATACAACATTAATTTCTTTAATTCCACTATCAATTGCAGAAAATAATGAATCAAGTGAAATGGATTGTTTTTTAAATTTTTTATCTTTTTCTTGTATTGCTCTTTTTTCAGCTACAGCTTTTGCTTCACTTTCATTTTCAAATGACATAAATTTATCTCCAGCTTGTGGATTTCCAGAAAGTCCTGTAACTTCAACTGGAGTAGATGGTCCAGCACTAACTATTGAATTACCTAAATCATCTTTTAATGTTCTTACTTTTCCATATACTGTTCCAACTACAATTGGATCTCCAAGTCTTAAAGTACCATTTTGAATAAGAAGTGATGCAACGCCACCAACATGTTTATCTAATTTTGATTCAATTACTGATCCTATCGCATAACGATTAGGATTTGCTTTTAATTCTAGCATTTCTGCAGTTACAGTAATTGTTTCTAATAGTTCGTCTAAATTTTCACCAGTTTTAGCAGATATTTTAACAAATGGATATTTTCCAGACCATTCTTCTGGAGTAATTCCAAGGGATGCCATTTCTTCCATTATTTTATCTGGATTAGCATCGCTCTTATCTATTTTATTTACTGCAACAATTATTGGAACATTTGCAGCAAGTGCATGATCTACTGCTTCTTTAGTTTGAGGCATAACTCCATCATCTGCAGCTACAATTATAATTACTATATCAGTAACACTAGCACCACGTGCTCTCATTTCAGTAAATGCAGCATGTCCTGGAGTATCTATAAATGTTATTTTTTGTCCGTTATGTTCAACTTGATATGCACCAATTGCTTGAGTAATTCCACCACTTTCAGTATCAACAATTTTTGAATTTCTAATAGTATCTAATAATGTTGTTTTACCATGGTCAACATGACCCATAATAGTAACAACTGGTGGACGAGATTCTAAATTTTTTTCATCATCTACTACTTCATATTCTTCAAAATTTGAAATGTCTTGTGTTGTATCTTTTTTTAATGTTTTTCCATATTCTATAGCAACTAATTCAGCTGCTTCAAAAGATACTGGCATTGTCATATTAACCATAACACCATTTGCCATTAGTTTTGTAATTAATTGAGCTGGTGAACACTTAAGTTCATCTGCTAAATCTTTTACAGTCATATTATCATGATATAATACAATATTTTCATCTTCAATATTGTTCATTAATTTTTCTTTATTTTTGTACATTTCTTTTCTAGATTTCATGTATTCGAAATCTTTATTATTAGTTTCTTGACGTGATTTAATTTTTTTAGTTTTTGTAGTATCTTTATATTTATTATCTAAATTATTGCTTTCCATTATACTTTCAACAGCATCATCTAATTCATCCTCATCTTCAAATGTTGTTTCTTCATCAGTAGAAATTAAATTAATAGCATTATCTAAAATTACTATATCATCAAATGATAATTCATCATCACCAGATTTTACATCAATATTTAATTCCTGACATTTTTTTAAAATTTCAGCAATACTTCTTCCAGTATCTGTAGCATATTCTTTAACACTCATCATAATAAATCACTCACCCTTCTTTTTTATTTTAAATATTTTTTAATTTCTTCATATATATAATCTAAATTATCAACTTCGAAAACAGTTTCTAATATTTTCTTTTTCTTAGCAGTATCAAGAACTTCTAAACTTTTAGTTATATATGCTCCTTTACCATTCTTTTTTCCGGTCAAATCAACTTCAACATTATTTTCAGGTGTTTTAACTATTCGAAGTAAATCTTTTTTATCCGTTTTATTTCGTGTTACAACACACATTCTTTGAGGTATTTTTTTCATACTTCACCTACTTATTAGCTTCTTCATTAATTTGTGACATAGTTTTAACATCAATATTATATTTTGTTAATTTAGAAGCAAGTCTTACATTTAATCCTTTTTTACCAATAGCAAGAGATAAATTTTCATCATTTACTATTGCTAATGCTTTTTTCTCTTTTTCATCAGTAATTGATACAATTGCATCTTTTGCTGGAGATAAAGCATTTTGAATATATTGAATTGGATCATTACTATATTCAACTAAGTCAATTTTTTCACCATTTAATTCTTTTAAAATATTTCCAATTCTTGATCCTTTAGCACCAATACATGATCCTATAGCATCAATATTTTCATTTGTTGAAGATACAGCAACTTTTGATCTATATCCTGCTTCTCTTGCAACTGCATGGATTAAAATTGTTCCATCATTTACTTCAGGTATTTCACTTTCAAATAATCTTTTAATAAAACCAAAATGTTTTCTTGATAAAAGAATAAGTGGTCCTTTAGTTCCTGCTTCTACTTTTGTTATATATACTTTAATTGAAGAACCCATTTTTACTTCTTCACCAGGAATCATATCTTTTTTAGGAAGAATTCCTCTTGCACTACCTAAATCAACATAATAATTTCTTTGATCTTCCATAGCAAGAAGTCCAACCATCATTTCATCTTGTTTATCAGCAAATTCTGACATTACTTGATCTTTTTCTGCTTCCCTCATTCTTTGTGTTATTACTTGTTTTGCAGCACCTGCAGCAACTCTACCAAAATCAGCAGGAGTTACTTCTTTTTCAATAGTTTCACCAACTTTTATTTCAGGATCTATTTTTTTTGCATCTTCAAGTAATATTTGTGCATCTACTGGTATCTCTGGAGGTATTTCAATTTCTTTACCTTCATCGTCATATTCATATGTTGGTTCTAAATACTTTTCAACAACAACTAAATATGACATTACTTTAAATTTTCCAGTATTCTCATCAAAATCTACTCTTACATTAGTTTTAGCATTATTTTTTTTATAAGCAGTAGATAATGCTTGTTTCATTCCTTCAATAATAATATCTTTAGATATTCTCTTTTCACTAGATATTAAATCTAATGCTCTTAAAAATTCTTCTCCGTTCATTTTAATTACCTCTTTCTTTACTAATAATATCTAAAATATAACTATCATCAATTATATCAAGTTTATCTATAATTGGATTAATTACATTTGTTGCTTCAACGATAGTGTCTAAATCAATACCATTAATCTTATCAAGTTCAATAGTCAAAAAATTATATTTTCCTTCTTTTTTGTATGAAATATCAGTAATTTCAATTTCCATTTCATCCATTTTTGATTTAATACTATTTCTAATAATATTTAATTTTTCTTCCATTTAAATCACCTCATATAAGCAATAATAAAAGCGGGAGTTGAAGCCCACTTAAATCTGTAAATGTATTATATCATACATTATATTTTTTTGCAAAATAAATTATTAATTACATGATTTTATTAATTCTTTTACTGTATGATATTGTTTTAGATCATCAAAATTATCCTCTAATTTATAATTTTTACAATCATTTAATATTTCATTATACATTTGTTCACTTTCATAGTTATACATAATATAATCTTTTAATAGATTTTGTTTATATAACGCATAAAATAGTATTGGTAAAAACTTATCTTCATTAATATTATTTTCTTTCATGTATTCTTTTATGTTATTAGAAAAAATATAATTAAATGTAATATCTTCACTACTAACATAGTTATTAAAATCATTTTTTATTTTTTCAAATTCTTCATCTATATATTTAAGAACATTTAAATTATGTGATGCATAATGACTTAATTCTTTATCATATTCCTCAATTATACATAATTTAATATTTAATAATTCATTATCATTTAGTTGTAAAAAATTATTATAATTATCATGAATTAATAATTCTAAATCTAGTGATTCACATATATTTTTAATTAATTTAGTTGCCGTATAATCTAATATTTTCTTTGTAGTACTATTAGCCATTAACATATTTTTAAATATATGCTTTGCTTTTTTTCTTAAATCTATATCATAATTAAATAATATTATTTCATCAATTGTAAAATAATACATTTTTTTAATATCTATTTCATTTTCTGCTTCAATAATAATATTTTTTGAATCTAATATTTCTAATATATGTAAATATATATCTATCATATTAATATCATTTATTTCTAATGTATCAATAATATTAATTATTGATAATAAAGCTAAATCATTATCTTTAAATATATCTATTATTGTATTAATTAATCTTGGATTATTTTTAACTTCATCACTTGCATTTAAAAATAATTTTATGTCTTTTTTACACCAAATATCCTCTAAAATATTTGTATTCATTTTTTATTCCCCCTAATTAATCATTTATCTTCCTCGACCGGAAAATTGATGTATAATTTTTTCTTGTAAACTATACATTTTAAATTTCATTTCTTCTTCAAGAAGACCTAATTTTTGTAAATATAAATTCATTTTCATTTCTGTTAAATATTTATTATATTTTGTTAACAATTGTCCTCTTACTAAAGCTATTTCATCTAAAGCAATAACAATTCCACTTGGATTATCATCACTATTAAATGCATCATTTACTATCATTAATAATCTTTCAAACATTGTATTTATTTTAATGGTAATAATCTTGTTTATTAATTTATCATTAACTACAATTAAATTCCTTATTTTTTTACTTTTAGGATTAAATTTATATCCTTTCATTGGAATTATATCTTTATTTAATTTATATGATTTATTTTTCTTCTTTATTACATACTTCATAATTATCACCATCTTTTTCTAATAAATCTGGTCTTAATTCTTTAGTTTTTTCTATTGATTTTTGATAGCGCCACTTATCTATTTTTTTATGATCACCAGATAATAATATATCGGGTACTTTTAATCCGTTATAATCTGCAGGTTTAGTATACGTTGGATAATCAAGTAAATAATTGTCATTAAAAGAATCATTTATATGACTTTCTTCATTTATTACACCGGGAATTAATCTAGTTATTGAATCAACTAGTACACAAGAAGCTATTTCTCCACCAGTTAAAACATAATCTCCAATAGATATTTCTAAATCTACTATAGTTCTTATTCTTTCATCAAATCCTTCATAATGACCACAAATAATTATTAAATGTTTTTCTTTTGATAAATCATAAGCTAATTTTTGTTTGTAAGTAACTCCTGATGGTGTAAGTAATATTACTTTAGAATTATCTTTTTTTAAATCATTTACGGCATCAAATATTGGCTGACAAGTTAAAACCATACCAGCCCCTCCACCATAAGGCGTATCATCAACACTATGATGAGGATCCTTAGAATAATCCCTAAAATTATAAATATTAATATCTACTAACTTGTTATCTATAGCTCTTTTAATTATAGATTCTGAAAATACCCCATCAAACATACTTGGAAATAAAGTAAGAATATCTATTCTCATAATATCAGATCCTTAGCATTTTTTGTTTCTATCCTTTTATTTTTTAAATCTACTTTAATAATATATTGATCAACAAATGGTATATAAAAATTCTTAACTCCTTCAATTACTAATAAAGTATTAGATGTATTATACACGAAACTCTTGATTTTACCAAGTATTTTTTCATCTTCGATTATTTCAAATCCTATTAAATCTTGTAAAATATATTCATTATCATTTAGTTTTAAGTCTTTTCTTAGAAAAAACACCTTTTCACCTTTATATTTTAATACCTCATTAATATTAGTATATCCTTGTAAAGTAATCATATCAAAATTCTTATGAACCCTATAACTATTTATGGTTTCTTTTATATAAGAATTGCCAATATAGATATTATTTTCTTTATTAAATACTAAATCTTTACGATCAAAATCACTTAATATTCTTAATTCACCTTTTATGCCATGTGTATTAACTATCTTACCAATATATATATAATCCATTTTATCACTACTTTCTTCTATGATTATGTGATTTTTTATAAATAATTTCATAAGTTATTTTATCATTTTTAACATTTGTTTTTATATCTGATACTTTAAGAGTATTATCTCTTAAACCACTAGCTAATAAAATAATATAATCTTTATTTTTTAAATATAAAACTCTTTTCTTTTGTCTATATTCTTTTTCCTCTAATAATTCTACAGCAAAATATTTAATATCTTTATTTTCTATTTGCGTAAATATTTTTGGATTAACTATATCTATAGTTTTTTCTAGTGCAGCTTCAACAATTTTATTAGCAGTATTTGAATCTATTACCATATTATTCATAATCGATTTTACTCACCTCATACATAATAATTGATGCTGCTACTGCGGCATTTAAACTTTCACATTTTTTATTCATTGGTATATAAATATTAGCATCTATTAATCTTTTTAATTCATTTGATACTCCAGATCCTTCACTTCCAATTATTATTGCCATTTTTTTATCAAATGGTGTATCAGATAATGTTGAACCACCATTTACATCTGTTGCATAAACTATATAATTATTATCTTTTAATTCTTGAACAAAATTAATCAAATTACATCTTTTTACATCAATATTAAATATCATTCCTTCAGATGCTCTTATTACTTTATCATTATACAAATCCACACAAGTATCCCCTAAAATTACTGTATCAAAATTAAATGATGCTGCACTTCTTATAATTGTTCCTAGATTTCCTGGATCTTGTAAATTATCAAGTAATATTAATCTATTACCATAAGATAAAGGATTGAATTTTTTGCATACACCAATTATTTTAGATGGTGATTTCATATTTGATAATTTTTTCATTACTTCCTCACTAATAATTGTAGTAGTAATATCAAATTTATTTTCAAAATCAGGAGTTATAAGTATTTCTACTAATTGATTTTTATTATAAGCTTCTTCAACTAAATGATCTCCTTCAATTAAAAACATATTACTTTCATCTCTATATTTTTTTTCATTTAATTTATTTAACTCTTTTATTTTACTATTTTGTAAAGATGTAATTATTTCCATATTTTATATCTCCCTTAATCTTTTTCTAGCTTCCTTATATTTAGGATATCTAAGACCTACCTCATACCAAAATTTATCACTATGATTAGCCTGTAAAAAATGACATAATTCATGTATACAAACATAATCAATTAAATCAATATCTTTTTTTATTAATTCATAATTTAAAGTAATTGTTTTACTACCACGATTATTAACACCCCATCTAGTAGTCATTTTCCTAATTCTTAATGAATACTTTGGAAGTTTATCAAATAATAACTCACATTTATTTAGTCTGTCTTGAAATATTTTTTCGCAAGATAATTTATAAAATTTATCTAGCATTTTCTTATTTTTAACAATAATCATATTATCATCTAATGATGGGTGTTTTATACTCTCATCAAATATAACAGTATATTTTTTTCCTAAATAATAATAAAAATTATCATTATCAACTTCTTTAAGTTGTCTTTCATACATTTTTATTAATGATTTTTTATTCTTTTCTATTACATTTAATATTTTTCTTTCACTAAAAAATCTATTACATGTTATATGCATTTTTAAATCATTTTTAAATCTTATATATAAATTTTTATTATTTTTATATTCTATTTCAACATCAATTATATAATTATCTAATTGTACTTGCATTTTTTCACCATCTTTTTATTTTTTCTTGGTTGCAGCTTCAATAAATGTAGCAAATACTCCTTCTGCTCTATTAGGACGTGATTTAAATTCTGGATGGAATTGTACTCCAATAAAATGAGGATGATCTTTTATTTCAACTATTTCTACTAAATTTGCTAGATCATTTATTCCAGAAATTGTCATATTATTAGCTTCAATTATTTCCTTATATTTATTATTAAACTCATATCTATGTCTATGTCTTTGAAGTATTTTAGTTTCTTTATAAGCTTTATATGCTAGAGTATCTTTTTTTATCGTACATTCATAATTTCCAAGTCTTAATGTTCCACCCATATTTAAAATTCCTTTTTGATCATCCATTAAATCAATTACTGGATTTAAACATGTAGCCTTAAATTCAGTTGATGATGCATCTTCTAAATTACAAACATTTCTAGCAAATTCAATTACTGCAAGTTGCATACCCAAACATATACCAAGATAAGGTATTTTATTTTCTCTAGCATATGTTATAGCTTTAATCATTCCTTCAATTCCACGAGATCCAAATCCACCAGGAACTATAATTCCTTTAGAATTTTTAAATACTTTCTTTAAATCTATATTACCTTCAAGTTTTTCTGAATCTACCCAATTTATATTTACTTTAGTATTATATTTATATCCTGCATGATGAAGTGCTTCCATTACTGAAAGATAAGCATCATGAAGTTCAGTATATTTACCTACTAAAGATATTTCAATTTCTCCTTTTAAATTTTCCATACGATCAATTGTATCAATCCAATACTTAAGATTTGCTTTATTTAATTTAAGTCCAAATTGTCTTAATATAATCTCATCAATTTTTTGATCATGTAAGTGAAGAGGTATTCTATATATATTTTTTTCATCTATCTCATCAAAAATATTTTCTTTTGGTACATTACAAAATAATGCTAATTTTTCCTTAACATTATCAGGTGTATTATATGGAGTTCTACATGCAAGTGCATCTGGTGATATACCTAAATTTCTTAAATCTTTTACACTATTTTGTGTTGGCTTTGTTTTTAATTCATCAGATCCATAAATAAATGGAATTAATGTTGTGTGAATAAAGAATGTTTCACTTTTTCCTTTTTCCATTTGAATTTGTCTTAATGCCTCTAAAAACGCTAAACTTTCTATGTCTCCAACTGTTCCACCAATTTCTGTTATTACTATATCAGCATTTGACGATATTCCGGCTTCATATACCTTATTTTTTATTTCATTAGTAATGTGGGGAACCATTTGAACTGTAGCTCCTAAATAGTCTCCTTTTCTTTCTTTTTCAATAACATTTTTATATATTTTTCCACTTGTTATATTTGATGTATAATTTAATTCTTCATCAATAAATCTTTCATAATGTCCTAAATCTAGATCTGTTTCACATCCATCTTTTGTTACAAAAACTTCACCATGTTGAATAGGATTCATTGTACCAGGATCAACATTAAAATATGGATCAAATTTTTGCATAAATACTTTATATCCTCTTGATTTTAATAAAAGTGCAATTGAAGATGCTGTTATTCCTTTTCCTAGACCTGAAACTACTCCACCTGTAACAAATACATATTTTGTCATATACTACCTCCTTAAAATAAGAAAAAGTGATTCTCATTTTGTGAGAACCACTGGCTCTTCTTAATTATATCATTTATTATAAACTTTTTTTATATTATTAAATAAATTTGACATAATTTTACTTTTTTTATAAAAAAATCACTACTTTTTTGTAGTGATTAACTTTTAATTAAATTCATAACTAAATCATTATCATGAGATACTATGAATATTAAATATCCATTATATTCTTCAAAATGTCTAGTTCTTACTAATTCATAATTTTCTTTATTAGTATTTTGCCATTTAGATTCTAAACCAGCATAATAATCATTCATAGTATTAATTATTTTAGTTTTAGACATTGCATTTGATGGTTTAAATATCAAATATTGACAAGTATCTGATCTAAGCATAGCAACTTTAACAAGTGATTCACTATAATAAGTTGATGAAATTCCAGTTACTTTTTCTATTTCATCACGTTTTAATTCTTGTAAAATATTAAATACTCTTATTTGAGATTGTCTAATCTTACTTAAAACTATTTTATCACTGTCTTCATCTTTACTCTTAATATAAAATTGATAATTTCCATATTCTAAATATTCATAATTAGAAATTTTATTTTCCTTAAAGAACTTATCAAAAGTATTTTTTATATTTTCTTGGTTTCCTTCAGTTGCTTTAATTGCAATAAATGCGTAACCTTTACTCTTATTATATTTAATTACATAATTTTCTACATATTTTGAATCTAAATCAAATACATTTTTAAAATCATATTCATAATAATCTTTTAATCCAGCAAAAGCATTAGATGATGTAATTATATTATTTGTATCATCTATATTAAATGATATTGTTTTTACTTGATCAATTTTTTCTGAAATAGCACTTAAATCCATACCTGATTTTTTATTAAGTAAAACATTCTTAACAACAATAGGAATTGTTATTAATGTTGCTAATAATATTATTGCTATAATTATTTTTTTAATTGGAAAAACACTATTAAATCCATACATTTTAATTCTACGAACTAATTTATTATATTTTTTTCTAACAATGCTTTTCTTGTTTTTAGAAAATTTCTTTGAAATATCATTTTTCTTTTTACGTTTTAATGGTTGTGATGATAATTCAATTTCTTTTTTTATAGCACTTTCTACTTTTTCTACTCTAGTAGGTTCAACTTTTTTTTCTTTTTTTAAACTTTCTGTCTTAACTACTTTTTTTGCTTCATTTTTATTTTTAGAAATTTCTTTAGTTTTTGGTTGTTCTTTTTTCTTAGGAATTTCAATTTTTTCTGGTTCTAAAATTTTAGCTTTTAATTTTAGATCTGTTTTTTCTTTACTAGTTAAATTCTTTTTGGATTGTGTTGTTTTTTTAACTGTATTTGTTTTTATATTATTATTAGTTTTTTTCTTTGCAGTTGTAGTAGTTTTTTTCTTTGTTGCATTAACCTTTGAAGAATTGTTTGTCTTTTTCTTTGATGTAGTTGTTTTTCTTTTTTTATTTGCCATAAAATTACCTCCGATAATCACCTAATAAAAATATGTTTTTTATTATAACAAAATTATTTTCCATTGTAAATTATAAAAAGAGTATAACTACTCTTTTATTTATTGGTATTTAAATAATAATTTCTTTCCTCTAATGTCTTTTCTATATATTCTAGTTCATCTGCTTCCTCATTGCTTAAATCTTCATTATTTAAAATATCATTTATAACATATAATAGTTCCTGTATTGTTTTATAATTATCTACATCAATGTTATATTTTTTTAAAGTAGCAATATCACTTTCATTTATTAATAAATTATTTTTTGTTTTTTTTAAAAAATCAGGAATCATTTTTGAATTCCCATTTCTTTTGCATTAATACCACGACTATGTTTAATTTCTTCCCATTTTAAATCCTTTTTAAATAAACATAATACATTAATTGGAATCCATGTAAGAATAAATAATGCAAATAATGCTATTGCACTTATTACACTCTTAGATTTTCTACGATTATACTTTATTACAAAAATACTTACTATAACACCACTAATATATGTTAAAGCTAAGAATAATATTCCTGATGAAAATAATGTTGAAAATATATCATATAAATGAACATTAAATATTCTAAATAAAATAAGTACGAAAAATTCTATTAAACCAATTACTTGAATTACTGGTGCAATAAAATTCATAAACATATCAAATGAAGCAGAATTACCTTCAAGTAAAAAATGTTTTAATAATTTTGGTGAATAAATTTTCATACATTGTAAACATCCTACTGACCATCTTGTTCTTTGTTTCCAAGATGCTTTAAAATTTACTGGTTGTTCATCATAAGTGATTGCACTTTCAACAAAAGCAATTGGTTCATTTTTTAAAGAACATTGTGCAGTAAATTCTATATCTTCAGTTAATGTTTTTGTATCAAATCCTTCTTCATCAATTTTATCTTTACTAACCATAAATCCAGTTCCATTAATTGATCCTGATGATGAATAAGTCATTCTTGCTTTATTAAAAAAGAAATTTTGCATGTAATAAAATAATGAATATGAACCACTTATCCAATTATCTGTAATATTTTTTGAATCTCTAAAACCTTGAGCAACTCTATATCCAGAACATAAAGTATCATTCATTCTGTTTAAAAAATCAGGATGCATAATATTATCAGCATCAAATATTATATATGCATCTATAGATTTATCTTTTTTTAGTTCTGCAAAAACATATCTTAAAACTTCACCTTTAGATTTAACTTTTACTTTTACATCTATAACTTTAGCTCCAGCTTTTTTTGCTACTTCTTTAGAATTATCAGTAGTATTATTAACTGCAACATAAACTTCATATAAATCCCTAGGATAATTTGAATCTAATATTGAAGTTACAAGATGTCCAACAACATCTGCTTCATTTCTTGCTGGAATAATAACAGCAAACTTTTTTTGTGGTAAATATGGCTTGATTCTAAATTTTTTAGGTTTAAAAAATCCAAATATTCCCATAAATCCATAATATAATCCGTAAAATAAAGTTATTGAAAAAAATATATAATAAATTACTTGTAACATTTAAACTTCATCCTTTTCTAATTATATTTTATCTTTTTTTGTCATACTTGTAAAGAACTAATATATAGATTAATGTAACTATTATTGATATTAATGAAATAATTTGTGCTATTATAACCGATCTAGTTTTTACATATTTTAATTGATATGTTCCCTTTTTTAAATTAGCTGATATTAATCCATAATCATTATCATATATATTATATTTATTATTGTCTTTATCTATTAATTCATAACCAAAATAATAAATCCTTGGGATAACTACATTACTATCTTCCGTTATTTCAAAAGTTATATTTGGAAATTCATCTTTGATTATATAAGATTGACCATCATCAACATGTACTTTATATTCTAATGATTTTATATTATCCAAATTATTATAATTTTTATTAGATAAATATTCTTTTTGCCAACCTATTCCTTTTTCATAATCTAATGTATTAATGTCAAAATCAGTAGTACTTATTGATTTAGTATGAAAAACTAATGCTAAAACAACCATAATTATAATTAAATATTTATAATCTATTTTAATATATTTTAATGAACAAGGTGCAAGTAAAGCTATAGCTATCGAATAAAATGTTACTATTCTCCAAGGAAATTGAATTATTCTTAGTGATACAGGCAGTAAATCCCATGGAAATATTATTGATGACATAAACAATGTTAAAAAACAAAATACAATTATAAATTTATAATTTTTAAAATCTATTTTTTTTCTATTTTTTATTAGAATTATTAACATAAATAAAACAACAATATCAAAATAAAAGCATTTTCCTGGATCATTATATGTTAGTTTATTAAATACTCCAAAATAATTAAAAAAATCAACTAATAAACCGTCATGCTCTATTTTTTGAGCCATTACATATGGAGTAAATACTCTATAATCACCGAATAACTTGTTTTGAAATAAATTTACAATATTTGGTAGATTTATTAATATAATAATTAATGCCGCGATAATTAATGTAGAGATTGTTTTTTTATTAAATACTTTTTTTCTATATATAATAAAAAATGGTATTAAACAAAATGTAAAATAAATCATTAATGTTAAGTGCGATAACATACCAAATATATATCCTGTACAAAATAAAAGTAAAAATTTTTTCTTATCTTCAAATAAATATAATAAACCATGAATTATCATTGGTAAGAAAATAAATATAAAATGTTCACCTAAAGCATCTCTTATATATATTTCATTTAAATGATATGGAAATAACATATATATAATTGAAGATGTTAAAGCAATCTTTTTATCTTTAGATAATTTTAAAGATAAATAATACATTGTAACACTAGATAAAAATAATACAATTAGATGAGTTAGTTTTAAACATATAGTTACATCTAATTTAGTTATTATACTAAAATAAGCAACAAAAGTATGTGATAGTATTGGATAAAACTGTCTTAAAGCTATTCCATAATTTCCAAGTAAATTTGGTAATATATCACTAGGTATATAATTTTTCATTGATGATATTGTTGATAATATATTGGATATATGAAACTCACTGTCGTCTTTAATTATATAAGTATTATTAATAAATAATGGTATAATTACAATACATGCTATTATAAATATTATTAATATATTCTTTTTATTATTTTTCATATTACTTACTTATTTCTAATAATAATTCTTCTTTATTATCGTCAATTTTTTTATTTAATTTAAAATATTTATAATATAAATTCTTTGCTTTAATATTATTAGATAAAACATTAATAACAACCTTATTAAATTTTTTTTCATGTGCATAATTAATTACATTATTAATTAATTTACTAGCAATACCTAATCTTCTTTTATCCTCTTCAACATATAAAGCATCAATTTTTATGTTATTGTTTTCTATAATAGCATAAATATATCCAACAATCTTATTATCATCTTCACATAAATAAAAATACTTGGTAGGATCTAAAATGTAATGTATATAAAAATCTTTTACTTTAATTGCTTTACAATTTTTATCATATTGACATTCATCCTCAATTAATTTAGTTAACAATTCATCTAATTTGTTAGCATCATTATTATTAGCATTTCTAAATATCATATAAATCACCTTATTAATTATATCATTTAAAAAAGATGTTTAAAACATCTTATCAACATTTTTAGGAACTTTATCTTTAAGTATTGTATCTATTATTTTATCTTCTTTTTCTTTTGATACATTTTTACCTGTCATTTTAGATAATGTAGATATTACTTTTCTTAGTGTATTTTCATCCTTCATATTTCCATTATTTAAATCTTGAGCTAACGAAAGAATAGTATCTTTATCTACTTTAGTTTTCTTTTCAACTTTATTAAAAAAATCATCACTTAAATTCATTTATTTATCACCTAATGTAATATATGACAAATACCTATTAATTGTTATTAAAAAAGAAAATCAATTAAAAAAAAGGATTTATTCTTCCTTTTTATTTTTATATTTAATAATTATAGGTGATCCTGTAAAATCAAATGCTTCTCTTATTTTATTTTCCAAGTATCTATGATATGAAAAATGGACTAATCCTTTATTATTAACATTAAAAGTAAATTCGGGTGGCTTAGTATTAGTTTGAGATACAAAATAAATTTTTAATCTCTTACCTTTATATGATGGAGCTTGATGTAACATATTTGCATCTCTTATTACATCATTTATTAAATTAGTTTTAATCTCTTTAGTAGTGTTTTCATAAGCTTGTATAATCGCAGGCATTAATGTATTTAGTCTTTTTTTAGTCAAAGCACTTAAAAATACTACTTTAGCATATGATGCAAATTGAAATTCATATTTTATTTTTTCTTTCCATTCTTTTATTGCTTGATCAACATTGTTTATAGTATCCCACTTATTGACAACTAAAACAATTGCTTTTCCAGCATCAATTGCATACGATAATATATGTTTATCATGTTCTATTATTCCTTCTTCAGCATTTATTATTAAACAACAAACATCTGATCTATCTATTGCTTTTAAACTTCTTATTAAAGAATATTTTTCAACTGATTCAAATATTTTACCTTTTTTTCTCATTCCTGCAGTATCTATAACAGTAAAATCTTTTCCTTCATATTTAAACTTTGTATCTATACTATCTCTAGTAGTTCCAGCTATATCTGATACTATTGTTCTTTCTTTATTTAGTAATGCATTAACAAGAGAAGATTTACCAACATTAGGTCTTCCTATTAAAGAAAATTTAATTGAATCATCTATAATTTCTTTTGTTTCATTAAAATCTTTAGTTACTTCATCTAATAATTCACTTATACCACTATTTTGAATCGCAGATATTCCTATAACATTATCAAATCCAAGTTCATAAAAACGATATATATTTTCATCTATCATTTTTTGATTATCCAATTTATTTGCAGCAATTATTACTTTTTTATTAGATTTTATCAACATATCCCTTATTGCATAATCATTTGGATTTAATTCTTCTCTTCCATCCACTACAAAAACAATTACATT
This sequence comes from uncultured Mycoplasmatota bacterium, assembly GCA_947165285.1. Classification (GTDB taxonomy): domain Bacteria; phylum Bacillota_I; class Bacilli_A; order RF39; family UBA660; genus RUG12834. Next base: position 380,610 of record CAMUZS010000001.1, read on the forward strand.
AGCTTCCTCAATAGCAAGTTCAGCTTGTAATTTAATATCTTTATTAAAATCATTTTCCCCTAAATCTATTCCACCAGTATCAATTAATAACATATTTTTGTTATTATATGTTAAATTACCATATATTCTATCTCTTGTAATTCCAGGAGTATCTAAAATAATGGATTTTTTCTCTTTAATTAACAAATTAAATAAAGTGGATTTACCAACATTAGGTCTTCCTATTAAACATACACATTGTTTCATAAGTAAACCTCCTTTTTTAAATGATGTTATCTTATCACATTTTATTATCTTCCGCAAAGTGTTTTATATTCATTTTCTAATTTATATGTTGCGCTATATTTATTATTACTTCGAGTAATATTAATTTTATCATTATCCATATTTTTATTATCTATTGGTGATTTAACACATGGTTTATTAGGATCACTTAGTGAACAATCGTTAGATTCTTTTTTAAAATAACCTTGTTCAATTAAAGTTGCAACACTAACTTCAATAGTATTAATTGGTTCTTCATCTTCTGCATATAATTTAGCTGCTGCTTCTATATTTTCAATTTTTGTACAATACATTTTATTTTTAATTTTATTTGTTATTGTAATAACTGAAGGAACTGCAATTGCTATTATTAATGCAAGTACTACTATAACTCCTAATAATTCTACTAAAGTAAATCCTTTACTCTTTTTCATATATTCACCTTCTATTATTATAATTATAAACTATTATTTTTTTTTAATAAAGAAAAAGAAGCTATAAAAGCTTCCTAATTTACATATTTTTTAATTAAATCGTATATTTCTTCTTTACCTTTTTTTGTTACTGATGAAAAATATATAATATTATCTCCATCATATAATTTAAATGCTTCATTAATATTTTTTTCGCATTTTTTTCTTCCACTCATATTTACTTTATCATATTTAGTAGCTACTATTGTTACTGGTATATTATAGTATTTTAAAAAATTATACATCAATATATCATCATCTGGAACTTTATGTCTAAAATCTACCAACATAAATACTCTTTTTAATTCTTTTCTTGTTTTTAGATATTCTTCAATCATCATACCAAATTTCTTTTGAATTTGTTTATTTACTTGAGCATATCCATATCCAGGTACATCTACTAAATAAAATGAATCATTTACTATATAAAAATTTAAAGTTTGTGTTTTACCTGGTGTAGCTGATGTATGGGCAAAATTTTTTCTATTAATTAGTGCATTAATAAAACTTGATTTTCCAACATTTGATCTACCTACAAGTAAAAATTCAGGTAAATTTGTATTTGGATATTGACTAATTCTAACAGCTAAATTACTTAATTCTACAGAATTAATTTTCATAATTATCACCTACAAAGAGATTATAACAATTATTAATTATTTTTGCAAATAGACATTATCTTCCTAAATTGTTAGAACATAAATCATTACAATATGGTATTAAATTATTAGTAATATCATCTATAAATCTTTTTTTTGCATTTTCAAATTCAATATTACTTTCTATTATTAAATTATCTATTTCTTCTAAATAATCATTTAATACACCATTGATATAATTAGTAACTTCATCATTATTATATACATTAATATATTTATCTAAGATACTTGTTATTTCATCTTTTAAAGTATCATTATAATGCTTATTTTGTTTATAATTTTCATGAGAAACATTTACTATTTTAACTAAATCTAATAATAATTCATTTTTTTGATCTTCTTTTACTTCTTTTTTATTATTTAAATTATTTATAAAACGATCATATTCTAAAGAAAACAAAATATTATTTTTTCTTATTTCTTCTTCATCATCTGTTTGCATTATTTTATTTAATACTGAATTAGTCATTACAGTAAAAATTTTTTGTTCAAGTGTTGAATTATCTATATTTAATTTATTATATTTTTCTTTTATTGCATTAATACTCATTTCTTTATAAGATGCATTTTTATTTGTAACACTTAATACCTCTAATAATTTATTGTAATATTCATTTATTAAATCTTCTTCATCTGGATTATTACTTAATAATTCATATTTTCTATAATCTAATTCATATGGAGTATATGCTATTCCTAATTGAAAATAATCTCTTGCTTTTCCAAAAATTCCTAAATCTGCCATTTTATCCTTCCCTTTCTTCCATTTTAACTAATACTTCTCTTGGTTTAGATCCATTTTGTGGACCTATTATTCCTCTTTCTTCTAATAAATCTATTACTCTAGCTGCCCTATTATATCCAAGTCTAAATCTTCTTTGAATAAGTGAAGCTGATATTTTACCAGTTTGAATTGCAAATTCAACTATTTGATCATATAATGGATCTTCATAATCTTCTTTATCTGAAGATGGTGCATTATAATCATTATTTGATTGAATATCTTGAGTTAAACTATCATCATATTGTGCAACTTGTTCTTTGCAAACATAGTCTATTATCTTTGATATTTCAGAATCTGATACAAAACATCCTTGAATTCTAATTGGAATATTTTGTCCCATAGGTAAATACAACATATCACCTTTTCCAAGAAGTTTTTCAGCTCCTGGACTATCTAAAATTGTTCTTGAATCTATTTGTGATGCTACAGCAAATGCTATACGTGATGGAATATTTGCTTTTATTACACCAGTTATAACATCTGTTGATGGCCTTTGAGTTGCAGTAATAAGATGGATTCCAGCAGCACGAGCAAGTTGGGTAATTCTCATTATTGAATCTTCAACTTCTTTTCTAGCTGCTATCATTAGATCTGCCATTTCATCTATTATAACTACCCAATAAGGTAATTTAGCTTTATGTTCTTTTATCATTTTATCGTTATAATCATCTATTTTTTTAACATGTTCATCAGCAAAATAGTTATATCTTTTATCCATTTCAGCTACAACTCTTTGTAAAACTACTGACGCTTTTTTAGGATTGGTAACAACAGGTGCTGCTAAATGTGGTATTCCATTATAATTAGATAATTCTACTTGTTTTGGATCTACTAATATTAATTTTACTTCATCAGGTCTATATCTCATTAAGATAGAAGTTATTATTGTATTAGTACAAACTGATTTACCTGATCCAGTTGATCCAGCTATTAACATATGAGGCATTTTTGTTATATCACATGCAATAGAATTTCCCATTATATCTTTTCCTAAAGCAACAATAATACCGTTTTTTGGATCTCCCATTGCTTTACTTGCTAGTATTTCTTTTATTTTTACTGGTGCTACACTTTGATTAGGTATTTCAATACCTATAGTACTCTTACCAGGAATTGGAGCTTGTATTCTTACATCTTTAGCAGCCAAAGCTAAAGCCAATTCTTTATTTAAAGAAACAATTTTATTTAATTTAGTACCAGCTGGTACATGTAATTCAAATTGAGTTACTGCAGGACCAATATGTATTTCTGTAACTGCAGCGTTAAATCCAAACTCTTTTAATGAAGCTTCTAATACTTCTTTACTTTGTTTTATATATTCATTTGAATTTACTTTACCAATAGTTTTTGGATTATCAAGTAAATCAAGTGATGGTAATTTATATGGATGATTAGATATACTATTATCTACATGATTAGTTTCTTTAATTTCTGAAGTTGTTTCTATTAAAGATTTATTTTTTAAATCTTCAACACTTGTTATAACCACTTTATCATCATCATCTTCTTCTTCTTCATCTTCATCATCATCTTCATATATTTTTTCTTTGATATTTGTAAAGAACTCTTTAATACCTACTATTAAATCTTTAAAATTAATATCAAATAATAATATTAATCCTACAATTCCTATAACACATGAAACAATAATTGTACCAATTAATGAAAATAATTGAACAAATAATCCGGCAAAAATTGCACCAATGAAACCTCCACCAACTGATATTGATGCTTCACCACTTGATAACATCGGACCTGTACCAGCTATAGTAGCAATTCTACCCATATAATTATCTTTAGTAGCATTTATAACATCCATAAAATTATTATGTAATTTTATAAATGTATAATGAGATAATATTAATATAACTATAAATATTAAATAAAAACCTAAATATTTTGGTGAAAAATATTTAATATTCTTACGACCAACTACCATCTTTATACCAATAATAATAATAAAGATAAGTAATATAGGCCACCATTCACCAACTAAAAACAATGCAAATTTTTTTATGAATGCTCCTACAAGTCCAAAACCAAAGCCTAAAATACCTATTAAAATAAGTAATAGGCCTAATAATTCTACAGAGTATTTTTTATTTGCATTTGATTCACTTTTAGATTTTTTCTTCTTTGCCACTACTATCACCAATATTATTATAAATCATTTACAAATTTAATGCAAAGCAATATGTAAATACTTTACATTTATTTATATAAAAAAAAGGAATATCATTCCTTTTTAGTAAAAAATTGTACTACTTAATATAATAGCTAATAAGATATATAATATTAAGACAATAAATGAACTATTAGACTTATCTTTTTTCATATATTAAATATATGCTCCTACAATGATTATTAATAAAATAAATAAGACTAATATTATAGCTGGACCCATACATCCGCATGCACCATTGTTCATATAATCATTCCTCCTTTATTTGTCTTTTCATTAATATTGTATGGTTATAGATAATTTTTTGTGATGCTTAATTTATATTTTTTTGTCTTATTTATGTAAAGTCTATTGACTATTTATCATTATTTCATGGTATAATAGTTATGTTTAGGAGGATTTTATGGGAAATTTAAAAAAAGTAGCAGTCGTAGCAATGACTATATTACTAGCTGGAGGATGTGGTGCCAAAACAATTCCTACACTTCAAAATGGTGATCAAGTAATTACTACATTAAAAGATGATAAAAAAATTAGTGTTAATGATTTATATAATTCATTAAAAAATCAATATGGTTTAGAAGTATTAATGACAACAATTGATAAATTAATTTTAGAGGATAAATATAATGGTGAAATTGATGCCGCTAAAGATTATGCTAAAAGTACAATGGATCAATTAAAACAAAATTATGGTGATGAATTATTACAAGCAATTCAATATTATACAAATTATAATACTTTAGAAGAATATGAAAATTCAGTATATATAAGTTATCTACAAAATAAGGCAGTAACAGATTATGCTAAAACACAAATAAAAGATTCTGATATTAAAAAGTATTATAAAGAAAGTACAAAACCTGATATTAAAGTTTCATATATTTTAATAGATTTTAATACTAAAAATGATGCAAGTGAAGATGAAAAAACAAAAGCAGATACTGAAGCACAAAATAAAGCAAAAGAAGTAATTGATAAATTAAATGCATCTAAAAATGTTTCTGAAACATTTAAAGAATTAGCTAAAGAATATTCTTCAGATACTTCAACTAAAGATGATGGTGGAAATTTAGGTTATATTAACACTTCTACTTTAGGTGATAATTATACAAGTGTTGTTAATGCTGCTTATGAATTAAAAGATGGTGAATATACAAAAACTGCAGTTAAATCTAATTTAGGATATAACATTGTATATAGAACTGAAACAAAAGAAAAACCAGCATTAGATGACGTAAAAGATTCTATAATTCAAACATTAGCTGATGAATATGTATCAAAAAATGAAGAAAGTCAAATTAAAGCAATGCAAGAATTAAGAAAAGAATATAATATGGATATAGTTGATAGTGAATTACATGATAAATATGTTAATTATATTCAAAATTCGTTAGCACAAATTCAAGAAAAATCAAAAGAATCATCAAAAACAGATAATCAAACAAAATAAAAAGTTATGAATTCATAACTTTTTTTATTTCTTTATAATTAAATCCTTTTTGCATCATTTTATTAATAATTTGTAATTCTAATTCTTTTCCTTTATATTTTTTTGATAATTTATTATATATCATATTATAATTCTTTTCTAATATATTATTATCATCTTTTAAATCAATAGAATTAACAATTTCTAAAATATCACCTTTATTATATCCTAAATTATTTAAATCATTTAATAGTTTTTCTTTTAATTTATAATTACTATATTTATTATTAGATTTAATTTTTTTATTTATAATTTTTTTTATTTTTTCTAACCAAACACTTCTATCAATATCATCTAAATATTTTTTTATTAAATACTCATCTAAATCATTGTTTTTTAAATAATTATATATTTTATAATATCCATTATTAGTTAATAATACTTGATCATGAATATATGATTTTATATATAATTCATCATTTAAATATCCTTCATTTTCAATTTTGTTTATTACTTTATTTATTATGACATTTTCATATTTAGTTGACAAATAATTAATTAATTCTATTTTTGTTCTTAATTTTTTTTGAATATATTTTAATGAATTAAAATAAGCATCATAAAATAAATTTTCACTTAAAATATTTTCAATGTTATTTATTTCCTTATTTAATAATAAATCATTATTTAAAATTACTTCATCATATAAAACAAGTTCTTCACTATCTTCAAGTATTAATTTATACTTATTTGATTTTAATTTCTGATATTTTAATATTTTCATTTAATCTCCCTATGGTTCTAATCTATTTGGACCTCTAAAGATAAATTGTGCTTCTTTTAAAGATGATAAACCTAATAATAACATTGTTAATCTATCTAAACCTATACCAAATCCACCATGTGCAGGACATCCATATTTAAAGAATTGTAAATAAAATTTAACATCTTCGCCTAGGCCTTTTTCTTTTGCATTATTTAATAGATTTTCATATCTATGTTCTCTTTGGGCACCTGAAGTTATTTCAGTTCCTCTCCATATTAAATCATATCCTTGAAGTTTTCCTTGTTCATCTCTCATATGATAAAATGGTCTTTTAGTAGCAGCATAATCAACAATAAACATAAACTCACTATTATATTTTTCTTGAGCTAATTTATAAGTTAATTTTTCAGCTTCTGCATTCATATCACCAACATCTTCAGTAGGAATTTCAAAATTATATCTTTCATGTAATTCTTTATATAACTCACTTAATTTAATTCTTGGAAATGGCTTAGTTGGAATAATTACTTCAGTATTAAATACTTCTTTAATTTTTTCCCCAAATCTTTCTTTAACTTTAGATAAACCAGCTATAAGCAAATCTTCTTCTAAATCCATTACATCTTCATAAGAATCAATATGTGCAAACTCTAAATCAAATCCTGTAAATTCAGTTGCATGCCTATTTGTATTTGAATTTTCTGCACGAAAAACAGGTCCAACTTCAAATACTTTATCAAGTCCACCAGCAATTGCCATTTGTTTATAAAATTGTGGTGATTGAGCAAGATATGCTAATCTATCAAAGTATTTTACTTCAAACACTTCTGAACCTGATTCTGATGCAGCAGCAATTAATTTAGGTGTATGTATTTCAGTAAAGTTTTCTTTATATAAGAATTCTCTCATACCTTCTGTTAGTGTTGATTCTATTTGTCTTATTAACATATTTTTTTCATTTCTAATATCTAACCATCTATAATCTAATCTTGTATCAATATTAACTCCATCTAAATTATTATAATCAAAAGGTAATTCTTCAGCGTGAGAGATAACAATGATATTTGATGGAATTAATTCTAAGCCTCCTAATTTAACAGCTTCATTTTCAATGACATTAGCCTTAACTTTAATTACACTATCTTTTGAAATTGATGATATTAATTCAACCATTTCATTATTTTTTTCTTCACTTTTTTCAATAGTTAATTGTACTTTTCCTGTTGAATCTTTTAATATAACAAATTGTACCCATTTTTTATCTCTTACAACGTCAATAAAACCAGAAAATTCTATTTCCTTTCCGATATAATTTTTAATATCTTTTACATAAATCTTATTCATAATAATTCCTCCTTAAACAAATAAAAAATCTATAATGTAAGAACGATTATATCGTGGTGCCATCTTACTTTATAGATTTATTTAATCTAACTCTTGACCATTTAATGCTGGTTAGGCAACATATTTAAATTTAAGTGTCTTCATTTATTTATTACTTATTAGTTTTTCACCAATTACTAACTCTCTATAAAGAATAAATAAATTACTCCTCTTAAAAAATATTTATAAGTAAATTATAGTTTACTTTTATATCATTGTCAAATAAAAAAATACCTTAAAAAGGCATTTTCATATTACCTGATGATATTTGTTTCATCATTGTTTTCATTTGTTCAAATTGTTTTAATAATCTGTTAATTTCTTCAACAGATCTTCCACATCCCTTTGATATTCTTTGTTTTCTAGATGCTTTTAATATTTCTGGATGTTCTCTTTCATATGGAGTCATCGAAAGTATTATTGCTTCAATATGAGCTAAATCTTTAGGATTAATACTAACATTATTAAGTCCCATCTTCCTAGCTTGTGGAAGCATTCCAATTATTTTTTCAAGTGGTCCTAATTTTTTTATTTGTTTTAAATTAGCAAGAAAATCTTCTAAATTATAGGTTCCTTTACGCATTTTCTTTTCTTGCTCTTTAGCATCCTCTTCTGAGTAAACAGATTCTACTTTTTCAGCAATGGATATGATATCACCCATATCCAAGATTCTTTCAGCCATTCTCTTTGGATCAAATAATGTAAGACCATCCATTTTTTCAGAATCTCCTACAAATTTTATTGGAACATTTGTTAAATGTCTAACAGATAGTGCTACCCCACCTTTTGTATTACCATCCAATTTTGTTAAAATACATCCTGTTAAATTTAATTTATCATTAAATCCATTAATTACATTAATTGCATCTTGTCCCATCATAGCATCTATTACTAGTATTACTTCATGTGGATTAAATTTATCTTCAATTGATTTTAATTCATCCATTAAAGTTTCATCTATTTGTAAACGTCCTGCAGTATCTATAATTATATAATCATTATGATTTTCTTTAGCATAATTAAGTGCTTCTTCAACAGTTTTAGTTACTTCTTGAGTTCCTTTATCAAAAACTTCAATACCCATTTCTTTACCTATTGTTTTAAGTTGATCAATAGCTGCAGGTCTATATATATCACAAGCAACAAGTAATGGATTTTTTGCATTTTTCTTTCTTAAGTAATTAGCTAACTTTCCAGCTGTAGTTGTTTTACCACTACCTTGAAGACCTACTAACATTAATATAGTTGGCTTTTTATCTATTACTAAAGGAACAGAATCTTCACCTAAAAGCTTGATAAGTTCATCTCTTACTATTTTAATAAATAATTCATCTGGATTAACACTTTTAGACACATCAAGACCTAATGCTTTTTCTTTAACGTTATTAGTAAATTCTTTTACAACAGTATAGTTAACATCTGCTTCTAAAAGAGCCATTCTAATTTCTTTCATCGCATCAGCAATATTTTCTTCAGTAATTCTTCCAAGTCCTCTAATGTTTTTCATTGCATTAGATATTTTATCTCCTAGATAATCAAACATGATTATACCTCCTTGTTAACAATATTATATATTTCTTCATGTATACTCATTATATCACGAAGCTTACCTTTTTCTAAACATTCTATTATATTATGTTTTTTTAACTCTGCTAATTCTAAATAAGACTCTTCACTTAATTTTAAATAATTAATTGAATTTTCATGTTCATCATTTCCAAGTCTTCCACGTTTTAATTCCAATACTTTTTTTAGTGGCATGTGTAATAATATTGTAAGATCTGGTTTAGGAAGTTCAAGTAAATCATATTCTAAAGTTTCAAACCAATCATATAATTTTAATCTTTCTTCTTTATTTTCTATTTTACAACCTTGATGAGCCATATTAGATTCAACGTATCTATCTAGTATAACAAAATAATTATCATTTAGTAATTCTTTAATTTTAGGTAAATTGTATCTTCGATCTGCTGCATAAAAAAGTGCAGCAACACGAGGATCAACTAATGGTGCTCCTTCTTCAAAAAAACTATTATCATCTTTTCCAAGATAAGGTCCTCCTATTATTTTACCAGTTGGACTATCATAATTTGGAAAAGATATTTTTTCTACCTTTTTTCCTTCTCTTAATAATCTTTGAAATAAAAGTTGTACCTGAGTTTCTTTTCCAGAACAATCATTTCCCTCGATAACTATAATTTTACCCTTCATTAAAGATCACCTTATTCTATTATTTCTTTTATTTTATTTAAATCATTATTATCTATAGCTTTTAATATTTTTATCCTCTTTTTATAAAAATTTAATTTTTCTTCAATATCTTTTAATTTATCTTCAACATTTTTTAATGTTTTATGTATAGCATTTCTTGTAACATTATTATTATCAGCTATTTCTTGTAATGATAAATCATCTTGATAATAATCTTTAAATACTTCTTTTTCATGATCACTTAGTATATTTTCATATATATCAAATAATTCATTTAAATACACTCTATCCATATTATCTTCCTCTTTTTAAAATACTATCTATTATATCTTTATTTATAAATTCATCTGGAAAAGATGCAGCAGCTTCAATATAATTATTATATTTAATAAAGCCATTCTTATAATATATTAAATTATTAATATGATATGTTACATCTGTTGCAGATAAATATTCACATTTACTCCCTAAATCAAAAATTTTGCTTATATTTTTATTATCATCATAATAAGAATTATTCAATTCATTTATTATTATTTTTTTTATATAATACATTACTAATTTTTGTCTTAAAATTTCAAGTTTATTCATAATGTTCTCCTTAATCTATTAAATCTTTAAATAATCCATAAATATAATTTTCTATATCAAATACTTCAAGATCTTCCATTTTTTCTCCAAGTCCAATAAATTTAACTGGAAGTCCAACTTCTTCTTTAATTGCTAAAACAATTCCACCTTTAGCAGTTCCATCCATTTTTGTTAAAACTAAACCAGTAATATTTGTAATTTCTTTAAACGCCTTGGCTTGTAATATTCCATTTTGTCCAGTAGATGCATCAATTATTAACAATGTTTCATGTGGTGCACCAGGTATTATTTTTGCAATTACTTTATTAACTTTTTCTAATTCATTCATTAAATTAACTTTATTTTGAAGTCTTCCTGCTGTATCAATTAATACAATATCAGCTTTTTGATCAATTGCTTGTTCTAAGCCATCATATATTACACCCGCAGGATCAGAGTTTTCTTTTCCATAAAATATAGAATTAGTTCTATCAGCCCATATTTTTAGTTGTTCAACAGCTCCAGCTCTAAATGTATCTCCAGCTATCATCATAACTTTTTTACCTTGTGATTTATATTTATGAGCAAGTTTTGCTATAGTTGTAGTTTTTCCTACTCCATTTACTCCAACCATTAAAATTACTGTTGGACCATTATCATTTATAGCTATTTTATCAGATAAAGACTCTCCATTAACATATATAATAAAAAGTTCATCAACGATTACCTCATTAAGATATGCTGTATCAGTAATATTTTCTTTTTTTACTCTACTTCTTAATTCATCCATAAATTTAAATACAGTATTAACACCAATATCTGCCATAATTAAAGTTTGTTCCAATTCATCAAAATATTCTTCACTTACTTTTTTATATTTTATACCTAATAAACTTAAATTTGAAACAAACTCTTTTCTAGATTTTTCTAATCCTTTATCATATTTTTCAATTATTTCTTTTTCTTCAATAATATCTTCGTTAGATAAGTTATTAATATCTTCTTGTTTACTGTCTTCATTATTTTTTATTACATTATCTACTTTTTGATCTTCATTTAATATTTCTTTTTCATCTTGTATTTCATCTTTTTTTTCTAAAAGATTAATTTCTTTTTCTTCAATTTCTTTTTTCTTTGAAAATATTTTTTTTATATTATTAAATAATCCCACATTAATCACCTGTGTTTATTATACCATTTAATACATAAAAAAAGTAGACTTTATTGACATCTACTTTTATTTATTAGTTATTTTTTTTTAGTATATATTTGACATTATCTTTTTCAAAAATATTATCTTGAGATACAGTACTATTATAATCAATATAAACTATTTTTGTATAATCTGTAGAAATAGAATTAGCAAATTCAAATGCAACATCATAATCATCAAAACAATAATATCTATCTCCATAAGATAAAATAATACTTGCATCATTATTAATGATATATTCATTATCTCTTAATATTTTATTCACTCCATAAATAACAATTCTATCATTTTCAACAATAACTATGTAATAATTATTAATAAAATGACTATTTTCACTAGAATGTTTTTTATATGTTTTAGAATTTTCATACTCTATTTTAGTAAAATTTGAAACAGCTTTTTTACAACCAGTTAATGATAAACATGTTGATAAAGCTAAACATAATAACATTCTTTTTTTATTAAATAAATATTTATTATTATTCATAAAAAAATCCCCCTTAATTGCTTTTATTTTAACATATTTACAGTTTTTTGTCAAATAGCCATATTAAAGAATTTGACAAAAGATAAAATATTAATTAAATTAAGTATAGGTGGTAATTTATGTTAGATGTATGTAAATTATTTTTACTGTTTGTTATTATTTCTACTATTGGATGGGTTATTGAAGAGTTATATGCTTTAATAAGAAATCATGAAAAAGTTAATCGTGGATTTTTAGTTGGACCTCTTTGTCCAATATATGGAATATGTGGAATGGCTTTCTTATTATTAGATAGATTTAAAGATAATATTTTTGTTCTATTTATTTTATCATTATTATTTGTTAGTGTAATTGAATATTTAATTAGTTTTATTCTTGAAAAAGCATTAAATATAAAATTATGGGATTATGAAAGAATGAATTTTAAATATCAAATAAGAGGTAGAATTGCACTTGCTACTTTAATACCTTTTGGAATACTTGGTGTTTTAGTTACTAAATATATTAATCCATTTATATATTCAGTACTAGATAGTATTGATGTAAATAATATATATATAATTACTCTATTTATTTTTATAATATTTGTTATAGATTTTATATTTTCAGTAACAATTTTAAAAGCTCTTGGAAAAAAAGAAGAATTTAAATATATTGACGTTACAAAATATAAAAGTAATGAAGCAAATAAAATTATAAAAGATCAAGTTAGTAAAACAATAAAAAAACACTAAATCTATTAGTGTTTTTATTATTCTTGAATATAAGCTCTATAATCTATATTATTTCCGTCTTTATAAGCATATACTATTACTGATTTTGTTTTATCAATATTTTTCATATCACCCTTTAAAAATCCACTATTAATTAATTCATTTATTGTTTTTGTTACTTTACAATCATTTCTTAAGTTTTCAATATCTGATTTATTATCACTTGTTAAAATACAATTAGAATTATTTATTTTATAATTATTAGAATTATCTAAGTAATATGAAATAGCAGCTTCTTTAATATTTTTTATAGTAATATCATCTGTTTTATTTTTTGAATTAGCAATTATTTTAGCAGTAGCAAATGTTGCTAAACCTACTAATAAGCCTAAAATTGCAATTACTCCAAGTAATTCTATTAAAGTAAAACCATTCTTATTCTTCATATTATCACCATAATAAATATACCATATACTAGACAAAAACAAAATATTTTGTTATAATTTATTTACATTTTAAACTTTATATTGAAAGAAGGAATTTTTATGTTTAATAACGATGATACCATCATTGCCTCCTTAGGTGGTTTAGGTGAAGTTGGTAAAAATATGTATATTTTTATGCATAAAGAAGAATTATTTATTATTGATGCCGGTGTTATGTTTCCAGAGGATGAATTACTTGGAATAGATTATGTTATTCAAGATGTTACATTTTTAAAAGAAAATGAAAATAAAATAAAAGGGTTAATAATTACTCACGGACATGAAGATCATATTGGAGGTATTCCCTTTTTATTGCAAAAGATTAATATTCCTATTATTTATGCTCCAAAAATTGCTATTGATTTAATTAATAAAAAATTAGATGAAAGAAATATTAATTTTAAAAACATGGAAACAATTGACAATGATTATATAATTAAATCAAAATATTTTAATATAGAATTTGTAAGAACTACTCACTCAATACCTGATTCATATGCAGTTGTTTTAAATACACCAAATGGTACAATATTTGAAACTGGAGATTATAAATTTGATTTAACTCCTATTGGACCAATGGCTGATATTCAAAAAATGGCTCGTATAGGTTCAAATGGTGTAAAACTATTAATGGCAGATTCTACAAATTCCCTAGTTGAAGGATTTTCTAAATCTGAAAGTGCTGTTGATGAAACACTTACAGATATTATTTCAAACCATTTAGGAAGAGTTATTATTGCAACTTTTGCATCAAATATATATAGATTAAAACATATTATTGAAGCATGTGAAAAAAATAATCGTAAGATTATTACATTTGGTAGAAGTATGGAAAATGCTATTGGCATTGCTTTAGAAAATAATATGATTAAAGATAAATCAATTATAATTGATGCAAACAAAGCAAAAGATTTAAAACATAATGAAGTGTGTATTTTGTGTACAGGTACTCAAGGAGAACCATTAGCAGCCTTATCTAGAATTGCAAATGGAACACATAAACAAATATCATTACTTCCAGATGATTTAGTAGTATTTTCATCCTCACCTATTCCAGGAAATGCTGCATCAGTAAATAGAGTAATAAATAAATTATATTTAAAAGGTGTAAAAGTATTTACAAATAGTGATTTATCAGATGTCCATACTTCAGGTCATGCTAAGCAAGAAGAACAAAAATTAATGTTAAGATTAATTCAACCTGAATACTTTATGCCAATGCATGGAGAATATAGAATGCTACAAGAACAAGCCAAAACTGGAACACTATGTGGTGTTGATAAAGATAAATGTTTCGTACTAAAAAATGGACAAACTTTAATTATGGACAAAGATGGTATACATAAAGGACCTAATATTATTTCAGGTGATGTATATGTTGATGGTTCACGTATTGGTGATGTTGGATCAGTAGTAATAAAAGACCGTAAATTAATGAGTCAAGATGGTATTTTAGTTACTATTTTAAATATAAATCCATTAAAAAGAAAATTACTTATTAAACCAAATGTTACAACTAGAGGATTTATACTTGTTAATGAAAATGCTGAATTAATTAGTACTATTGAAAAAAAGGTTGCTGATATTGTAACAAATTATTTAGAGAATAATTCTTATAATTATGTTGATTTACGAAATGTAATTATTTTAGAATTACATCCATTTATAAGTAAACTAACTGGAAGAAGACCAATTATTTTACCAGTTATAATGGAAGTTAAAAAAGTTGAAGATAATTAATCTTCATTTTTTTCTTGTTATTATATTTTTATAATTATATAATTATAATATGAAAGGAGAAATCATGGATAATAAATTATATAGTAAAATATTTGGATGGCTATTTGTTGGATTACTAATCACCTTTTTGGGTGGATATGGTTTTATGGCTATTTTAGTAAATAATTTAAATATTGCTAAGGCAGTACTAACTAGTGGCTTTCTAATTGGAATAGTAATTTCTGAAATAGTCATTGCAATAATATTAGGTGTAAGAGTTGCTAAATTAAAACCAACTACCATTAAAGTATTATATATATTATATTGTGTTTTATCTAGCATAACATTTTCAACAATATTTATAGCATTTAAAGTATCATCAATTATATTAGTATTTTTAGTAACTGCAATAATATTTGGTTTATTTGCATTAATTGGAGCTAAATTAAATGTTGATTTAAAAAAATTTGGTACATACTTATTAATTGCTTTAATTGGTATTGTAATAATGTCAATAATAAATATAATTATGCAAAAAACTACACTTGAATTGGTATTAGCTATTATATCTATTTTGGTATTTACTTTATATATTGGATATGATATTAAAAAAGCACAAGCATTAGCTGATTCAGGTATTGAAGAAGATAACTTAGCAGTTTACACTGCATTTCAATTATATCTAGATTTTATTAATATATTTATTAGATTACTTGAATTATTTAATCGTAGAGACTAATTATATAGTCTTTTTTTTTGCAAAAAAAAGAAGCATTATTTTGCTTCTTCTTGTGCTCTAGTTTCTCTAATTACAGTTATTTTTATTGTACCAGGATATTGCATCTCTGATTCTATTTTTTCTTTCATATCTCTAGCAATCTTATAACTTGTTGCATCATCAACATCATCAGGTCTAACCATAACTCTAACTTCTCTACCAGCTTGCATTGCATATGTTTTTTCAACTCCATCAAATGAGTTACCAATGCTTTCTAGTTGTTCTAATCTTTTGATATAATTTTCTAATGAATCATTTCTTGCACCTGGACGTGAAGCTGATAATGTATCAGCAATTTGTACAAGTACAGAGATAACTGATTTTTGTTCTTCATCTCCATGATGAGATGCAATAGAATTTATTACTATATCATCTTCATGGAATTTTTTAGCAATATCAACTCCAAGTTCAACATGTGAACCTTCAACTTCATAATCTATTGCTTTACCAATATCATGTAATAATCCTGCTCTTTTTGCAATTGTTACATTTTCTCCAAGTTCTGAAGCCATAATTCCACATAGTTCTGCTACTTCTTTTGAATGTTGCAATACATTTTGTCCATAACTTGTTCTAAAATGTAATTTACCAATTAAATGAACTAATTCTGGATCTAATCTAGTTAATCCTAATTCATTAATTGTTTTATTACCAAGTTCAGTAATATGTTCATTAATATCTTTTGTTACTTTATCATATAATTCTTCAATTCTAGCTGGATGAATTCTTCCATCTTTAATTAAAGTTTCAATTGTAACTCTAGCTATTTCACGTCTTAAAGGATCAAATGATGATATAACAATAGCCTCAGGAGTATCATCAATAATTAAATCTACACCTGTAACTGCTTCGATTGTTCTTATATTTCTTCCTTCTCTACCAATAAGGCGACCTTTCATTTCATCATTTGGAAGTGAAATTGTACTAACTGTTTGTTCTGTAGTTACATCATTTGCATATCTTTGCATTGATGACACTATTAAATTTTTTGCTTTTTCATTTGCTTGTAATTTAGCCTTGCTTTCTTCTTCTTTAATGAAAGTAGCTATTTCTCTTGACATTTCATCTTCAACACGTTTCATGATTAAATCATGTGCTTTTTCTTTTGAAAATTTTGCAATACTTTCTAGTTGTAACATTTCTTCTTTAAGTAATTCTTCCATCTTTAAATCTTTTTCTTGCAACTCTTTTTGTTTAACTAATAAATCATTATCTTTTTTATCCAAATTATCAGATCTTGCCTGTAACATTTCTTCTCTTTTATCAAGATTTGATTCTCTTTGAATTAATTTATCTTCTGTTTCTTTAAATTCTGATTTTTTTTCTTTTATTTCTTTATCAGCTTCTTGTTTTAAACGATATGTTTCTTCTTTTAATTCAAGAAGCGCATCCCTTTTCTTTTTTTCAGCTTCTTTTTCAGCTTTTTCAATCAATTTATTAGCTTTATTTCCTACTGCTTTAACTCTTAAAAAATTAACTATAAAAGCAATAACAGCACCAAGTAATGTCCCAAGAAGAAGAGTTAAGATAGGCATAATATCCATTTCTTTCATAAATTCTCCTTCTTCATATAGATCTTAATAAATCTATAACTTTATTATAAATTTTTTTTTAATAATTATCAAGGTAAAAAAAAGATTTCATATTGAAATCTTTTTAACTTGTTTTTAATTTTGAATTTGTTTGAAACAATACTTTAGATAATTTTGCTGCCAAAGTTCTTCTTCCAACTGTTCCATCCCATGGTAACATATAATATTTATGTGACATTTTATCATATCCATACCATAAAGCTACAGAGTATTCTCTTGAATACATAGCAGCCCATGAATCCATTATGGCTGAAGGATCCATTCTATATTTTCTAATAGCATCCCCTCCAACTGTAGATGTTCCTGTTTTTCCAGCAACTTCAGTTGAAGCATGATCTATACTTCCTAAAGCTCCTTGGTTAATAGCATATATTAAAATATCATTAATATATTTTGCAGTTGTAGGACTACATACTTTTTCTTTTTTAATATTTTTTATGTATTCATCTCCAGAATCTCGATATATTATTTTAGTATATGAATATGGTTTAATGTAATATCCCCCACGCCCATATGCACCATAAGCTGCAGATAGTTCTAAAGGAGATACTCCATTAAAGGCACCAATTGCAGCACTTTCATATAATTCTTTTCCATAATCTATTCCAAAAGAATGAACATATCTTGAAATTTTAGATTTTGAAACTTGTTGAAAAGCTTTTAAAGCTGGAATATTTCTAGATTGAGCTAATGCTTCTTTTATAGTCATAGTACCAGCATAAGTTCTATCGGCATTATTAATTGTAATACCATTTGAGTAAGTATATGGTTCATCAGTAATTGTAGTTTGTGGTGTTGCACCATTAAATTCAAATAATGGTCCATAATCCATAAATGGTTTTATTGTTGAACCAGGATGTCTATTTATCATCGTAGCAAAATTAAATTGTCTAACACCACTTTTATTTCTACCTGCACCTATTGCTAAAATAGATCCATTTTCCGTACTAGTAACAGCAATTCCAGTTTGAATTTTTTTATCTTTAAAATTCTTGTTATTATTCATTATTTTATTAACACTTTTTTGAATCTTAGAATCCATTGTTGTATATATTATCATTGGAGTAATATATGGATTTTGTCCTGTTTCTTCGATTACTTCATTTACAACTGTATCAATAAAATCTTGATATTGATTTGAATACTCTTTTGTTTTATCAAGCATTGAATCAACAGTAATACTTTTAGCATCTGCTAATTGTTCTTCATTTATATACTCATGTCTATACATTAAATCAAGTACTTGATTTTTTCTTTGTTCAGCTGCTTCTAAATTTTGATAAGGATCATATGATGAAGGTGCATTATATAAACCAGCAATTAAAGCAGCTTCAGGTAGAGATAAATCTCCTACATTCTTTCCAAAATATGTACGTGAAGCCATTTTAACACCATAACTATTAGCACCTAAAAATTGTGCATTTACATAATATTCTAATATTTTTTCTTTAGAATATTTTTTTTCAATTTTAAATATAGACATATAAATATCAGTGAATTTTCTTACTACACCTTCAAATCCAGAAGCTTTAGTAGAAGTAAAGAAATTTTTTGAAAGTTGCATTGTTATAGTTGATGCACCACCAGCATCAGAATTTCCTTCCAAATGTCCATATGATGCTTTAACAAATCTTTTTACATCAAATCCATTATGTTGAAAAAATCTAGCATCTTCAGTAGCAATTATAGCATCTATTAAAACTTGTGGAAGTTCACTATAATCTGCTAATTCTCTATTTTCTTCGCCAAGTCTAGCAAATTCTGTTTTATCATCATATAAAAGAACAGTTGATTCTTTTGTATATAAATTTTTTACATCAAAATCAGGGGCATTATAAATAATATATGCACTAAAGGCAAATATAGCAGCAAATGACAAAATAATTAAAACTAAAAATAATTTTAATAAAATATGTCTTTTTTTCTTCTTTTCTTTTTTTAATTTTGGTAATTCAACTTTAGACATTATTAAAGTTTCCCCCCTTCTAACTATCAATTATTTTATTACTAAATCATTAAAAATTCAAGAAAAAAATTGATAAATTTAAAATTTATCAACTTCTTTATCATCCCATCCAATTATTACCATTGGAGCATCTTTAAATCTGTCGTTATTTATAGTTAATTTTTCTGAAAAAATAGAGTTTAATTTTTCTTTTATTTGTTCTTTTGTAAATGGTTTTGCTATATAATCAACAAATCCATCATTTAAATATCTTTCTCTTGCCCCTGCTATTGCATCAGCAGTTAAAGCAATAACTGGTGTTTTAAATGTTGGATCTTCTTGTAATTTTTTTAATGTAGAAGTACCACTTAGTTTAGGCATCATTATATCCATTAATATTAAATCATATTTATTTCCCTTTGCAATTTTATTAATGCATTCTTCACCAGATAAAACTTCTTCAATAATAAAATCTAAACCATCTAAAGCTCTATGTGCAACTTTTAGATTTAATTTATTATCATCAACTATTAATATTTTTTTATTTTTCATTATTTTGCTTTGCATTAATCCTAAATCTATTTTTTGGGTATTTTCTAAATTAGAGTTATCAATTTTTTGAGGTAATGTTACCATAAATAATGATCCTTTACCAAAATATGATTGAACATTAATTTTACCACCCATCATATCAACTAAGTTTTTAGTAATAGCAAGACCTAAACCAGTTCCATTAAAAGTAGTATTTCTTTCAACATCTAATCTTTCAAATTTAGTAAATAATTTATCTAAATCTTCTTTTTTTATTCCTTTTCCTGTATCACGAACTATTATTAATAAATTACAAATATCATTTTTATTAAAGCATTTAATATTTAATTCTATTTCACCTTTATCAGTATATTTAATTGCATTTGATAATAAATTACTAATTATTTCTTTAACATGTAATTTATCTCCAATTAATTTATCAGGAATGTCATTTGAAATATTACATATAAAATCAATTGGCTTATCTCCAATTCTTGTTGAATATACTTTTGTAAGTCCGTCTATTTCTTTTTTAAAATCATAAGATTCGATTTCTATATCTAATTTTGAAGCTTCTATTTTATTAATATCTAAAATATTACCAACAATTTCTAATAACGTATTCGAAGCATCTAAAATATAACTTACATCTTCTTTTACTTCCTTAGGTATTTGATCTTCATATTCTTTGATATCTTCAGAAAAACCTACTATAGCATTAAGTGGTGTTCTAATTTCATGTGACATAGAAGATAAAAAATCTGATTTAGCACGGTTAGCTTTTTCTGCACTATCTTTAGCTAATTCCATTTTTTGTAACATTTTTACATCTGGATTTTCAATTGTAAAATACATTAATGTCGTAACAAATGATACTACAGCAGTTGTTAAAAGAATGGCAGGATTTATTTTTTGAATAATTATAGCAATTATTAGTAATGTAATAAATGTTATTATTGGTAAATACTTTTTACTTTTTAAGTTTTTAAAATTAATTATACATATAATTATCCAATAAAGCATACATATAGCAGTTGTTATATATACTACATTAGCACTAGGTCCAAATGAATATGCAATATTTTTTTCACTATAATAATTAAGTGGTAATATTACTATCATTATTGATAATAGTAATAACAACATACTGATTATTTTTTTAAACAAATTATATTTTTTTAAAAAAATATCATCTTTATTTTTACTTGATATAAAAAATACATATAAAGTAAATACTAAAACCCATATAGTATATCCAATTAATGCCATTTTAGAAAAAACATTATTAATTAAAGCTATTTTTTCACGATTCATAATTGTAAACCAACAAATAAGTACAGAAACTACTGTTAATATATTTGATAATACTAAATACTTATAAATTTTATTTTCTAAATTATTAATTCTTTTTTTATAAAAATAAATAATTAATAAAAAGGAACTGTAAAAAAAACTTAAAATGGAAAAAGCATTATTAGGCATAATACAACCCCTACCTTCAATAATTATTATATCATCATAAAAAAAAATAGTAAATATAATTACTATTTTAAAATACGTTTTTTATCTATTTGTTCAAGTGATTTGTAATCAACTTTTCCTATATTAGTTAATGGAATTTCATCTATTACTTTATATTCACTTGCTATATCTCTTGGAGGTAATTTTTTTTCTACTTCTTTTTTTAATTCCATTAATATTTCTTTTTGTTGTTCTAAAAATTCCTTTTTTAACTCAATATAAGCAACTGCATATGATCCATGTTCATTTTCATTATATGATTTACCTACTACAGCACATGCTTTTACTTTTTCATTTTTATTTATAATAGATTCAATGGCAAATGGTGAAATATTATGTCCATCTGGTCTAATAATAATTCTTTTCATTCTTCCATCAATATATATTAAACCATCTTTTGTTACTCTACCTAAATCTTTTGTTCTTATCCATTTTTCATTCGTGTCTTTAGAAGTAAAGAAAACATTTTTTGATTCTTCTTCATTATTTAAATAATCTAATATAACTGATTTAGAATTTATAAATAATTCACCTGTTTGATCGTATGTTAATTCTTCCAAATTATCAAAATCAATATTATCAGAAGAATTTGGTTTTACTACCATAATATCATTTCCTACTAAAGGTATACCAACACTACCTATTTCATTTGTTTCTATATCTTTTGTATAAGAAAATGCTGAATTAACTTCAGTTAAACCCCAACCTTTACAAATTCTAGCTTCACTATTTCTTGATTTTAAAAATTCATTTACACGTTCTTCAGCTGAAGGAATCATCGAATCCCCACCAACAATTACAGTTTTTAAAAATGATAGATCCATATTTTGCATTTTTGGATGTAAAGTTAAATCTGACATAAAAGCAGGAACACCCATTATAGTTTGTGGCTTATATTTTTTTACTAGATCACCTAACATTTGTTTTTCATTATCAATATTAAATGAAGGTACCATAATTAATTCTTGTCCCCTACATAATTGACCATGCATTCCAATTGCAATTCCATAAGCAATAAATGGAGGCATAATAAGTAAAAATTTATCTCCTAATTTAGTTTTTAATCTTAAACTTATATCTTGAGAAATAGCTATATTATTAAATGATTCATTTGAAGATATTGCACCCTTTGGTTCACCACTTGTACCACTTGTATAAACAATTATTGCAGGTTTATTTTCTTCATATTCATTATCCATCACATATGATTTATTTTTTCCTAATTTTAAAAAATTGTTCCATGAAAGATATTTATCTTTATTTAATTTAACATTATTTTTAGTTTTTTCTTTTATAGTTGCAATTATTTTTAATGGATTAGGTAAACTATTAGATGATGAAATTAGTATAGTTTTTTCTATATTACTTTCTTTTTCAATTTCTTTTATTTTTTTTATACATGCATTAAAAGCTACTAAAAATTTAGTATTACTTCCTTTAAAATAATTTAAAAACTTTTCACTTGGAACTCTAGGATCTACTAAATTAACCACTCCACCTAATGCATTTATTGCATAAATTGAATAGATTGTTTCTGGAATAAATGGTGCAGCTATACTTACTACATCTCCTGCTTTTACACCAAGTTCTTTAAAACTTTTTTTGGCATTTTCAATGTTATTAAATAATTCTTTATAAGATATTTTATTACCATAATAATTTATTGCAATATTATCTAAATTATTTATATTTTTAGAAAATAATAATTGTTTCATATTCATTTTTAAAAAAGTAGTATTACACTCACTATATGAATAATGTTTTAACCAAACTTTATCAATACTAGGATAGCCAGTTAATGGTCCTTGTTTTTCACCTTTTGCAAGTTCTCTTAATTCAATTTCTCTTATTTTCTTTTGAGTTTCATTTAATTTAGATATTTTTTTCTTATATTCTAATATATCATTTTTATCCATTTAGTATTATCCCCCTCATTGAAGATATAATTATACACTAAATTTCATAAAAATTCAAGTTTTTGTGATATTTTTGATACATTTTATATTTTCTTTAATAATATATTAATAATTTTATTGTCATCAATTACTTTTAAAACTAAATCATTTTTATAATTTACATTTACATCGATATCAATTATTTTATAAGTTAGGTTTTGCTTTAAATAGAGTATTTCAATAGTATCATTTTTCTTAATACTATCTAGATTAATATTATTTATTTTTGTATAAATAATAGCATTTTTATTATTAAACAAGTCACCTTCATAATCTAAAAAAAATTCTCCATTTTTATCTTCTAATCTCATATAATTGTGATTAAGATAAAAGTAATTGTCATCAAATTGCATTAAATTTTTAGTATTATCCCCTATTTTTATTGTTCCTATAATATCTTCAAAAGATAGAGCAATTTTATAATCTTTATTATTTATATCATACTTATTATTATTTATATAAATAAAACCAAATACAATAGCTATTAAAAAAGCAATTATAAATAATAATTTATACTTACTAAATAATTTCATATTTAATCACCAAAAAAAGAATAACATTTATTAATGTCATTCTTTGTCACAATTTATTATACTTCTTGAATTACTGCAATTATCATAGGTTTACATTCAGTTTCTTGAAATAAATATTCTCCTAATTCATCTCTAATTTCTGTTTTTATTTTATTATATTCAACATATTTTTCAGAAATATTTCTTAATATTACACCTTCAGATATTCTTTTTATTTCTTTTATCATTTCAAGCGAATCCTTAACATAAATAAAACCTCTAGTAGTTACTTCTGGTCCTACAAGTAATATATGTCCTTGTTTTGATATAGTCGCAGATATTAATACTATTCCATTTTCTGATAGCATTTGTCTATCTTTAATTACTAAATCTCCTACATCATCTGAAGATTTACCATCTATTAAAACATCATCTACTTTTACTTTTTCAGCTTTGTTAACTAATTTACCATCAATAATATTAACTACTTCACCATTTTGCTTTAATGCAATATTTTCTTCAGACATTCCAAGTTTTTTAGCTAAATTAGCATTATTTACCATATATCTATATTCACCTTTAACTGGAATATAATATTTAGGATTTAATAATTTTATCATTAACATTAAATCTTCTTGTGATGCATGATGTAAGATTTGTTTATCCTTAGGAATATCTACTATTTCACAACCCACCATTGCTAAATCATTTTCTAATTTTACAAGTAATTTTTCAGTAGCATCATATCTTGGCTCAGCAAATACAATTGTATCTGTAGATTTTAGTTTTATAAATTTATCATATCCACCAAGTATTTTAGAAATATTTGCATATGGATTACCTCTATTATCGGATAATATTAAAATTGAATCTTTATCGTCAATATTTGATAAATCACCTAATAATCCTTGTTGAATATGTAAATATCCTTCTTTTAATGAAAAATTAACTAAATTTTGTAACTGTTTTCCCATTAAAACTATTTTACGATGAGAATTTTCTGCACCATTAAATATATCTTGTAAAGTATATAAATGTGTTGGTAGTACAGTTATTATAATTCTTTCTTCAGCATGAGATATCGTATATCTAAAGAAATTAGTTAATCTATGACTTGGTGATGTATGTCCAACTCTTTCTGAAAAAGATGATTCTTGTAAAAGAGCAAGAACTCCTTGTTTTCCAACATATGCAATTTTTCCTAAATCCATATCATATGAACCAGACATTGTTGGATCTATAATAAAATCACCCGTGTAACAAATTGCACCATCTTTAGTATTTAATACATACATTACTGAATCTGGAGTTGAATGTGAAACACTTAATGGAAAAATAGATACATCATTAAAACTTATTTTTTTGTGTGGTTTAATTTCTACTATATTATTTGGATTTAATCCATCTTGTTCTAAAACAAATTTAGTAAATTTTGTTGCATATACTTTTAAATTAGGTATAGCTCTAACTAAATCAATAGTAGCACCCATATTTTCATAATGTGCATGTGTTAAAAACAAACCTTTTATATTCTTTTTATATTTAATTAAAAAATTAAAATCTGGAACTATATAATCTATTCCATATAAATTTTCATTAGCATATTTTAAACCACAGTCAAAAATATATATATCTTGATCGACAGTAACAACATAAGTATTTTTGCCACTTTCAGATAGCCCACCTAGGCCAAATATTTTTATTTTACTCATATAAATCTCTCTTTTCTATTAATAAATAAAGGCGTTTTCAACTAATGACATTATATCAAATAATTTAAAAAAAAGCAAACTATTGTTTACTTTTATATTATTCTTTTTCTAACTTTTACTTGTCTATTTTTTTTGTCAATATATACTTTTTTAGAGTAATATCCTACTTCTGCTATACCATCTATAAAATCATTTGCATATTCATAATTTAGTGCAATTGCATATTGTCTATCTTCATCAGGGTTAGTTATTATATGATTTCTTGATATATACCCAGATTTATTATTATATGTAACAGAGGCATATCCTTCATAAAATTTTTTAGCATTTTCAAATATAATTGGTGTAATTTGTTCTTTTTTTATTGAAGAAAAATACCCATATTTTGTATTATAAGATACTATATAAGCATTTTCATTAGCATATTTAACTCTTTCGTATAAAGGATCTATAACTAAAATACCCATTTTATTTATAACACCATAAGCGTATGTATATTTTTCAAGTAAATGGTTATTATCATCATTATATATTTTAAAGTTTTGTAATCTTTTAAAATCTTCATAACCTCTTTTTACTGCAAATTTACAATTACCAGCTTCATCTATTTTATATTTATCAAACCATACATCACTTGCTAATTCATTATTATTTAATAAAATATTATAATGATCAGTAAATGTTTTTCCTTGAATACCATCTTCAGTTATAATTATTTTAGAAATAGTTTTTTTTATTATATTTCCTATATTATTAAAGTTTTCTATAATTATATAATTATTCATAATTGCACCCCTTTAATTAGCTATATATATTAGCAAATATATTATTTTTTTTCAATAAAAAAAGACTAATTTCTAGTCTTTATCTTTTTTTTCAATAAATATTTTTCTAGTAATAAAATTATACACCATAACTACAGCAGTAGCAAATAATTTAACTATTAATTCATGAATATGCATTTTATCAACACCAATAAATAGTAATAATTCATTTATTCCTAAACCTATTACACTTAATACTATAAATATTATAGCTTCCTTTGGTGTTTGTTTTTTTGCATCAAATACCCATTTAATACTTGCCCAATAATTAAATGCTAAAGATACTGAAAATGAAATTACTTGAGCTATTAAATAGTGAACATGCATAATTGTAAGTAACGCAAATAAACCATAATCTATTAAAAATGCAATAACACCAACTATGCCAAACTTAACTATTTGATTAAACAATTTTTTCATAAATAATCATCCCACTTTTATTTTTAAATGTGACATAAAAATTCTAAATCTGAAGATACTAAAGTATAAACATTAGTTCTTCCTCTATATTGGTAACCACACTTAAATTCAATATTGTTTTCATTTAATTTATTCTCAATTAACTCAATTGTTCTTTGTTCACCAATTCTTTCACAATCATCTAATAAAATAACAAAACTTTTTTCTAAACATTGTGGTAA
Source organism: uncultured Mycoplasmatota bacterium (assembly GCA_947165285.1). Taxonomy (GTDB): domain Bacteria; phylum Bacillota_I; class Bacilli_A; order RF39; family UBA660; genus RUG12834. Next base: position 407,962 of record CAMUZS010000001.1, read on the forward strand.
AATATCTAAAATATCCATTCTAGAATATTCTTGATCTACACCAACAGGACCATCGATAACAATTAAATCAAATTTCATTCCATCAAATTCTTTTTTGAAATTTTCGTAAGCATTTAATTGTGTATTATTATAACTCTTTTTATAATTAGATAATAAATGAATTTTATGCATCTCACTCATATCAGTACTTTTCTCAAAAAAACTAATCCAGTTTTTATCATGTTCAACTATATCATGAGTAACTTCTTTAAAATAATTTGCATACTCATTAATTATTTTTGTTGACTGTCCAAGACCTAATTCTAATATTTTTTTAGGCTTAATATCATCTAATGTTCTATATAAAATATATGCCATATTATATCCAATTGCACCGGATGATAATGACAAAGGAATATTAAACCATTTACTATTTTTTATAGTATCATGAAAAATATTAGCAAAAACTAATTCATCACTATTTTTTCTAATAACATCTAAACTTTGCAATATTCTTATATGATTATCGTGTTCTTCATGATTATAAATATTTAAATTTTTTTCAAATTCTTTCAATCTATTATTAAACATCTTATTTTCCCTTTCTTATCATTCTAAGAGGTTTTGTTATTTTCCAACTTTTACTATTAATAATCCTTTTTATTTCATTATTTAATTCTTCATTAGATTTACTTATATTTTCATTATCTTTTTTTACAATATCATAATTATTTAATAATTCACTATAAGATTTTTTTAATGCGTTATATTTATTATTTAATACATCATTTTTTTTCTCTAACTCAATATATTCCTCACATAATAATTTATATTTATTTATATTATCTAATTCTTCAATATCTATCCTAAATTCTAATTCATCACCAGTTAAAAATTTTCCTTCAAATGATATAACAGATAGATCATAAAATATTTTATTCTTTTTAAAATCACAAGAATTATAAATAAAGATTTTACTACGTTTATTTAACTTAACTGATTTTATAATATTTCCAACTTCATCAAGTTTTAATTCTATTCTATTTGTATCTTTAGGAATCTTAATTTTTAATCCTTGTTTTAATTCATTAATACTATATTTTCCTTCTATGCAATTATGAATATCAAATTCAGTAGAATTTCCAATATATAATTGATATTTTTTTATTACTTTTTTATATAAATGTTGATCATGTTTAAAATAAGGATTATCATAAACATACATATTTAAAAAACTAATTTTTACAGGTCTTTTCCATAAGCAATAATTAAATGATAATTGATCTCTTCTAGAAAACTTAATTAACATATTATACCAATCATCCATTAATTTATTAATTTCATCAATATTTTTTCTTACTAAAACAGTACTTTCTATTAAACCATTATTCTTAGGATACTTTTCTTTAATTAAAAATTTTTCTAATTTTAATGCATTTTCAACCGTTTCCTTATTTACTTGTACACACTCTTTCATCTCATCATAAATGCAATTTCTAAATTTATGATTAAAACCTATGATATCATATCTATTAAAGTCACAACAATCTTTTAAAAATTCACTTATAGGTTTTAATATTTCTATAGCACCATCTATCCAAACATTAATATTATATTCCTTTAAATATTGATGTCCTAGTATTTTTAATTTTCTGGCAAGTGTCAAATTATCTAAATCTTCATCAATATATTTAATATTCCAGTCATTAGATTTAATTTCCTTATTATTTGTAAAACATATATAATCTATATTTTTTTCCCTATATTTAATTTCTTTTAACCTATCATAATTTCCCGTAATACAAGTGTAAACACAAATCTTATTCATAAATATAACTCCTATAAATATATTATCATAATTACAAATATTATCAAATAAAAAAACTAATAAAATAGTATATAAACTATATTATTAGTAAATTATTCATCATATACTACTTTAATTATTCTATGATTTTTTCTTTTTTTCAACAGGTGGCAATTTCATATAATCACCATATAAATAAGATAAATAATAATCATAGATTTGGTACCATAAAACTTTTTACCTTCAAATTCATATTCTTCCACATCTAAAAAATTATCATTGGGAAATATTGATTTATTAAAATATGGAGAATTATATTCAATTATTTTATCACACTTAGTATTATTCTTATCAATTAATTTATTAATTTTTTTAATTATTCTTTTTCTTGAATAAAATAAAGATATAAATTTTAATATTATTAATAATACTTTTTTCTTAATTGTATTGGTTTTGATAGTATAATGGCATAATTAATAATAACATTCTATAAATGAGTGTTTTTTTGTAATCAACTAAACTATCATTATTATAATAATTTAAAGGAAACACATCTATAAAAATACCACAGTGAGCTTTAGTATTTACTGTTGTATCTTCAATGTATTTTGTATTATTAATTCTTATTTTTGAAAACATATTACCATAATATTTATCTGTTTCAACATCTTGATAAAAATATTAATTATCCATTTTTTTAATGCAATTTCTTTAAACTTTTTATAGTCATCACTTCTCATGACTATATCAATATCGTCATCCCAAGGAATAAATCCTTTATGTCTAATTGCACCAAGCAATGTTCCACCAGATAAAAAGTATTTTAAATTATGTTTTCTACATAATCTATCTACTTCACATAATATATCAAATTACATTTTTTGTGTTTTATTCATAACTACTCCCTTAATTATTTTATAATAATTCTAAAATGGTTTTAATGATATAATTAATATCTTCTTCATTATATCTTTGATCACAAGGTAAAGAAATAATATTATCTTTTAAATAACTATCTAATTTATTATTATCATCTATATTAGGCCAAAATGTTGGAATAAAAATCTTTTTATTTTGAAGTTCTAATTTTATTTTTTTCCCATTTTCAACTAATAGTGGATACATATATGGTCCAATAGGACAAATCAAATTATTTAATTTATTAATATTTTTAAAATTTTCAAAATAAATTTTATAATTATCTTCTCTTTTTTCTTTTACATAATTATAATCTATACTTTTTAAAATATTTGATGTTATAGCTGACATCTCTTTTATTTCTAAATTATCAAGATTTTCTTCATTTTCCCTATATGATAAAAAATACTCTTGAGCACTAAATTCATATCTCCCTAGTAAATATTTGATCCTATCAATTGAACTATCTCTATCAAGTTTTTTTTGTAGCTTACAATTAGTATATAAATAAGCTCCATCACTTACTCCAAAAAATTTACGGCAAGTATAAATAGTATCAATATTATTAATATTTTCTTGAAAAAATGCTTGAATATTATCAATGATAATATTATCATATTTACTCTTAAATATTTTTATTTCTTCATTAGTTAATTGACCATAATAATTTATAATATATAAATATTCACCATCATTTAATTCAAAATCAATTATTGGTCTAAAATTATTATCAATACAATAATAATTAATATCTACATTTTCTTTTAAGCATATATCAATTACACTATCACATATATAAGATGGAAGAAATATTTTTTTTATCTTTTTAGCTAATATTAAATATCTTAAGCAGTTTCTTCCAGTATTTAGTTTTATACAATTATTATGAAATTCTTTTCCATTATAATGTTCCATTTCTAAATATCCACCGTATTCCATCATATTTTTAACCTCTCTTTTTCGTAATTAATTTATATTCTTTTAATAATTTTTTAGTTTCTTCTTTAGAATTAAACATTAATATGTCAACTATCGATAAAAATGGTTGAAATTCATTCTTATATTGTTGATATACAATATTATTAGATTTTAAAAACGATAATTTTATGTTTTCTTTTTCAAAATCTTCAAATGAATATAATTCTTGACCACCTTCTGCATTATAATATTCCGTACCACCTAATAATTTTACTATGTTAATTAATCTACCTTTTCTATCTAATTCATTATTTTTATTTAATTCAGAAGATATATATATTTGAGTTGTTATATCTAAATAAGCACATATTTCTTTAATAGAATTAATTAAAAACTTAGATAAATTTTCTTCTTTGTAACTTACTATATTTTTTAACATTGGATATACTTCTTCAAAATATGGAGCTTTTTTGTAAGCACCTTCTAATGTTCTTAAATTTTTATTTATTAATTTATCATCAGTATTTATCTCAATTTCATTAATTTTTTTAAATGGTGTGGCACCAATTAAAGGAACATTAAAATACGATGGTTGTCCATTAATTAAAATTCTATTTCTATTAACCCAACCCCCTTTAATATAGTTTACATCATCATAAATAACATATTTATCAACAGCGTTTAATAATTGCCAATATCCTATATATGATAAATAATATGGTTGCATTATACCTATTTTCATTTTACTTCTTCTCCTTTATTATTTTGCATATTCTTTCTATATCTTTTAAATCCAAATCTGGATATATAGGTAAAGTTAATACTCTATTTGAAATATCTTTTGCAATAGGAGTTTCTCCTTTACAATTTTTATACAGATCTATCTCATTACTAATTGGATAAAAATATTTTCTAGTAAATATCCCTTTAGATTCTAATAATTCAAACAAATCATTTCTTGTTAATTCATACTCATCTAATATCACTATAGGAAAGTATGCGTAATTAGATTTAACGTGTTCTTGTATATAATTTAATTTAATTCCTTTAACATCTTTTAGTAATTCTAAGTATTTATTGTATATTTGTTCTCTTAATTTAATATTATTATCTAATTCTTTTAAGTTACATATACCCATAGCAGCTTGAAACTCATTCATTTTTGCATTTCCACCTGTAAAAATAATGCTCTCTTCATCTTCTATACCAAAATTTTTTAAATAATCTAATTTTTTTTTAAAAGAATTATCTTTATATACTAATGCTCCTCCTTCAATAGTATTAAAAACCTTTGTTGCGTGAAAAGAAAACATAGAAACATCTCCATAATTTGCTATAGTTTTTCCTTTATAATCAACACCAAATGCGTGCGCAGAATCATATATAACTTTTAAATTATACTTTTTTGCAATACGCTCTATTTCTTCGACATTACAAACATTTCCATATACGTGAACTGGTATAATAGCAGTAGTTTTATCAGTAATCAAATCTTCTATTTTAGTAACATCAATTGTGTAATCATCATAATTTATATCACAAAAAACAGGAGTTATATTATTTCTAGCTATTGCATGAGTAGTCGAAATAAAAGTAAATGGTGTTGTAATTACTTCACCACTTAAATTTAGAACTCTTATCGCGTTTTCTAAAGCTAAATGTCCGTTTGTAAATAATGTTAAATTATTAACATTTAAATACTTTTTTATATTTGCTTCTAATTCCTCATGTAATATTCCATTATTAGTTAACCAATGATTATCCCAAATATTCTTAATTTTATCACAATAATCTTTAAATTCTGGTAAAGCAGATCTTGTTACAAAAATTTTTTTATCATTTTTCATTTAAAACACCCTAACTATATAATTAAATATTTTTTTTATACTCATAATTGGTAAAACTAATTGGACAATAAAATGGTATTTTTTTGGACATAATTCAAAAAAAATTTTTATACTTTTAATTTTTCTAGTTAATAATGATAATAAAAATATATCTGCATAATATGATGAATATCTTCTCCAAAAATTATATTTATAATTATTATATTTATCAACTTCAGACAAAATTTTAGTACTTCCAAGATTAATATCAATTACACTTGTTCTAGAATTATAATTTTCTTCACCTTTTTTTCTTATTATTCTATAAGCCATCATTGGTTTGTTCAAATTATAAATTTTTCCATGCTTTAATTCAAAAAAGCCTGTTTGAATATCACTTACTATATTATGTAACGAAAAATAATATTTTAATTCTTCTTGATATTTATCATCTTTAAAATAATTTTTATAAACACATGCTGTAGCAGAATAGTTTTGACCTTTCATAAAGTTTTTCATTGTAATTTCTTTACTTTTTTTTATCCATTTTGGATAAACACCTAATTTTTTTCCTTCAATATTAACACCTTGTTGAAGATGAGATATTCCAATATAATCGGTATTATTTTCTAGAAAATCTATTTGAGTTTGAATCTTATTTTCGTCAATCCAATAATCATCACCTTCAAGTAAGGCAAAATATTTTCCATTACTTTGTTTTCCTGCATCTAGTAAATTTTGATTAGCACCTAAATTCTTTTTTCTATCTAAAACTTTTATTATTTTAGGATATTTTTTTTCATATTCTTTCATTATTTTTAATGTATTGTCCTTTGAACAATCATCTGCTAATAATATTTCATATTTATAGTCTGTCTTTTGATTTAATACACTTTCAATAGCTTCACTAATATACTTTTCTTGATTATAAGATAAAATTGCAACGCTTAACATTACTTCATTTTTTTTCATTTTTTCACCTGCTTTCGAAACTATTACTTTAATTTTTTTATATCAAACAATTTTCCCATTTCAAAATCAAAAGAATCTGGAATAAATTTACCTACTCCATTTCCTGGTGTGAAAGTTAATTCACCAAAATAAATTTTTTTATTTTCACAGTACAAATCTACACGTACAAAAGCGAAGTCTTTAGATAACTTTTCTGCTACCTTTTTTAATTCATTAAACATTTTTGGAACAGGTCTTTGACCATAACTTTTATGTCCACTTCTTCTAACATTTACCCATTTAAAATTTTTATCATAAAAATCTAAATAATAAGATTCATCTTCTGAAGCAGTTCCATATGCTAAATAAACATATTCAACTTTTCCATTAAAACAAAAGAACTTATAATCCATTAATTCACTATTATCAGGTTTAATATATTCTTCAGCAATTATTCTTGGCTTTATATTTTTATATTGCCATTCATATCCTTTTTTATATAAATTATGAGATAGACTAAAGTTTAAATCTTTAAAAGCCGCTTTTTTATTTAAATTCTTTTTGTTTTTTACTACAACTACACCAGCACCAGTACTATGAGTTGTTTTTAAAACAAAACTATTTGGTAATTTGTCAAAATCGATTTCATCAGTACTTTCATATACACCATATAATTTAGTTAAAATCTTTTCTAAACCTTTACTTTTAACGTAATCTCTAACTGCATATTTATCAGCACATTTTTCATATAAAGGATTATAATAATATGCTTTTTGATAACAAATTTTTTCATTAAAGCTTTTTGGATTTTTTAGATTTGGTTTATATCCTATACTATTTTCAAATTGTAAAGAAATATATTTTTCCTTATTATTTCTATAAATTGTACGTAATATTTTATTAATTACCATTTTTATATACTTCATATTATTTTTTCCTTCCTTTTCTCAAGCACAATATTCTAAAAACTAATTTATATAATCTTAATTTATACATTAAATAACTAATAAATAATTTAAAATCAAAATCTATTATTTTTGCTTTATTAATTATTTTTTTTATATCTAAATTATTTATAAATTCTTTTATATTCTTTAAACCCTCTTTTTTATTTTGATTATTTACTTCATTAAAAACAATACCAGGAAATCTTCTTAAAAAGAATAATCCTAAGAATCTTTCATAATTATTGATATTAGAATCAATACATATTTTTTTTAATGGTTCATAAAATTCTAATAAATTACTAATTGTTTTTTTATTATATTGATCATCTTCAAATTGCGAGTAATTTAAATTATATTCATATAATTCTTCATTTATATATTTATATTTATTTATTTTTGATACATATAAAATATTAAAAATTAAATCTTGTCCTCTTTTCTTTGATTCTTCAAATTTTAAATCATTTTCTTTAATTATTCTACTTAAATATACTTTATTCCATGGTGCATTTGCTAGTCTATGACAAAACTCGCCTTTTAAATATTTAATTACTCCTTGATTATCTTCAAAGTATCCTTCTTCATATTTTTCAGGTATTTGAGATCTTACGTACTTACCATAATTAATTACCTTTGCATTAAAAAATAGTAATTCAAAATCTTCTTTTTTTATTTCTGGTATTATTTTTTTAAATAAATCATTTGTATAATAATCATCACTATCTGCAAAAGTAATATATTTACCAATTGATTTTTTTATACCAACGTTTCTTGTATCACCAACTCCTGTATTTTTTTTATCAATAAATACTATTTTATCAGATTTTTTTAAATAATTTTTTATTACTTCTTTTGTTTTATCAGTTGATCCATCATTAACTATTATCAATTCATAATCTTCAAATTTTTGAAAAATAATTGATTCAATTAATTTTCCAATTGATTTTTCTGCATTATAAGCAGGCACAATTATAGACAATAAAACTTTTTTCATTTTTTTGCCCCCTTTAAATGTACTTTAACAAAATTGTTATATACATATTTAAAATAATTGTTATTTCTATATAATAATACAATAATAACAAAATATATAATAGCCACTATTGAACCAGTAGCAATAATATTTATTATTTTATTATCAAATGTAATAAATTTTATACTAAAATAACATATGATTGCTATACTAACTACTGTTATAAAATATTTAAATTGATATTTATAATAATTTGTTGGCTTTTTTTCAAATACATTTTTATAAACTAAGTATGGTTTGAAAATAATTGCAACAAATAAGTAACTTACCAATGTTCCAATAAATACTCCACCAATTCCTATAATTCTACTTAATATAATAGATACCAATAAATTTACAATTGCTTGAATAATGGAAATATGTGCATCAATTTTATATTTTCCAGATGCTCTTTTAATTACATCTAAAGATATCATTTGACTGCAAAAATAGAAGTTAAATGATAAAATAATAACCATCCAAAATTCTAACAAAAAGTTTTGACCAATCCATACTGTAATAAATGGATTAAAAACCATCATTAATTCAATAGTTATAAAACCACTTATAAAAAAACATATAAAATTACTTATATCAAATACATTTTCTTGAGTAGATTTTTTTTCTAATACTATTAAATTACCAAAACTAGCAACTATTCCATTATATAATGTTTGCATTAAAGTATTCATAATACCAATTATTGATAAATAATTTGCATAAATACCAGTTAAACCAATATTAATTGTTGAAATAATTATATTATCAGTACCATTTAGTAGATATTCACCTACTCTTGTAACAATTAAAGCTTTTACATTTACTATAATCTCGTTTTTTGTTTCTTTATCAACCTTACTTTTTTCATGATAATTAACTTCAGGATATTTTCTACTAACATAATAACTTATCATAAAATTTTGAAAAAATTTTATAATAAAAGATATTATTAAGAATGCAATAAAATCATGAGTTTTTAGAATAAATACTATTTGTAAAGAATATAAAAGAATTGTAGAAATAGATTTTATCCAAAATAATTTATAATTTTTTTGGTAAGCATTTATTAATGTTTCTTTATATATTAAAAAATATGATGATACTGTAGTTAATAAATATATTATATAAAAAATATATATATTATCAAAAGAATATCCATTTATGAACATAGGTAAAAAAGGCATTAATATTAAACCTATTACAAAAATCACAATTCCAATAATACTGTATAATTTTTTATATAAAGTCATTAATTGACTTATTTTTTTATTATCTTGCTTAGCAATTGGTTTATATAAACTATAATTAATCGCAGTAGTTAATCCCAATTCTGTTAACGAAAGCATTGATAATATATTTGTAAATAATCCATCTAGCCCTAAAAATTCCTTACCTAAAACATTTATAAAAACGCTTCTTGCAATAAATGATAATATGGTTGTTAAAAATAATTGTATGATATTAAATACTACGTTGTATTTTGAGTTTTGCAATCTCATTTTATCACTACCTTCTATACATATTTATAATTTTATCAAATGTTTTATCTTTATCTATTTTATTCAATATTTCCTTATTATTATAACTTATTTTTTCTATATAACCAATAGAATTTATCAAATCATTTTTAGAACATATTATTCCTGTTTTTTTATCAATTTGTTCTTTACAACCTCCTGTATCATAAGAAATAACTTTTGTTCCACAAGCTATTGCCTCTAAATTTACAGTTGGATAATTGTCTTGATATGTGGGATTTAAAAACACATACGACACCGAATAAAGACAGGCTAAATCCCGTTGATTTTCTGTTCTTAAAATACCAGTTATATTATGCTTGTTAAGCAATTTTTTTTGTTTTTTATTTACACCAACTAAAACTATTTTATATTCACTAGATAAAATATTTGATAGTTCTATAAAATCATAAAACCCTTTTTCTTTGGTCCATACACTTGCTATTCCTAATATAATTTTTTTATTATTTGGTATATCATATTTTTTATATATATTGTTATCAACCACTGGTTTAAAAATATTTAAATCTATTCCATTATTGATAGTTATTATTTTATAATCTTTTAAAAATGACTTCTTTACTAAGTCGTTTAACCAATTTGATGGAGTAATAATTGTTAAATTTTTTAAATTAGTAAAATAGTTTTTCTTTTCAATATAGTTTTTATATGATCGATCAATAAATAAGCTTGTTGGATATTTCTTTTTGTTTGGACATTTATAGCATTGTGTTTTCCATTTATCACAATTTACAAGTGTAAAATGTGGACAATGCCCTGTAAAAGGCCAACAATCATGAAATGTCCATTTTATTTCACCATTATATTCATTTTTTAAATATTTAAATAATAATGGATAATTTAAATAGTAACCATGAATATTATGTAAATGAATAATATTAGGATTTTCATTTTTTAAAACTTTTATGATTTTTTTTGTTTTAAAATATGAACCATGTCCTTGTAAATCAAATAGTGTTGTAATTGCAACATGAAACCAAAAAGAAAAAAATCCTCCTATTTTAATACAATTTAAATCTTTATAACCTTTTCTTCTTCCATATATAGATAATGTATCAATACCATTTTCATTTGCTTTTCTTTGAATATCACCCATTATTTTTCCTGTAGATCCATTACAAACAGTATTTATTTGTATTAAATATGGTTTATTTAAATCTCTAATTTTAAATTTACTTGCTTTATTTTTTTGAATAAATACATTTAATGTTCTAATAACATTACTGATTAATGGAAACATTATTTTATTTTTTCTCAAAACATTATAACTTTCCTTAAAGTTTTTATAATATCCTTTTAATCCAGCAGTTGATGCTCCACCACTTCTCATATATACAAAAAAATCATTATAATATTTTAGTTTTAAACTAGAGTTAATTATTCTTAACATGAAATCTAAATCAGCAGCTATTTTATAATTAATATTGAAGTTACCACATCTTTTATATACATCTTTTTTTAAATATAATGTTGGATGAGGCATATGCCATCCAAGTTTCTTTGATACTTTTTTAGATTTAAATAAACGATATGGTTTATTTAAATTTTCATCTAACATTAATAAATTAGAATAAATACCATCATTTTCATTAATATTTTCAACTATATTTTTAAATACATTTTTATGAGCCAATACATCATCAGAATTTAGAATTCCAATAATATCACCTGATGCTATTTTGATTCCTTTATTCATAGCATCATATATTCCTTTATCTTTTTCAGAAATATATTTTAATTTGCTATTGAATTTTTTTTCATACTCTTTTACGATAGATATAGTATTATCATTACTTTTTCCATCTATTACTATGTATTCATAATTATCATATGATTGATTTAATACTGATTCTAAAGTATCTTTTATAGTTTTTTCCGAATTATAACTTACTGTAATTAATGATATTTTCATGTGTTAAACTCCTAATAATATTATTTTTTATTTGTACTTTTTAATAAACTTACTTCTTGAATAAGAAGAGTTATCTTTCTTTTTTGTTCTGCTATAATAACAGTTAATAATAGTGTTATTAATAATAATATTCCAACAATAATTCCAATAACTAAGCTGGCAGTAGTTTCAAAACCAATTAACTTAGTAAATATTCCTATAAAATTTGGAAAAGCACCAACTAAAAATATTGTTAAGGCTGCAAAGAACCAAAATAAAGAATACTTAATTGGCATTTTCTTCTTTGAAATAAGTATTAAATTGGCTATTGATAATAATAATCCCACTATTACTAGAGTTATTCTTAAATAATTACTCATGCTTACCACCCTTTTTTGCAAATATTATATTTAATAATACATTTACCATATAATATACATTTTTCCATGCATGTATTGAAGATTTACCAGCAACTCTTTCCTTCATTTCTACTGGAATTTCTTTAATCCTATAACCAGATAATAAAATCTCAGTTGTTGATATTGGCTCTGGATATTCTAATGGATAATTAACAGAAAATCTTTTAATTAATCTTTTATTTATTGCTCTACATCCACTAGTAGTATCGTATATTTTATTTCTTGTTTTTAATTTAATAAAAAATGATATCATTTTAATCCCTATACGTCTTGCTGTAGATGACTTAAATCCATTTTTATTATTATTAATAAACCTTGAACCTATTACCATATCAGCTTCTTCTTTTAAAATAGGCTCAATCATTTTTGAAATAAAATTCACATCATGTTGACCATCACCATCAAATTGTATAGCTATATCATACTCATTTTTATACGCAAACTTATAACCTGTTTGCACTGCACCACCTATTCCTAAATTACTAATCAATTTTATATGTGGAATATTATTATTAACTAATACTTCTTCAGTCTTATCGCTACTTCCATCATTAATAACTATAACATCATAGTTTGTATTATTTTTTTTATTAAATTCAACAATAGTTTGATAGGTGCTTAATATATTTTTTTCTTCATTATAAGCAGGTATTACTAATATTACTCTTTTTTTCATGATAATCTCCATAACTTCTATAAATATTATACATTATATAAAAATACAAATCAAATAGATTTGTATTTTAATAATAAGATATAATCAAAAACAAAACATAATGTAATAACATAATATTAATAAACCAATATGAAATTTTTTCTTCATATTTTATCTTATACTTTTTAGGCATTAACATTATAATTAATGGAACTAAAATAGGTATAAAATATCTTCCTTGGACACCATCTACATAATCAAGTTGATATTTAGACCAATAAAAATACATTGAAGCAAAAGTACCTGCAACAGTAACTATAATACCAAGTATATTAATTATTTTAAATAATTTCTTTTTTTCTTTAAATTCATTGGATATTACTAGATATATTAAATATAAAATGAATGAAATTATTATAAAATCATTGAATCTATATCTAAACCAACCAAAATATCCAAACATTCCTCTGATATAAAACCAACCATATTCTCTTATAGTTTTATATCCAATCGGAATAATTTTAGAAGGATTAGATAAAATATAATTAATATTACTTTCTCCACTCTCCATACCAATTACATTTGTCGAAAAGCTATTACTTAAAAGACCTAATGATATTCTTCCTAATAAATATGAAATCATTATAATTCCAACAACCAATATATATTTATAGTATTTCTTTTTAAATTTTTCATTTGGAATAAAGAGTAATAGTAAAAATAACGTTAAATATATCATTTTTATATCAGCTATTATCCAACCACATAAAGCCAATACTAATAAAGATATTACCCACTTTGTTTTTTTATTATAAATTAAGTATAAAGATATAGATACAATTAACAAACATAAACTATTTATAATTGAATCATATGAATAAGATACCATTTCTTGAACAAACATTGGAATTGTTGCAACACTTAGAATTATACTCTTATATTTTGGTGATATTTTTATTGCAAAAAATACAATTAACGTAGATATTATCATATTAAATAATCTTCCTAAATAAAAGATTAACAAAGGAGAATTTGAGAAAATATCAGCAATTTTTATTCCTACCGAAGAAACAATATACCCAGTCTTTGTACTAACTCTAACATGATTACTACTAATTTTTGTATTATCGGCATTTTGTGCACAATTTTTAATTGAATCAAAATCTGATACTTTATCTTGTACTTGAATATTAGAATAATTTATACACCAAAAACTACTTGGAGCATCTATTTCCTTGTTAGAAAAATTATCGTATAAACTCTTTGAAAAATCTAATTGTGATAACTTATAAGAATTAATGAAATGCACTGGCTCATCCGGAACTTGTAAAGGAGGAATAATAAATGTTATTGCTAATATATAACATAATGATATTAATAGCCAAAAATACTCAACCTTTATTTTTTTATTATTTATTAAATAATTTAAAAATAAAAATAGAAAAACAAATATAATTAAAATCACAGTTCTTATAGATAATATTTTTTCTTTTACAACAAATTTAATAGTTACTTTATTTGTTTCATTATCTTTATACAAAGAAATGGCATTATCTGAATCAGAATATAATGGTATAATTTCTGCATGATATTCATTAATATTATTACTATCAATCATTAATGAATTAAAACAATAAAACTCTCCATCTTTTAATATACTAGAATTAAAATCTTCCTCATATATCTTTTCATTATTTCTAAAAATAGCATATTTAAAATCAGAATTATTAATCCTATTATATGTAGCAAACTTAAAACATAATTTCTCAGGATTTTTTTGAAGATTTATATTTTCAAATGAAATTTTATATGGTTCTACTAACAACGGATCTGTAATTCCAGAAAATGATGATTGTTCATAAATTGAAATATATCTATTATCCATAAAGTATACTGCAATAATTATAATGCTTATAATAAATAAGATAAATAATATCAAATTTTGTGGAAAAAAATTAAATATAGATTTAATCACTTTTTTATTAATAAAACTATTCCATTTATTATTAATCTTTTCAAATAATGGCATAAAAAAATTATTATTTTTCTTTATTTTAATCATCATTTATTCACTCCACTCTATAACTATAAGTAATTATACAATAAATAAAATAGTAAAGCAAATGCTTCACTATTTAAAATTTACTCTTTCTTCTTCAATTACAAGTGGCCTGTTTAGAACCCTGATATTTATATTAAGAACATACTCTCCTATAAATCCTATAAAAAATAACACAATGCCACTAAAGAAAGATGATATTAATAATACATCTATAGATGTATATATAAAACAATTAATATTAAAGCAAAGTAATATTAATAAAACTACAAAAGATATTACACTACAAATTGTAAAAAACATACCTAAAAAAGTTGCGATTCTAATTCCAATTTTTGTATAAGTTGTTACACCAATCATACCAGCATCATATAATGTATAAAAATTATTACTAGTCTTGCCTCTTAGTCTTTTGGCTTGAGTATATTCTATTTCTTTTCTCTCATATCCTAGTTCAGCTACTATACCCCTAAGATATGGATTTGGATCTGTTAACCCTTTTAAAACATTTATAAAATCCTTATCATACAAACCAAACCCAGTAAATTGTTCAATTTGTTCAGTTGATGAATACTTTTTTAATAATTTGTAATACAATCCTCTCAAAAAATACATTAGCTTATTTTCTTGAGATTTAGTCTTTTTTCCAATGACTATTTTATAACCATTTTCCCATTCTTTAACAAACTTTGGTATTACTTCAATTGGATCTTGAAAATCTGCACACATACTTATAGTACAATCACCACTTGTTTGTAAAAGTCCATGATAAGGACTTTTAAATTGTCCAAAATTATTAGCATTAAATATCGCTTTAACCTTTTTATCTTTTTTACAAATACTTCTTAATTTATCTCTTGTATTATCTTTAGATTTATTATCAATAAATACAATTTCATAATCGTATTTTGATAAATCTTTTTTAAACATCTTAACTAACTCTTCATGAAGAAGTTCAACATTTTCTTCTTCATTATATGTTGGTATCATTACACTTATTAATTTCATTATTTCACCTCCTAAAAACTTCTAAAATATACCATTAATGTTGGCACAATATACATTAGTATTACAAACATATATAACCAAACATATCCTCTATCTAATTCAAAATCTTTATTTATTATTTTTTTATTATTACTAATTTTTTTATCAGAAGGATATTTATCAATTAAATTTAATAATAAACAACCAGCAAATAATGTTGTATAAACATTTAAATTTAAATATTCTATTTCATTTAATTTTTTTATTAATTCTCCTCCAAAAATTCGATGATCAAAAATTTGAGGTAATAATCCTAAATTAACTAATGATTCATCAACATTATTAGGAAAATTGTTTAAAGTAACTAATATATAACCAGCTGATAAAACACTTAACAATATAATTGATGACTTCTTATTTTCGCTAATCATAAGTGATAGAATTAAAAATGGCACTAATAAAATAACCCACTGTGGATGCCATAAAACAAACATAAAAAATGAACTATATATTATTAATCCTATATAAATAGTATAACTTCCACATTCATACTTATTATTAACGTCAATTTTTTTATTATAACAATATAAACAAACTCCCATAAATATTAATATAAATAACGATATAATACCTGAAAAAGATGGAATACCAGCTAAGAAAAATCTATCAAACATATTTGATGTAAATGTTTTAGCCTCAGTAAATGCCGGACTCCCCATAAATAAAACATTGCAAAGTATATACCCAACTATTCCAATTGCAAAATATTTTATTATATGAAATATTCTTTTTTCTACTAATAATATTAATGGAATAAAAATAAATATTGGAAATAGCTTTAACGGAATAGCTAATGACATAAATCCAGCAAATTTATAGTAATCTTTCTTAATATAATAATATATTGAAAGCATTGTAAAAAACATACAAATACTATCATACTGTCCAAATATAAATTGGGTAAATATTAGAATAGGTGAACATAAAAATAGAAATAATGTCCACTTTTGTTTTGATTTGCTTAAACCAATTTCTTTTACAATTTTAATTAATATTATACCAGTTAAAATAGCAAAAATAACAGGAAGTAACTTATACCACATAGAAGTATAATAATTCATAGTTCCATAATCAAACATTTCCCAAAAATTTATATTAAAAATATTATAAATTATTAATACTGGAATAGACCATATTGCAAAAATTATATATATAAATATTAAATATACTGCAGTTCCTTGTGTATAATCATAAAAGTTAAAAAATTTACCTTCTAATGTTTGTTCTAATAATAACCTACCATGAGTTGAAGTAGCTAATATATCAGGATGAAGAAAAAGAATAAATGAAATAATTAATATTATAGCAAGAATAATCCATTCTATTTTTAGAGGTTTAGTAAGATTTAACCATTTTTCTTTAATTTTTTTTGTCATTTCATTTTCACCATCCTTAAAGCTAAAATATTTATGTCCAAACCAACTTATAAGGGTTGTAATAATAATATTTAGTCCACCACTAATATATTGATTAATTCCTAATTTATCAACAAGTATAAATAATACTAAACTACTAAATAAAAAACTTATTAAATATACTCCAACAAATTTAGGTGCTTCTCTAGTTACTTTAGCCTTACTCTTAAAAGTAAAATTTTTATTCCAAATATAACTATGAATAACTCCAAGTATTGTTGATAGTAAATTAGCAATAAAATAATTTAATCCTAAAAAAATTCCTAATGCATAAAATCCATAACCAACTATAGTATTTAATCCACCAACAAATAAAAATCTTATTTGTTGGATACTAAATAATTTATCTACTAGCTTTTTCATCTTTTTTTACTTTCTTAGGCAAATAAAAATCTTTAATCAAACTATAATTAGGATTGTAGAATTTATCATTACATATTTTTTCTTTCCATTTATTATTCATATATTCCCTTTCTCTTAAAAACTTTCTATATTTAATTGAAGTTGTATCAAGACCTCTTGTTTTAGATTCATAGTGATATAACTTAACTTGTGGTAAGAATATATTATAATATCCTTTATCTAATAATTTTAAACAAAAATCTACATCATTAAATGCTACTTCCAATTCTTCTTCAAGTCCATTAACTTTTTCATACTTTTTCTTACTAATCATTAAGCATGCAGCTGTTACAGCACTATAATTATATGGAATTAAAAGTCTTCCATATGTACCTAAACTATCCCCTTCAAGTCCAACATAAGCATGCGCTGCAACATCTCCAAGTCCTAATATAACTCCACCATGTTGAATAGTTCCATCTGGATACAAGAGTTTTACACCTACCGCTCCTATATGTTTTTGTTGTGCATATCCAAGCATTAATTCTAACCAATTATTTGTAATAACTTCTGTATCATTATTTAATAATACAATATAATCACCATTTGCCTCTTTAACAGCTTCATTATTCATTTTAGAAAAGTTAAAACTATAATTAGCCTTCATAACTCTAAAATTGTTATGTTCACTTTTATATTTTTTTAATAATTCAAACGTATTTTTTTCTACACTTTGATTATCAATAACTATTATTTCATAATTATTATAAGTAGTTTTTTCATAAATTGATTTTAAACATTTATCAAGTGTCTTATAATCATCTTTTGTAGGAATAATAATAGTTATTAATGGATTACCAATAATATCATATTCAACTACATAGTGAGTAGTTTTTATTGGAGTATAAACCTTTCCTTTAAGTCCCCTTCTTTTTAACGCTTCTTCTACTGCGCTTTTACCATTTTCTATGGCATAATCTTTGTTTTCTACAGTAACAGCAGTTGACCCAGGAACCTTTCTCCAATGATATAAAATTTTAGGAATATGATAAATGTTTTTTGTTATTTCGCTAAATCTTAAAACAAAATCGAAATCTTGTGCACCATTAAATTCTGTTTTTAATAGTCCTACTTTATCAAATAAAGATTTTCTAAATACACTAAAATGGCAAATATAATTACCACCAAATAAAGTATCTGGTGAATAATCAGGTTTAAGAGTAGGTTCGCACAACGTTCCATTCATTTCCATTTTATCTTCATCAGTATATATCATATCCAATTTTGGATTCTCATTTAATGCTTTGACTATTTCATATAATGCATTAGGAGTTAATACATCATCATCGTCCATGAATGCCACAAATTCTCCATTTGATATTTCTATTGCAGAATTAGTTGCTTTTGAAATATGACCATTTTCTTTTCTATAAACGACTTTAATTCTAGGATCTCTTTTTTCTAATTTTTTTAATGCATCTCTTGTCTCTTTTTTAGGAGAACAATCATCTGCTAAACAAATCTCAAAATTAGTATATATTTGATTTAATATTGATTCTATACAATCAAGTAATAAATCTTCTTCTATATTATATACCGGTATAACAATTGATATTAATGGATTATACTTAAAATCAACTATTTCTTCTTCTTCTTTATTTTCTTCTAACCACTTGTTATACTCTTCGGGAATGAAAGCATTATAATATGGTACCTTACCAACAGGATATTTAATTTTATTAACTATATCTTTAAAATATTTTGGCCAAAGTGCTGGTGGTATTAGAAAATGATGTTCTCTCCAGGCAAGCCTAACCCCTTTATAAAAGGTATAACAAAAATACTTTATATACATCCATAATTTATAAAAAAAATTAACTATAATATGTTTTAGATTTCGTAAAACTTTTCTAACAGTACTATTTTTTAATTTTGAAATCATATATTTATTTTTTCCATCAATTATATAAACTTCAACATATCTCACATTATTATCAATTTTAGCAAAAAGTGCAAAATCATTATTACTATTAACTATGTCTATATCATAATCTATTTTTTTACCATCTGCTAATACTAAAAACTTACAATCTTTTTTTTCTAAAGTACCAACTATGGTTAACATTGGATTTTTAATTCCATTAATTAATTGCTCTCTTATTCCGATAAAATCGTACTTCATTACCTAAACCTCCTCAGCAAATCTCTTTTCAAGTTTTTTAAATATTTTATAACATATTATTAATGCCACAATTCCAATAGCTAATAATATAATCAAGTTACTAATTTGTGGTACTTGATGAACATAGAATATATCTCTATAGGCATTAATTAAATGTGCAAATGGATTAAGCTTAAATACCCATAAGAACCAGCCACTAAACATCTGTGTTGAATACAAAATTGGTGTTGCATAAAATAACATATTTATAATAAATACAACCATATATTCTACATCTTTAACATAAACATTAAAAGCAGAAAGTAAGAAAACTATGGCTAAAGATATTATATATTGTATTAAAGCTATAAAAGGTAAAAATATTAAATGCCAAGATATTCCAAGACCTCCAAAAAGAACAAATATTAAAATAATAATACAAGATATCAAGAAGTTAACTAATCCTGATGTTACTATTGATATTGGAAGTATTTCTCTAGGAAAATATACTTTTTTTATTAAATTAGCATTATTTGTAATCGATGTTGTTCCATTAGATATTACATAAGTAAACCAAGTCCATGGAATAATACCACATATCAAAAATATTAAATAATTATCCGTTTGAACCCTCATAATATAAGGAAAGACTATTGCATAAACTAAAACTTGTAAAAGTGGATTAATAAAAGACCAAAGTACTCCCAAAAATGAAGCTTTATATTTACCTCTTACATCTTTTTTTACATTAGTTTTTAAAAGTTCTCTATATTGATATAACTCTTTAAATACTTTCATATTTTATTCCTTTCTGTTAATAAATCATTAATTATTCACATGTTTTTAAATAAGCATCCATAACTGTAGTTGCTTCACCATCCATAGCTATCTCTCCATCATTTATCCAGATAGCTCTTTTACATAGTTTTTTCATTGGTTCTAAACTATGTGAAACTATTACTATTGTCATATCTGACTTAGCAAGTTCCTCAAGTTTTGCAAAACATTTATCTTGAAAATGTTGATCACCTACTGCTAGAATTTCATCTATAAGTAATATTTCAGCATCTACATTAATTGCAACTGAAAAAGCAAGTCTCATATACATTCCAGAAGAATAAGTTCTAACTGGTGAATCAATAAATTCACCAAGTTCAGAAAATTCAATGATATCATTTATTCTTTTATTTATTTCTTGTTTTGTTAATCCAAATATTGCAGCATTAAAGTAAATATTTTCTCTACCAGTAAAATCAGGATGAAATCCAGCTCCAAGTTCAAGTAAAGATGTTAGTTTTCCATGTGTCGTAACTCTTCCTTTATTAGGATAGATAATTTTAGTCATCAATTTTAACAAAGTAGATTTACCTGATCCATTTACACCAATTAAAGCAACTGTTTCTCCTTTATTAATAGTTAAATCTATACTTTTTAAAACTGTTCTAACTTCTGTTTTATTTTTTCTGCCTCTAACTAATCTTTCTTTTAAAGTATTTGCTTTATCAGAATATAATTTAAAAGTCTTAGTCATATTAGTAACTTTTATTGCTACATTATCTTTTTCCATAAATAGTCTCCTATTCCCTTTAATAAGTATATCAAAAAAACTAGTATAATACTAGTTTTATTATTAAAACAAAAAAAATATGTTGCCTGTCAAAACAACATATTCTAAGTGGAAGAATGAATTAACTAATAAATTGACAGATTCATTAATTAATCTATTATCTTTGGGCCACTTTCCCATGTAATTACATACTTAATAGTAAGATAATAACTTAGCATTCCTAAAAAATGCGAGTAATTTAATATATATTAATAAAAATCATTAATAGATATTAAACTTACAGTTACATACTCGCCATAAGTGAATAAATTCAAGTACAGCCAATATGTAACTATAACTCTCTATTAAGTACCTTAAAAATACTACTATTTACATCAATAGTCAATTGTATACATATAATATTTTATTACTTTACACAAATATTTACAGCATTAATATTGTTCTCTTCAGAGGGAATTCCAATCTAAAAATTATAGTTTTTCACAAAATCTTATTAAGTCTTAGTTTATAATGGTTTAATAAAAAACTAAAAATTAGCTTTTAAACTAATTTTTAAATATTTGCCACCTAAATGCCATCTAAAACTTATATAATCTTATCATTGATTATTATACTATTTTAATCACTATCTTGATTGTTTTGAATTAGTAAATCTGTGCCAAGCAATGAAATCGCATCAAAGAAAGGAAATTTATAATAATTATATTCATTATCAAATACTTCATAATAAATATCTAGAATCTTTTGTTTATAATCAACATCACTAGGTAATTTTTCTAGTTCCCTAATCCAACTTTCATATTTTGTATTAGAAATAGAATTATCTAAAAAATCTAATATTATTTTATCACCTTTTTTATTGATAAAAGAATTATATTTATTTATATCTTTAATCTTTAAAGCTAATGCCATGGGAATTAAAATACAGGTATGAACATATTTTCTATCCTCAAAATAATTTCTATCATTTTCTATATATGATTTTAACATATTATATAATGTGACAAATCTATTACATTCTCTTAAAGAAAAATTATAATGTATCATAATCAAATAACTCAAATCGTGCCACACCCACGTTTCTTTACAAAAATTTAATTGTTGTTGTAGATAATTTTTAATATTTATTCTATCTAAGCTTATTATAGAATCGTAAAACTTATTTAAATAACCATATCCATCAAAATTATTACCATAATAATTTTTTATAGTATTTGACAATTCATAATTATTAGTTGATACAATTATAGTAATTTTATCATTATTGTAAAAATGTTTTATTGTTTCTAATAATTCAAGTGCAAAAGATGGTTTACAACGATCTAGTTCGTCAACAATTAAAATCAGCCTATTCTTATCGCCAATAATTAAATTTATTAATTCATTAAAGGCTTTTTTCTTTTCTTCAATAGTTATAATTTCATTGGATAATTCGCTAAAATTTTTTAGGTCATCAAAATTATTAATATCAAATAATTCTAATGTCCCCTTGTATATAACGTCTCTGCAAATTTTTTTAAATACTTTTTTAAAATTAGCAAAATCAGCTACTTGATCTTTCATTTTTGGATATTCATTTAAAATATTATATATTAATGACTCTAATGCATTTGTATGAGAATCATTTTCCCATGCATTATAATAAACTATTAAACTTGTATCATGTATCTTATTAAAAGCATTTTTATCTTCATCATTTAAAATTCTATTATCTATATAGTCATCAATATGTTCAACTATATACTTAAATTGTTTTACAAAATAAGTTTTTCCTGTTCCCCATCTACCATCTATAGAGATTATTGTGTTCAAATTAATACTGGATAATAATTTAGCTAGCATTATTAACTTTGAATTTCTTTTTAGAACATTTGATTCTATTGTTTGCCTTAATATATCATCATTTATATTTAATTCTTTATTTAGCATAAAATAACATCCCAACTTCTTTTAATATTATATCATATAACTCATGTTTATCTTAATTATAAAGTCATTTCATTAATTATTATTTTTCCTATTCAATTCATTTATTGTGTTAACTAAATCATCAAGTTTATTATGAAACATATGTGAATATGTATTAAGTGTTTCATCAACCTTGGTGTGACCTAAATACTTTGCTACCATTGTAATATTATCTCCATTATTTATTAATAGAGAACAACAACTATGTCTAAAATCATGAATTCTAATTTGCTTTACTCCTGATTTTATTCTAACACTTATATTTTTTCTAATATAAGAAAAGAATTACACAAAGTAACCCTTATAAATATTTCATGTAATCTATATCATAATTCCATAATCCAAGCTGTCCATTAATAGATTTATTAATATTCAATTTTTTAACATTAGATAATTTCCAAGCGTAACCACTTCGATATTTATCACCATAAGCTATATTATTTTCTGCTATTATTTTTTTATTTAATTCATCATTTAATTCCAAACAGTCATCAATATCTACTATTGCAATTATTTTTTTGGATGGAAAAGCTAAATTTAAATTTTTAAATTTCTCCATCTCCTTCTTATCAATTCCAGCACCAGCATGTATTAATACTTTTCCTCTAAACTTAGTTTTCCATGATCTAAACTCATATTTTTTTATTCCTTCTGCTACCAAGGTTGCCCATGGCTGTTTTAAAGTTAATACTTTCATATGTTAATCCTCTTTTTCATTAACCTTTTCATTTTTAAATATATTTTCGTTGCATAAATTATAATAATCTTTATTAAGCTCAAATCCAATGCCTTTATATTTATTATCTCTACACCAAACTAATGTAGTTCCGCTTCCTAAAAAAGGATCTAAAATATATTTATTTTTTAATGCAAAACTTTTAATTTGTGACACTAGTTCCACAGGATATGGCGCTGTATGTTTGTATTTATTTTCTCCTTTGCTATTTATTTTAATTACAGGACTTATTTTAACAATCTTGCTGTTATCATTTAAATCTTTTCCCTTATTAAATACAAAAATATGCTCATAACAATTTACTGGTTTAATATAACCACTAAATAAATTTATAGTTGAGTTTCTTTTAGACTGAACTTCTCCTTTATCCCATATTATATTTCCACACAAATTATAACCTATAATTTCAAAAAACATACATGATAAAAATCCTAATTGTATTCTATGCTTAGACATATTTGAATTAACATAAACATTATCCTCCGAAACAATATCACCAATATTATATAAATAATAAGAATTATTAATTAATGAAGAATATACGGAATTAGCATTAATCATCATATCAATCAAGTACATAATTAAATTATCCCATTGAGAATATTCTCTAGCATTATAATAAGGTGGAGAAGTAATAGCAGCGCCTATTTGATTGCTCGCAATTTTTCTTAAATATATAGATGAATTCTCATTATATACATTTAATTCATTGGTTAATTTTTCACTTTTTAAAGTTTCTTCATTAGTTATTTGATCATGTATTCTATTAAACAATTTAACAATAGGTAAATTATTATACGTAATATCTGATAATTTAAATAAGTTCATATCATTAACCATTACTATTTTTCTATCTGTTTTTTTATTTATTTTTTTATAATTTACTAAACCAATTTTTTCAGAATTCCAAGCATATGATTTTATCAAATAGTCTATATAGTCTAAATTAGTATCAAAAATATCTCTGTGCCAACTTTTATATAAATCATCGCTTATTATATTATTTTTATTACCCTCTGATAATTTAAAATATCTATATGTACCATATTCATCAAATCTTTTACCTCTACCAGATTTACTCCTATCTGGACACTTTGGATTTTTACATTCCCAACTTCTTAAAAACATTTCTGGATATGAATTTCCCTGTTGAATACTTGTCATACATGATGGGCATAAAACATTAGTATCATCTAACTCAATTTTTTTTAAAACTAATATCTTTTTACTAATATCAGAGCTTATATAACAATCTTCAAATTTAAACCCACAAGAAATACTATTATAAAAATCTGAAGACAATTTATCATAATTTTCTATGTTTCTTTCTTTTAAAAATTCAGATAGTCTTTTTATTTGTTTTTCTTTATGAAATGGGAAAAACTTATCTTTAAATTGAATAAAATTTTCTGCAAATACACTCATCTTATATATTATCTGCCAAGTAACATTTTTACCAACATTATCAAATAAGTCTCCATCAAAAACTATAGTCAAATATCTATAATTTTCCAATTTCTCATATGTATTACTTACAAAACTAGTAAGTTTATCAATAGAGTGATTCAATTTTGAAAACAATTCTTGATTAATATTTAAGATTAATAATGAATAATCCCATTTTTCTCTTCTTTTGTTATATTGTATTAACCATTCTCTTGTATTGTCACTAACTCTATTACTACCAACATCTTCGATTCGCTTTTCTAAGGATGCAATAATAGTATTTGAATTGTAATTTTTTAACCTCGCTATAAAATCATCTAAAACTTCAGATAATTGTTCATCAGTATATAAAAATTTCAAATTATATTTGTTTGGTAAAGAATAATAATATGCTTTTCTTAATTTATTTCGCTCTATTGTATCAATAGTTATACCCATATTCTTTTTTATTTTTTTTAATTCTTTAACAAACATATTATCATATTTTCGACTAACATCAAAAATAGCAGAAATTAATAAACACTCTTCAATATTATTTGGCAGTAATTTTTTAATTTCATTTATTTTTTTCATATCTTCTCCTCGTTAAATATCATTTGTAAAATCAAAAAATTCTTTAAATTCTTGCCTTTTATTATATATTTCTTCCTCATATTCAATATAACCACTTAAATTAAAGTCTTGTTGCATCATATTTGAAAGATGGTATGACCAAAATAAATTCGTTGGTCTAGCCGGAGATAAAACGCATTTTCTTTCACTATCCCAATAAAATAATTCTTTATTAACAGCCTCATTATGTGTTATATCTATACTTTCTGGATCAGCAGATTCAGTAATATTAAAACTACTTATAGAAATATCTCTCAATTGTATTGGATCTAATAATCTTTTTTCATTAATTGCCATAGATGGATGCATATTACAATACTTAAATAATGAAATAATATTGCCATTTAAATCATAAGTAATTTCTTCCAACATCTTAGATAAATTATCAACTATTTCTTTGTGTTGTTTCTTCTTATCATCAGGTAAATTATCAAAATCTATACTACGCATTGCAAAATATGCTAATGTTAAGTCTATATCTAAACTAACTTCAGCATTTGCATATTCACAGGCAGGATTAAATAAGGTTATTTGATTATCTTTATGCGTTTCAATAGTATCTTGCTGTCCACCTCTTATGGAAACAAATAGAAAACCTTTCCACTTATCATTACCAACACCTGAACCCAATCCATCAGCAGTTTTTTCTAATATATAATCCATATAATTATTCTTATTAATAACTATATTTTGTCCATTATATTCAACTTGAGTATTATCAATAAACTTTGAAAAGGCTAGTCTTGGAATAGATGATGAAGAACTACCATTTTCTGATCTAAAAGTTATTATAGATGAAACGTTTTCATCTGATCCTAGTCGTTTTTTTAATTCAATAAATAAAGGATTATTTTGATTTTCATCATCAAAAAAATCGTTATTCATAAATTCTACAACTATTCCATTTTCAAAAGATTTAAGTTTATCTAAGTCTAAATTATTTTTTTTAACTGTTTTCCATGAAATTAATACTCTGTTTTTTCTTGGAGTTCTTTTTTGAAATAACTCTTCCGGAACATTATACATACCGGTTTTGTTACATATATTATTAAATTTAGTTCTAATATTTTCACCATATGAACCAAGATATTCAAAACATTTTAATTTCATATTTCTTTTTTCATCAAACATATTAACCCTCCATATCATTATCCCTACTAATCATTATAACATAAATGAGTCATTTTTTCGTTAGTTTTAACTAAATTTCAATACTTTGAATATATTTATACCAGAAATTAATAATTAAAAAAATATGAGCCACCTAAAATAAAATAAAAAGGCTATGAAGCCTTATAAACAAACAAAATGAGAGACCTAAGTCTCTCGTCAGGGGGAACAAATCATTTTCCTTCTTTCATTTTACATATCCATTTGACACATATTTTGTATCACTAACAGTTATAAAGGCATTATTATCTAATTTTTTTATTCTAATTAATAATTTATTGAGACTTTTTTTATCTACTTCAATTATTAACATTTTCTTACCCTTACCATTTAAATCTAGTGATGATATTCCAAAACCTTCCTTTTTTATTTTATTTATTTCTTTTGATTTTATCTTTGTAGTTATTATTTGAACTCCAACACTACCTTTAATAAATCTTTTAGAAAGATATGCACCAAATAGTGTTCCTGTTGCATAACCAAGTGAATAAAAAATAGCTATTAAAAAATTAATATCATTTGATATTAAAGCTTCTCTAGCTACTAAAAACCAAATTAAAACTTCAAAAAAAGCTAGAATAACTGCTTTAAATGTATTATCTTTAACAAGTTCCATTGTTCTTATAACACCAATTGAAACATCTAATATTCTAGCTATAAATATTTCTAAACAAAGAAGTATTGTAGACAATATAATCACCTATTTTTCATATATATTATTATTGCCAATATTATTATAATTATTACAATACCAAGTATAATTAAATCTGCTTTAATTGTATTAACCTTTTTTTGTTCTTCAATATTATCATCAATTTTTTTCTTATTCAATTCATTTAATCTTTCCATATACGGATTATTATATCCATTTATTTGTTTTCTTCTTTTTAATTGTTCTTCACTCATTAACATACCACAATGAGGGCATAGTGGTGAGTTATTAGATAGTGCATATCCACAATGTTTACATTTCATCAATATCACCTGCTTCTTCAATATAATTAATAGATTTATGTGGTTCATTTCTTAATAAATCAAGATAATCTTGTTGGCGTAGTGCTTCATATATCATAATAGCTACACTATTAGAAACATTTAATGCTCTGACTTTATCTGTCATTGGAATTCTCATACAATTATCTATATGTGGTTTTAATAACTCTCTTGGAATACCAGTTGATTCTTTTCCAAATATAAAATAAATATTTTCATCTTTATTTGAATAATCAAATGATGTATGAGCTTTATGACCATATCTTGTTAAATAATAATAAGTACCTTTATTTTTAGAATAAAAATCATCAATATTTTCATATATTTCATAATCACAGTATTTAATATAATTTACACCGCTTCTTTTTATATATTTTTCATCTAAAGAAAAACCTAGTGGTTTAATAAGATGTAATTTAGTATGAGTTGCTACACATGTTCTCATTATATTACCAGTATTTTGTGGAATTTCTGGTTCAAATAAAACTATATTTAACATTACTACCTCCTAGAAAAGAAAAAAATAGTTAAACTATTTTTTTTCTTTAAACTCATTTATATCTAATAATTTTTGAAAATCACCAATTTGAATTAATTTATTATCACTTCTTGCTATAATACTATCCCTTGTTATAATGTTTTCACTATTTACATAAACAATTGTTGGAACTTGAGTTACTAATGTATCTAAATATCCTAATGAATTATTTATTTCTTTTAAATAATCATTTTTCTTAATAATATTTGTTACATCAATATAATAAAATTTATCTTTTAAATCATATTTATCAATAACTTTTTTTAAATCTCTTTCAAATAAATCAATTGAAGAACTTGTTGTATAAGAAATATAAACAAAATAATTTCCATTTAATTTTGATAAAGATTCTTTTGCATTATTTAATTCTAATACATGACTTTTATCAATTACGTTCTTTTTTATTATATAAGATTGAGTATTACTATTTCCTATGTTAATTTGTTTTACACTTGAATCAATAAATCCAATTATTAAAAATACAATTATTAATGAACAAGCAACAATTAATACACCTCTTGCAATTAATTGATTATCATATTTTTCATTTTTTTGAATATTTGTTTCTTCAACTTTTTTTTGTTCAATCTTTTTTTCTTCTACTTTTTTTACAACAGTTTTCTTTGGTGCTACTTTAGTAACTTTTTTAGGAGCAACTTTTTTTACTGTTTCTTTTTTTTGAGTTGCTTTTTTTGCAGTTGTTGTTTTTTTAGCTGCAACTGGTGCTTTTTTTGTTGTAGTTTTTTTTGCAGTTGTTTTTGAAGCAGTGCTTGCCTTTTTTACACTACTAGTTTTTTTAGCTGTTGTAGTTTTTTTCTTTTTATTATCTTCTTTCATAATACTTACCCTTCTTTTCTTTATATTATTTTATCACATGAATTTTAAAATGTATACTTAAAATTGGGTTATTTAACTAGTATAAAATCCTAGTAAAACATAAATTACTATGGGAGGATGATAATATGTTATTTGATGAAATATCTGATATTAATTTTTTAATTAATAATATGAACAAATTAAAAAATACAAATAATAATTCTAAATTAGTTAATGATAGCATTGGATTGCAAAGAGGAAATATGTTTAACAATGAATATAAACCTTATAGAAATTATAAAGAAGAAATAATACAAGCATTAACTGAAAAAGATACATTAAAATTAAAATTATGTGAAACATATTTTGCATTAATTGATTTAGGATTATATTTAGATTTACATCCAGAAGATAATGATGTTTTTGAAAGATTTCAAAATTGCTTAAGTGAATATGAAAAGTATAAAGATGTTTATGAAAAACAATATGGTCCACTAGAACTTACATGTGTAAAAGGAAATAGTTATGATTGGATTAATAATCCTTGGCCATGGGATAAAGATGGAGGTACAAAATATGTTTAAGTATTTAAAAAAATTAGAATACCCTATTAATATTCAAAAGAAGGATTTAAATATGGCTAAATGTATATTAACTGGTCTAGGAGGTTCAGCTGGAGAACTTGCTGCTGCAATGAGATATTATATTCAAAGTTTTTCTATGCCTGATGAAAGAGGAAAAGCTCTACTTATAGATATTGCAACTGAAGAATTAGCACATGTAGAAATGATATCAACTATGTTTAAACAATTAATAAAAGATGCAACACCTGAAGAATTAAAAGAATATGGATTATCAGATTATTATACTGAACATGGAAAAGGGGTTTACCCTATTAATGCATCCGGTATTCCATTTGATGCAAAATATATTGCATCAACGGGAAATCCAGTTGTTGATTTAGCCGAAGATATGGCTGCTGAAGAAAAAGCTAGAGCATCATATGAAAGTTTAATTGATTTAACTGATAATAAAGAATTAATTAATCCATTATTATTTTTAAGACAAAGAGAAGTTGTTCATTATAATAGATTCAAAGAATTATATGAAGATTATAAAAATGAATATAATATGTAAAAATAACAGGTAATCCTGTTATTTTTTCAAATTAAATTCTTTTCCTGTTTTATACATTTTATTAGTTTCCCAAGCTTTATCATTAGTTTCATATTCAATCATATGTTTTTCATTAGAATACACATAAAATAAATATCTCCTTGTACGATTAGAATTAATATTTAAAAATAAATCATTGCTTTTTTTATTTTCTAATAGATCTTTATAAGCATCTTTTAAATCGACATATGATATTTTTTTATCAGATATTATCATTTCATCATGTTTTTCTTTGTAACCTTTTATAAATAATATTGGATTTTGTCTTCCTTCAAATGTTGTCTTAAAATCACTTTCCATTGCAAAGCCATGGTCAGCCATTACTATAATTACTGAATTATCATAAACATCATTTTCTTTTAATATTTGAAAGTATTGATTAGTCAAATTTAAACATCCTTCTACTTCATCTTTATATGATGCATTTTTTTTCAAATTCAAATCTTTGTCAAAATTAAATGGAACATGTGCACCATCTAAATGAATAAATTTGAAATTATTATTTGGATCTTTTGTAATACCTTTTTTTATTTCATTCAAAAATTTCATATTATCATCACTATAATAATCACCATCAGATAATACCTTTTTTGTTATATTAAAATCTAATGTTTCTATTTTAGAATATTTTTTTATAAAAAATGGTAAATATCTAAACAATGAATATTTAGATTCTTCTTTAATAAATTTTAAAGTATTAATTTGATCTTTATCTTCAGCAGTATTAACTATATTTGCAATTTTTAAAGCGTCTTTATCATAAAAATTAAAACTTTTTTCATAAACATTTACTTCATAATTATTATTGTACAATTCATTAAAAAGAGAAGATTCTTTCATAGCTTTATTTGAATAATCTAAATATGGTTCTTGATTTTCAAATACTTTTCCAGTTAGTATTAATGGAATTGATTCTTGTGTAAATGGATGTATTGACATAGTATCTGGATAATATGTAAAATCTTTAAATGTATCACTATATTCATTAATACTATTTAATGAATCTGAAAAATATTTTGAATCTACTGCATCTAGTAAAAAAATAATAAAGTTTTTATTATTAGAATATTTATTAATATTTTTGATAGTTGATGTAGAAATAACATCAAAATATTTTGATTTAAAAACATCTTTTGTTGCAAAAGTAGTAATTAACGATATATTTAGCATTGCAAATATTGCTAAAGTAACATATCCACTATATTTTATATAATTACTTATTTTATATTTTTTACATAATATTATGGATATTATTATAACAATAAGCCACATTACAACTGTTATTATATTATCAACAATATATTTTGACCAATCAATTGGTGTTCCATCTAATACTGGTAAATTTCCGACTAAATAATTTCCTTGAATATAAGTACATAAAAATCCTATAAATAAAATTATATTGGATATTTTAAATAATTTTTTATTTATAAAATATAATATATTCATTACTAAAATAATTCCTATAGTTGATATTAAAAAAACAATTATAGATGGTTTTATTAATATATTAAAATCAAACCAAAAATCATTTATATTTGATGAATACATATTTATAGGTTCAAATATAAATAACATAAATGATATAACAATTGCTATAAGATATGATACCCACGTTTCTTTAAAATACTTTTTCATATACAACCTCAAAAGAAAATATAAATATCTTAAAGAGATTATATCATAATTTTATTATTAGAGATTAAAAAAATACCTTAACGGTATTTTTATTCTGATCTAAGGGCTATTACTGGATCTTGTTTTGATGCTATACGTGATGGAATTGATCCACCTACTAATGTTAATCCAACGCTTAAACCAACTAAAATTATTGCATGAATTGGATTAAGACTTGCAACATTATCTAAAGTAGTTAAATTTTTTAACAAAACATTTATTGGAATAATTAATAAATTAGCTATTGATATTCCAAGAATACCAGATGTTATACCTATAATAAATGTTTCAGCATTAAATACTCTTCTTATATCTTTTTTGCGTGCACCTATACTTCTAAGTATACCTATTTCTTTTGTTCTTTCTAATACTGAAATATATGTTATTATTCCAAGCATAATTGATGATACAATTAGTGATATTGATGAAAAGGCAATTAACACTGCAGTTATTCCACCCATGATTGAGCCTGTCATATTATTTACAAGTTCTGCTTGATTAATAAATGATATTTTATCTTTTTCATCTTTTCCTTCGTTATATTTATTTAAATAATCTACAATTTTATCAGTTGAATCAAAATCTTTTGGATATATATAAATAAGTCCAGGAGTTTCTACTCCACCTAATTCTAATAGATTAATATGTTTCATATATTTTCCTTGTTCATTTTCTAAATCATAAGGAATTCCAGTTAAAACATTATAATCTACATCTTTTTGAACTTTAACAATATCTGATTTTATAGAATTTTCTTTAATCAGTTTTTCATAATCACTTGTATAATAGAATACATTATTATTATCTGATACTCCTATTGTTGAAAACTTATCTTTTTTAATTCTTATTATTCCTACTATTTTTAAAGTGATATTATTTTCATTATTATATAATTCATCATTTATTTCTCTAGGAATAAACATCTTATCATATTTTTGATAATAATCATTATTATATACAACTTTAATTGTTGAATTTAATATTTCGTCAAAAGTATATTCATCTTTTTCAAGACCTAAAGCTTTAGCAAAATCAGGAGATATAGTATTATCTTTTCCAACTTCAATAATTACTTCATCATATTTTTGTGGCATTTTACCATATATTACATCATAATAGTTTTTTATAACATTATTATTATTATCTATTTCTTGAGGAATTGGCATAGAATACACATTTAAATTATTAATACCAATGTATTTATTGTCATATTTTTGAATAAAATTACTAGTTATACTATTACTTAATAATTTTGATGATAAATAATCACTTGGCATTTTATCTAAGTAATCAATAAATTCGTTAGTTAAAGGATTTATTGATCTGTTTAAAACATCCTTTTCCTTACTTTTGGTAACAATCTTTTTATCTGTAAAATCATTTTCCTTCTTTTCTTTTGACATACCAGTTTCAGATGAAATCAAACTAGACATACTACTAGCATTAATATCTTGTTTAGTTGCAGAAATAATTATTGGCATTGCATCACTTACTTGATGTTCAAAATCAACTATTTTATTTTGAAAGCCATTTGATAAAGCTAGAATAAGGGATATTCCAATAATTCCAATTGATGATGCAAATGCTGTTAATAATGTTCTACCCTTTTTAGTTCTTATATTATTAAGGGATAAATGTAATGCTGTGAAAAATGACATTTTTGTTTTCTTTAGTGAATATTCACTTTTAATTTCTTTAGTTGTTAGTGGATTTGAATCATCTATTATTTTTCCATCTTGCATATTTATAATTCTATCGGCATACATTTGAGCTAATTCTGGATTATGTGTAACCATAATTACTAATTTATCCTTAGCAATACTTTCAATTAAATTCATTATTTGTTTGCTTGTTTTCGTATCAAGTGCACCTGTTGGTTCATCTGCTAAAATAATTTCTGGATCATTAGCCAATGCTCTTGCAATTGCAACACGTTGCATTTGTCCACCAGATAGTTGATTAGGTTTTTTATTTTTATGATCTTCTAAACCAACTTTTTTTAATAATTCTAATGCTTTTTTCTTTCTATATTTTGCCGATTTACCAGATAAAGTCATAGTCATTTCAATATTATCTAAAATGCTAATATGACTAATTAAATTATAACTTTGAAAAATAAATCCAATAGATTTGTTACGATAGGCATCAAAATCTTTATCTTTAAATTTTTTTGTACTTTTTCCTTTTATTATTAGATCACCAGAATCATATCTATCTAAACCGCCTATAATATTTAATAATGTCGTTTTTCCAGATCCTGATGGACCAAGTATTGCCACAAACTCTTTTTCTCTAAATACTAAATCTATATCATTTAAAGCATGTTGAATAAATGTTCCTGTTTTATAACTTTTTTTAATATTTTTTAATTCTAACATTAATATCACCTCTTCAATTATATATATTATATGTATACATTATTTTTCCTTTTTTTTCAATAAAAAAAACAAGAATAAATCTTGTTTTTTATTATTTTATTATACTCTAAAGAATTTATTATTTCTTCTAGCAATTACGATTGCAGAAATTGCAACTATAATTCCAGCACCTATTAAAGCATAATTTGCAAATGCACCTGTTGATGGATTACTGTTACAATTATCTCCTGTACATTTTTCAGGTGTAACTACTGGAGCAAAACAAGTAGTAGAATTAGCGCTATCGTCAAAGTTTTTTTCTATTCCATCAAAAGTTACAGCTGAAATACAAAGTTGACCACAATTTGCAGTATCATCTTTAACTTTTTCAGTAACTATAGGATCTAATGCTAAATCAAATGAAAATAATTCATATTCACCAGCTGGTATACTTCCAGATTTAGAATTAAACGCATATTGACCTGACTTAGTTGATGATGAAGCAGCTTTCCAAAGACTTGAATTAGCTTTAACATCTGATATTATCAAATATTCATTACTAGCTAATGTAACTGCAGCTGTTTCTACTGGACTTGAAAATGACACTTTAACAGTACA